>DASYXT010000131.1:0-2318 GCA_035934555.1 Verrucomicrobiia bacterium | reverse complement strand
AAATTGGTCCCCCGGGGGAATTAATTTCGACCCGAGGTGGTCCCTTTTCAGTGACCGCTGACAGCGAGGGGGGCGCCGTGGGTTGCCACACCCTGATGAGTACTTACGCGAACCCGCATGTACTGTGGTTTTGGAGCTCGGAGGCAACTATCGTGGCTACACGATTAGGCCGGTCTTCTGCCGTTATTTCCATCCTGCTTGTTTTTTTAGCGCTTTTGCGTGCAGCATAACAAGCATTTTTTGAGCCATAGTTAAGGGTACTAGGGACCGACTGGGGACCGACTGGAATGGCGCTTAGATAGTGCCCAAAACTTTACGTGACAGGCGCTTGCGCCGACGCGTATCAGGGGCCGAAGCGAAGATGATCTGCCGTGAGATGCTTTCCATGTGCTGCAGCGTTTTGCCGAGTTTTCGTTGGTTGCTTACGGCCTGGCGCATGGCTGCGAATTGGTCTCGACTCAGCGCCACACTGACCGTCTTCTGGGCGACTTTTCGGGTCCACTGAAACCCGCTGCGGCCCGAGGTAAGGGCCGAACGCTGGAGGACGGAGCCCTGGCTGATAAGGCCAATGCGCGCGAGGCGTTGGCGCAAGCGGTCATATTGCCGCTGTAAAGCCGGCACCGAGTGAGCGAGTTTTCGCATGGGGCAAGTTTAAGCTGGCTGTCAAGCATAGCACAGTAGTAATACTGTGCTATGAACACGCCCTTCTTCCCCGACTGGCGACGCCGCTTTGGTCCCATGGGCCGGCGGATAGTTCGCCTGCGCCAGCAAAGCCTCCTCCACCTGGACCAGTTCTTTGGCCGCTTCCTGCCGCCCGCCTTGCTCGCGCAGGCCGACGAGGGCCTCAACAGCCGAGAACGCGTTTTCAGCCTCCGGCGCACCTTCTTCGGCTTCCTTTATCAAGTCCTCAACCCCGATTGCCCCTGCCGCGAGGTGGTCCGGCAAATCCAGGCGCTCTTTGCCCTGCACCGCCGCGGCCCGGTCGATGAAGCCACCGGCGGCTACTGCCAGGCCCGCGCTCGGCTTCCCTGGGACATTCTGCCCCGCTTGCGTTGCGCCGCCGCTGCGCACGCCGAAAAAGCCCGGCGACTCTGGCGCGGTCTTTGCGTCAAAGTCGTCGATGGCACCACGACCAGCTTGCCCGACACGCTCAAAAACCAGCGCGCTTATCCGCAATCCGGAGCTCAAAAGGCCGGCTGTGGCTTCCCGCTGCTGAGGCTGGTGGGGGTTTTCAGTTTGAGCACGGGCGCGTTGCTCGACTATGCCAAAGGCGACAAGCACCAGCACGAACTGGGGCTGTTGCAGCGGCTCCTGCAGCAGTTCAAACCGGGAGACCTGGTCCTGGCCGACCGTGGCTTCAGCACCTATACCTTGCTGGCCTTATTACTCGGCCGGGGAGTCCACAGCCTCTTTCGGCTGCATCAGGCTCGGCCGACAGACCTGCGCAAAGGCAAGCGGCTGGGCAAAAACGATCGTCTGTTTGTTTGGGACAAGCCGTGGCTGCGCCCCGCTTATCTGCCGCGCTTCATTTGGAAGAGGATCCCGGAGCAGATTACGGTGCGCGTATTGCGTTTCAACCTGCGCGTGCCCGGTTTTCGCGTGCATTCGGTCACGCTGGTCACGACCCTGCTGGATCCGCAAAAATATCCGGCCGAGGAGTTGGCGTATTTATACGCCGAGCGCTGGCGCGTCGAGTTGTGGTTCCGGGACATCAAAACCTCGATGGGCATGGAAGTCCTACGGTGTAAGAGTCCCCGCATGGTTCATAAGGAATTGGAAATGTTCTTCATCGCCTACAACCTCATCCGCTGCCTCATGGCCGAGTCCAGCCTGCGCTTCCACGTCAGCGTCAGCGGTCTCAGTTTCAAGGGTACGGTGGACTCGGTCCGGCAATTTACAACCGCCATTGCCCAGGCGCGTTCCCGCAAAACGCAAACCCATTTGCTGGAGAAACTGCTCGAAGTCATCGCGCGGGATCTCCTGCCAGAGCGCTTCGGGCGAACCGAACCCCGCGCGCTCAAACGCCGTCCCAAGCCGTTCCCGCTCCTCAATCGTCCGCGCGACAAGTTCAAGGAGATCCCTCATCGCAACCGCTACTGGAAAAGTAATCCCCGCAAATCCAACGGCTAAACTAAGCGCCATTCGGGTCCGGCACCTGAAACGGCATTTGGGCTTTACTCGTGCCCGCGCGGAGGCGGATGTGAACTGGTACACGGGCCAGCCGGCGGTACCGATGAGTTACTGGCTGGGGCGACTTGAGAATGCGCGGTTACATCGGCGCCTGGTGGTGGGACGTGGTTGGAAGCTGCAGCGCTTTA
>DASYXT010000129.1:0-23736 GCA_035934555.1 Verrucomicrobiia bacterium | reverse complement strand
CGCGCTTTCCATACAACTCATGGGCGATCAGCACATAGTGCATGTCTGGGACTCGTGGATTGCGGCCCGCCCGCAACGCCAGGCGGTTGTCGTGGAGCGGCTGGCCGGACGTGTGCGCCGCGCGGCTGAGGAAATCTTGCGCCAGACTGGGGAGGTTTAACTTATGTCATTTGACCCATACCCTAGCGGCCTTGACTGGGCCAATGGCCTTGGCGGTTTAATCGGCACGCCGATTAATCCCAATCAGGTCATTGCGATGGACATGACAGGGCTGATCGATATTGAATCGAAAACGCCCGAGGAATTGCCCGATTCGCCGGAAATCGAGCGAGCGGAACAGGCGACGCTGACGCATCGCTTCAGCCTGCCATGGGGCGTTGCGCTTCAAAAGCTGATTGAGTATGGCCGGGGCACGCTGCTTCAGGATTCAAGTGGCAATGTCACAAAGGTCCTTTCCTGCAAGGTCCAGCGCCAACCGGGCGGCTTGGCGATTCTGATTGTAGTTTCGGAGGGGCTGTCGTTTGACACACCACCCGACAAATTCTCTATCGTGCCGGTTGAGTTGGGACTTAATATTCTCAAGCATCCGCGTTATTTTTTTGCGCTGCAAGGGGCCAACAACACGGAGGCGACAGCCAACCAATATGTCATTCGGCTGCTGCAAGACTACTTTGAAAATTCATGGCCGTTGTATAGGGACTACTTGGAAAACCGGCTCTACTGGTCTGTCGCTGCGAACATGGCGACAGCATCGCCGGTGTCCAACGGGGACGGCACTTACACCGTTACACCGCCTGGGCAGATTGGGACGCCCAATACGGTTATTACAACTCCAGGCACCGATCTCGCCAAGGCGGCGGCGATGGAAATCGTCACGAAGTATTGGCGCGGCACAGAATCCCCTTACGTCGTGGGGTACCAGATCACATGGAGCGCGTTTTACTTCCGCCCGCCTTTTCTTAATCCGGGCGGCTACATCGAGGACCCGATTCTTCAGGCTAATCCCCAACTTCCGGCCTACTTCATTTCTCCGGACTACCCGCCAACGCTGACGAATACGATCTTCGACCGGCTGGCCGTCTATAATCCGCAATGCTATTCCGATACCGGCTACGACACGGGATCAGCGGTTATCTCTTGGCTGCGCAAGGCCGATCAGATTGTCGAGGAGCGAACATGGTTTCAGATGGACCGGATTTGGATTGGCAGTCCCGTTGGCTTCTGGGACCCCGACATTTACGCTGCCCAACATCGGCCCGATGTGGTTTCCGATTACAACACCTTGATCCCTGGACCACCGCCTAACGCAAGCCAGATACCGCAACTGCAACAATGATATGAAAATATTATCCTTCAACGCGCAGGACGAAAAAGATTTCTGCTTAACAGCTTGGCACGAGGCCGGCCACGCCGTGGTGGCGCGAGCCTACAACCTAAACCCCACCCCCTTTGTGGGTGGCCTACACCAGGGCGTTTGCGCATCCGCGGCGGGCACGCGCGAGCAGAACGCCGCATTGGGCTGGGGCGGCATTCTTGGCGAGGTTCTCGGCGGATTTTCCAACCCCGCGGGCGAGCCGCTCACAGTCCCCATTTTGTGGCATCACCTGTTCATGGCGGGCGGCCACGCTGAGAGGCTCTCGGCAGAGGACCGCGAGCTAATCCAGGCCGACTCGTTTTCTCTTGAGAGTTTCCGCCGCGCCTTCGACATCCTCACCGCGCGACGGCCTGAGCTGGAAGTGGTGGCCGCGCGTCTCATCGAGCAATCCCGCGAGACTGTCTCGGCCAGCCGCACGGACCGTGACGGCGGCAACGGGCGTGTGGAAAACTGGATTTCGAAACGCCAAGAGCTTCGGGACTTCCTCACCACCCCGGCAACGCCCGCGCCCGAAGTGCCCGACGTGGTTAGCGCAACCGCGCCGGAGCCGAACTGGGGCATCACAGCGCACGGCCTGATCACGACGGACGTCATCTGTGCGCTGGATAAGACGGGCGAGATCGAAGTTGCGAGCACGCTGGAGAGCATAAGCCGGAGGATGCAACTTGGCGCGCGCTGAGTCCAAGCACCGCCGCTCGCTTTGTCCGTGCGGCCAGCGCGCCGTTGCCTGGCGGGCCGGCCCGGTATGCGCCCGGTGCCTTGAATGGGAGCGCCGCCACTTCATGCGCGAGGCGAAGAAAGAACGCCAGTGCATCCCCTTGGGTGAAGCCGTGGAAGCCTGCGCCCAAGCTACGCAATAGACCGCCTACCGTTTCGCTTTTGCCCCCCACCATACCACCGCACCCCGGCGATCAAAACGCGTCCTAGAGCCAATGGGCGCTTCCCTGGTTGAATGGCCGAGCGCAAAATGGGCGAGATGCTGCTGGCGACGGAAAGAGCTGGGGGTGCTGCCCTCGCTCACCGCTGGGGGCTAGGAGAGGCGATTCATGCCCCGGGGGTGTCCGCATACCATCCGCGAATCAAAATCGCTCCTGGGGCAAACAAGGCCCCACCCGTTTAGTTTTTTGAAGCCAACCAATCCCCCCGGCAGTGTTGGACACCCGAGGCATTCCTAAACGCGTCGAGACACCGAAAATCGCTTGTGCCACTTTTTGTGCCACTTTCGCCTTTGGTATCGTTCAACCCGGTTTAACCGCATCGAAAGTGCATTTCACCCGCTAAAATCAGGGTCCCAACTCACTTTGTGGGGTCCGAAACGCAACGAGGCGAAACCGTCAGAAAAGGCTATTTTTGGCATCCTAAGTCCTTCGCGTCTGCCAATTCCGCCACGCGCCCAGCATGAGTTTCGCACGAAAATGAGTTCATTTTTGAGGAAAGTAAAGGTGGAGTTTGGACTCAGCGGGGGCGCACTACGGGCATAATAAACCTATCCCGGCGCCAGCTTTTGGACTGCGCCAGCCCTCTGGCGCTTTCGACTGCCTCAGCCCCTCTGACAGTGGCAGAGGGCTGCCGCAGTCCACGACGCTTCGCGAAAATCGCAACGCACGCCATTGCAGCGCCAGCTTTTGGACTGCGCCAGCCCTCTGGCGCTTTCGACTGCCTCAGCCCCTCTGACAGCGGCAGAGGGCTGCCGTAGTCCACGACGCTTCGCGAAAATCGCAACGCCCGCCATTGCTGCGCCAGCTTTTGGACTGCGCCAGCCCTCTGGCGCTTTCTGCCGCCAACCCATAACTCAATAAATACCTACGGCACCGCCACGACCCGGTAAAACCGCCGCGGGCTGGCGCCTGTGGCAATATCAACATTGGTGTCCATCCACAACTGCACAGGCTGCGTCAGAGTGATTTGCGTCAATGTGCTCCAAACGGTGGTCGGGCTGATGTTGGTGGCGTACTGAATCCCGTAGGTGTTCCCCGCCGCCCCTTCGATGGTGAGTCCGGCATAAAGGCCGAGCGTCACCCCAGCAGGATTGACGATCAGAAAGGCGTTCGAGCTGGCCACACTCCCGAACGCGTTGCTGACCTCGACCGAGTACTTGCCGCCTGCATCCAGCGAGAGGTTCGTGAACACAAGGATCGAGTTGGTTGCCCACGAAATGGCCAACCCGTCCTTGTACCACTGGTAAGCCGGAGGCGGGGCCCCCGTCGCCTGAACGCTGAACGTGACGCTCCGGCCCCAGTAGCCCACCTGACCTTGGGGCTGGAGGGTGATGCGAGGCATGTAGCATTTCCCGAAGCTTCCAGCCGCGTAGATGGCCTCCACCTCGTAGCCGGTCAACGCGCGGTTGTACAGGCTCACCTCGTCCACCTGGCCAGGCAACGACCATGGGCCAAACCCATAACCGCTAAACTCGAGCGGACCACTCGTTGTGACGATTGGTCCCGTTGCCGGGGCGCTGGCTTCCAGTTTGCCATTCACATACAGACGGAGTGCGGCAGTGTCATAGGTCATTGCAACGTGGTACCAGGTGTTAGTCTGCAGCCATGTGGTGCTGTACAATGTTATGTCTCCGCCCGGAACAACTCCAAGAGTAACCTGGAAAATCGAGTTGCTCCCCGTTTGCCACACTGTGATGTTATACTGGTCCGGAACCACGTCGAAGACGTTTTTGTGGACCACCAGAACCCCATCGTTGTTCGGGTAAGTTGATAACAGCACCCACGCCTCCAATGACAGGCTGTTCGTCGGGTCTAATGCGGGCGCGTCGGGCACTTGCACGCATTGATCGGGGCTGGTGAAGGAGAATCCCTGCCCAACCTCTGCCGGGCCGAAGCCTGAGCCATTGATGAGGATGCCGTTGTTCGTGCCTGCCCAATCTGAGGCGTCACCTTCACCGCGCCACCAGCCAACCAGGCCAGCAGGCGCCGGCATGCAAGTCGTAGGCTGAGCGGGGGCCGAAACAGCGATCAAGAAAAGAGGAACGAGAACAGCAAGTTTCATGATTACCCTTTCCCCCAAAAGCCGCGATTGGCTCACGGGCTGAACTGAGCAGACACCTTAGGGCAGACCTTGACAACTAAATTCGACCAAAGGGCCGTCGGTTTTCGGGGAGGGCGTAAAATCCGTGCCACATTTTGGGTTGCAAACCGCACCCTACCGGAGCACGATGGCAATCCATGAGGCTGGTCGTGATATTTCCCCTTCTGGCCTGCGGCTGCTTGGCGCAGACGAACACCCCGATCACGTTCACTAACGGCTCAGAAGTTATTTCTAACGCTGAGCCGGTTCGTGTCGAGCGCGGAATGCTCATTTACCGTCTAGAGGGCGGAAGTGGAGGAACCGTGAAGCTTCGAGACCTCCCGCCGGAACTCCAACGCCGATTCGGCTACGACCCGGCAAGAGAGGCACAAGATGAAGCGAACCGACGGCAACGTGCGCTGGAAGTCGGCGATCAAGAGCTTAACAATGCAATCGCTTCTGGCCTGTTTCGCGAAGTCGATGGTGTCGTTTATGACCTCAGAAAGCAACAACCGGGGTGGGCTTGGTTTCCGAACGCACGGCTTATCAATGAACTTGATGGGGGCGAAGCCCTGATTGACCCCAACCCGGATGAGGCCCTGAGTATTGAGGCCATTCACGTAAAACACATTGCTGTGCTTTCGGATACGGAGCGATTCGGTTTTCGCGCGAAGTTGGTTGGCCGCTATACCTATATTAATAAGGCTGAAAATCAGCGTGTTGTGCGGTCGTACGACGCTGGTCGCGCATGCAAACGGAACGAGATCCCTGAGCCTGTTTTGAAAGGGCTGGTTGCATTCCAGCGAATCGCCCCCACACCCATGCCTTCGGTTGATGTTCTCCCGGGAATTGAGGCTGATCGACTGACGGCTACCGGCACTGGCTTTATGATCACGGATGACGGGTATCTTGTGACGAATTGCCACGTCGTCGAGGACGCCAAAAGGCTGCAAGTCCGGTTCAATGGCAGAACACTCGACGCGAAAGTAGTTAAAATCAGCCAAGCCTTTGATTTGGCCGTGTTGAAGGTGGAGGGGACATTCCAGGGTTTGCCGCTGGATTTTGGTAGTCACATCGGCCTAGGCGATTCAGTGTTCACAATCGGCTTCCCGAATATACAAGTTCAGGGTGCGGCCCCCAAATATACGGACGGGAAGATCAGCAGCCTCGCAGGGCCAGAGGACGATCCGTCTCAGTACCAGATTAGCGTACCTATTCAGCCAGGAAATTCCGGCGGCGCCCTCGTTGCCGAGAACGGTGGCGTAATCGGAATTGTGCGAGCCAAGCTAAATGACCTTACCGCTTTGGTGAATTCTGGGTCTGTCCCGCAGAATGTGAATTACGCAGTTAAGGCCAAATACCTGCGAGACCTATTGGAAACAATCCCGGGGTTGCTCGCGAAGGTAAAAGCCCCCTCCCCATCAGCAACGCGAGCCCAAGTTGTGAAGGCAGTCGAACACGCCACCGTTACGGTGCTCGTGTACTGAGATTTTCCCGGTTGTGCGTCTCAGACGCGCACAACTGAGACTTCGTTTGTCGGGTCCAGGGCGGGCGCGTCGGCCATCTGCATTCCTCTTGGGCTTACTTGCTCCGGTGCCGGACCACCCTTCGGCAGGCGAACGCCGGTACAACGGCGGGATACCCGCGATCTACTGTGGGTGTCGGGCTCTTGATCTTTTATAGTCACGGCAGCAACAGCGCCCTGTAAAACTTGTTCCCAGCGACGGGGTTCTCTCTTATGTCGGGCATTGGACTAATGACATCCAGGCTACATCCCGGCCTGCTAAAGAGGCTCCGCGAGGTCAATCCAAAAACCCCATCCGGGACCAGAGCGCGACGGCACCACCAACATCTCACAGAGGACCTTGGGGTTCCTGAGCTTCAACAGCATCTTTCAATGTGCAATTTCTAATGAAAAGCTGCACCAATTGGAATGACTTCAAGGAGAGACTTGACCGCGCTGCACCAAAATGCGGCGACACATTACAGTTACCTTTTGAGGTTGAAACAAAGTGAAAATCATGGGGGTGGAGGGGGAGCTGCTGTCGGCTCTACATCCATCCGGCTTCATGCGATTTCGTTCAATTCAAAATTTGAATTGCACTGCTCAGTTCTCCATCGAAAAGTACCGGCACGCCTATCAGATCCTCGGGAGCCTTGTTTTGCCATTGCTCGGCCGAGTCTTTCTTGTATCGTTTTCCGGTGTTGGACCAGATGAAAAAGTAGATGGCCGGGCAATTACCTTTAAATATTGACCTGAACGAGGCCTTTCCACATCTGGCTCATGCTCCTATTGTCGAAGCTGTCATTGAGATCCGGGCACGGGCCGGCGGCCAGTGGGAGGAAGCAGCAGTTACACAGCATTTCAAACACCGGCTCCCAGAGTATCCGCTGGCCCTGTCTCAAAACGAATTACAACACGAGGTCACATTCTCCCCTGAGCAGCCGAAACCTGTAACGCGTCAACTGGGCTGGCACGGCCTCCAGTTTCGATCTGCGGACGAAAAATACATCGCTCGGTTCACGCGCGACGGTTTCTTGCTCGCCAGGCTTCAGCCTTATGAAAACTGGGAGCGCCTCTTCGGCGAAGCGATGCGACTCTGGCAGATGCACATTCACGTCGCTCAGCCTCTGGAAATCCAAAGAGTGGGGTTGCGTTTTATCAACCGGCTCGAAATGCAACCAGGTGAGGCCAGATGTGAAGATTACATTAAAATGAATCCTGACCCGACCGGGGGCCTGGATTTGCCGGTGATGGGATTTTTTCACCAGGATACCTTAGTCGTTCCCGGCGACCCATTGGCTGTAAACGTTATCCGTACATTACAACCACCGGCGCCTCCGAGTGGTGTTCCCGCGCTAATCTTTGATATTGACGCATTTACAACTGCTGCTTTAGAATTGAACCACGAGGAGTTGGTAAAACGACTGAGGCAAATGCGTTGGTTGAAGAACAAAGTTTTCTTTTGTAATATTGCCCACAAGGCATTAAGTAGATTCAAATGATACTGGAAATGACCGCAACAGCCCTCATATCTCTTGGCGGTCCAACCACAGCGGGTGCGAGTGACGCCGCTCGGTTCGTCGCTTGCCAGGCCGGTGAAAGTCGTCGCCGGTTACAAGCGTCGTACGCACTTGGTTTGCAAAGCCATGAGCTTTTTGCGGAGCTCCTCGGTGTGGCAGAGGGCGCGAACACTCCTGGCTGGGATGGTTATGGTGCAGAAGCTGTAACCGCAGCAACGTATCGGAACGCGTTTCGGTTTATTGAAGCGCTGCCGCTCGGGACTCGTGCACCGTCGATTTCGGCAGAGCCGGACGGCCAAATCGCGTTTGAATGGTACGTTTCTCCCCACAGAACTCTATCTGTCAGCATTAGTCCTGAGGGCGATCTGCACTACTCAGCCCTCCTTGGGCCGAACAAGGCCTTTGGCACGGAAGTGTTTCTGGGCGAAATGCCAAAATCCGTTCTCGAGCTAGTAGGCCGCGTGCATGCCGTATGAACGGACAGGGGCAGTTGCCGCCGATTTCCCTAAATGAATTGTTGGCCCGGTTTGTCACGGTTGCGCAATGGGTGAGGTCCGACAAAACCCTGCGGCAGGACGCCTTTATACCCCCTAAGGACCTCAATTTGTCTGTCACGCGTCACGGCCAGCTTTCGGAAGCTCAGATTTGGCAAATCGGTCAAACCGTCGCCTATACCATTTCGGAAAAACGTTCCGCCAAACTCTTCGGACGAGCCGACGTAACTGTTGCCGACGTCGCAAAGGCCCTGTTGCGCACCGAACCCGCTCCTCTTTTGAACAACCCACAACATGCGCACATCACGGGTTGGCCGCTGGACAAACCTGCTCAGAAAAGTATCGCGCAGCAATTAGCCGCGATGGCTGTGTTCGTCCCAACTTAACGAACTTCGCTCCGGCCCGCGTGCCGTCCTCTAAGGCGTGCTCGGCAACAGCGGTCGCTGATGCCACACAGCTCGGATTTCGGGCGGAGAGAAGGTTTTTGACTAGCGAACACCTTACCCCAACTGGCATTCGCTATGCTTATTAATCCACGCCAGCTAAAACACCGGTCTGAATGTCTGAATCTTAGTCAAGTCTGACTCGCACACTGGACACGCGGCACAGCCCGAGTCGCACTGCCGGCACTCGCCGGACCGGCCTCAGAACCTGTGTTCGAGTTGTACGTTGATATGCACTGCAGACGCCGCTTCTTCGGTACTCGGGAAACCCGCCCCTCTTATTGTCCGCCGCCCGCTTATCACCTGCCTGGCTCCGCAGCTATCGTCGTTCCAACGACGCCTTGCGGTAACCTCGCGGTAACCGTTGGTAGGTGTTGGTAACCTTTGGAAGGTAAAAACCACTTTTTCGCACCTCTCAAACAGAATCAACAGCGATATATCCACAAAACAATGAACACGCAAAACGAACCTGCTCCCGCCACCGCCGCTCAGCCTGCACCCGCCTCACCCGACCCCGCACCGGCCTTGGCTATCCTACCCGCTCCCGCAACCGCCACCCAACCTCCTTCGAGTCCCCCGCGCAGAACCCGCCGCAATGGACTCGTCGCCCGGCTCCCCAAACCCGAACGCGACATGGTCAGCCGCATGATCTACGACGGTGTCCCCTATCTCCGCATCGTCGCCGCTCTCGAAGAGCTCGAAATCTTTGTCACTCCTCGCAACATCTCCAATTGGAAAACCGGCGGCGGTTACCGCGAGTGGCGCGCCGAACAGACCCTCGCCCTCGAAACCCGCCTGTTCAGGCCCTCGCCACCACCCTCTCCCAGTGGCTCGTCCAGCCCAATTCCCTCCGCCAACTCGTCCAGGACCCCGCCAAACTTCGCTCCGTCTCCTCCATCATCTTTCATCTCAACCGCGAACTGCGCGAGTTGCAGAAATATCACGATTCTTCCACCTGCTGGCGGCGCCGAAGTAAAAACCAGGAAGTGATCGACGAGCTCGAGGCCATCCGGACAGCTTTCTCCTCCCCAACTCGCCCGGAAAATCCCAAGGCCCTCCCGCCGCGCCTGCGCAAAACCACCGACGAACTCTGGCCCCGTGCCAAGCCCGCACCCGCCGCTCAACCGCCCGCCCCAAGCCCAAACGCCTGACTCAAACGAATCCTCCCTGCCGCCAATAGGGGCAGTTGCGCTCGGATGTGAAATGCGGTCCGCTGTGGTAGTGTCCCAGTATGAACCGAGTGGACGATTTTCGGCTGGAGCCGGCTGTCGGGATTGAACCGACGACCCGCAGTTTACAAAACTGCTGCTCTACCACTGAGCTAAGCCGGCATAGGAACCGGCTATCATCGTCGGCTGGCCGAAGCGAGGTGTCAAGCCCGGCAACACGGGAGCGGCGAACGGGAATCAACCTGTAATCGGCCACTGACACGGTCGGAGCGCGGACATTCCTGTCCGTAGCAACGTAACCCTGACAATCGGCAGCAAATCCGAGCCGTGCTGACATTCGGGCGCTGCTGCGGACACGAATGTCCGCGCGCCGGCCGAATGCCTTATTTCTGGTTTTGCAGGGAGGCTTCCATGCTCTTGGCGAGGCGCAGATGCTCCTGGAGCACCGGCAGCGTCTTCTGGGCCCAGTCCCGCAGAGCAGAATTCTGAATCGTTTGAGCAGCCTTTTGGAAATCGCTCACATCTTTGGTGTGGTCTTTGACCATGTCTTTGGCGTAGGCCTGGTCGAAACTCGCCCCGTTCAAGCCCTGGAGCCGCTGCATGGTCGAGTTTTCAGACCGCGACATACGGGTGGGCAACGCCAAACCTTCCTGCGCCGCCACCTGTTTCAACTCGTCATTGGCCTTGCCGTGGTCCTGGACCATTCTCTGGCCAAAGTCGCGAACGGTCTGGTTGGCGGCCTTTTGTTGTGCCAATTGACCCAGTTCGACTTCTTCCATGCCGCCGCGGGCGGCCTTCTCGAAGAAGCGATAATCGCTTTGCGAGAGCTGTCCGTGTGAACCTGCGTTGCCGAGCTGGCTTGGGTCCGTGCTGCCCTGGCCGGTTTGTGCCAACGCGGCAGTACCAAACAGCATCAGCGAACCGGCTATTCCAAAAATTCCCATGGTTGTAAGCGCTTTCATAATCTCCTTTTCCTCAACTTAGTCTCGTCAGGTGCCCCGGCCAAGGAGGGCTTTGCCCCAGTCACGCGCACCTATTGATTTCCCGGGTGCCTGTGCCAGTTTAACATCGATGGAACGTAAGAGGCAGGCTGCCCATCGAGGGCAGCGCAAACCCAAAGCCGCCACGCGCGACGTGTTGGGCGCACCCGGCGCTGTAGCGCGCATCCCCGCCAAATGGCGAGCACACTATAATCGCCTGATTCAACTGCGCGAGGCATTGCTGAGCCGCCAGGCGACATTGGCCCGGGACGCCCTCGACGAGCAGCCCTCCTTCAGCACCCACATGGCCGATGCCGGCACCGATACTTTTGACCGCGACCTGGCGCTTGGCGTGCTCTCATCGGAACAGGATGCTCTCTATGAAATCGATGAGGCAATGAACCGGATTCGCCAGGGCACTTATGGACGCTGTGAGCTCACCGGCAAGCCCATCGAACCCGCCCGCCTGGAAGCGATTCCCTTCACCCGGTTCAGCGCGGCCGCCGAGCGGCAATTGGAGCAAGCTGGCGAACTCAAACGAACCCGGCTCGGCCCCCGGGAAAGCGTCGCACAAACCGAAGTCGCTAAAAAGCCGGAGGAAACCTGATCCGCGGCGAGCGAGTTTGTCGAGCGAGAGGTGAGCAGATGCCAAGGCGAAAGCCGCAGCCCGAGCAGGGCGCCGACCCTGAGCTAGCCCGCGTTGTGGGCCGTAATATTCGCGCGTTGCCGGAAAAATGCCAACCCGCTTGCGAGACACCGCCCTAGTGCAGCATCGGCAACGGATTCGGCTCGCGGATTAGGCGCGCGTCCAGGTCGAGGTAGAAATCCAGGCGCCGGTCGGTTTCCGGTTCGTCCAGCGCTCGCGCCATCAGCAGATAGGTCGCGTAATGGTTCCCCTCGGACTCAACCAATCCGGCGTAAAACGCAGCTAATTCGGCGTCGGCGGGCTTCAGCGCTTCGGCCAACATTTGAAATTTCTCGCAGCTTCGGCCTTCGATAAGACTGCAACAGATCAAGTGATCAAGGACCTGGCTGCGGTGACCGGGCCGAATCGCGTGCATCAGCCCCCGAATCCACGGGCTGGGATAGGGTTGGCCGAAGGGGATCCCGCGCCGGCGCAGCAACCCGAGCACGAGTTGGAAATGCTGCAGTTCCTCGATCGCAATCGCGTTGAGGTCATCGACGCGGGGGAAAAGGTCGCGAAATTTCTCAAGGTTCAGCGCGCTGGTGGCGGCTTTACGTTCCAAATGGGCGTGGTCCACCAGCACCGCCGGCAAATTCGCCAGCACTTTCGGCAGCCAATCGGACGGCACCTTCTCACGGAACAGCAACATCGGACCCAGTTTTACCTGCGTTCAGGCAGGTGGCAAGCACGGGCAAATTGCGTTCGCTTCGCCGAGACCGGCGTGGGAACCCAAACATTGGCCGCCGTATCCCAATTCTCAATTCATTGAGGCCGCCAGAGATCGAAAGGCTTCTCAACGTCCGTCTTAAATGGCAGCGATACCTTTCGTCCCGTCCCCGCCGATGCGTAGGCCGCGAACAGCACCTCCAGCACAGCCCGCGCGTCTTCACCCGTGACCAATGGCGGCTGGTCGTGCCTTACGCAGTCCACAAAATGGGCTAGCTCCTGCACGAAACCGTAGTTCCAGATCTCCTCGTACATGGTGAAAGACCAACCGACGGTAGAGCCGGCTTTCTCGACCGCGTAATCGTAACCAACCGCGCTGTAGGTTTCGATCGAGTTGCCATGCAGCAGGTCCGCGTAGGCGACGCCCTTCGAGCCGTGCACCTCGGCGCGATCGTCCATGCCGCCGAGCTTGGTCCAGCTTTCCTCAGCCAGCGCGGTGACGCCGTTGGCAAATTCCACAATCAACAGTGAATTGTCATCGCCTTCGGTCTTGTCGGTGTGGACGGCGGTGCTCATCTGCGCGTACACGGTGCTGATGGCCGGGCGGCCGAGCATCCAACGGAAGAACTCGATGGCGTGGCAACCCATGTCCATCGTCACGCCGCCGCCGGACCGGCGCACATCCCAGAAATGCGGCGCATGCGGACCATCGTGTTTTTCGGATTGCTTGAGCAGGACGGGCTGACCGAGGGCACCGCTGTCCAAAAGCTGCTTAAGCCGCACATACTTGGGCGCGAAGCAGAGCTCCTCCGCATACATCAGTTTCACACGCGCGTTGGCGCAAGCCGCCAGCATGCGGTCGGCTTCAGCCAGGTTCAGGCACATCGGTTTTTCGAGCACGATATGCTTGCCGGCGGCCGCCGCATCCACCGTCACCTGGCAATGCAGATCATTGGGAATGCCGATGAGCACTAGGTCCAGTTCATCCATCTCGAGCAGCTTTCGGTAATCCTCGAAGTGCCTGCGGATGCCGTGCTTGCGCGCGAACGACTCGGCTTTGCCCGGCGAAGGCGATGCGACCGCGATTATCTCCGCGGCGGAGCAAGGTTTGAGCGCCTCGACATGAATCGCGCTAACGAAACCCGACCCGATCAATCCGACCCTGACTTTTTCACTCATAAGCTCCAGCCTGTGCGGTAGCCGTAACGCAAAAAGCGGTTCGCATCGGGATCATTGGTGATCTTTAACTGCTGGCTATCCCACACCAGCGGATCACCGCCATTGTGAACGCACACGCTGCCCAGCAGCACCGCCTCAGTCAACGGCCCGGCAAAGTCGAAGTTGGAGCGTCCCGGCGGTCCGCCCCGGCACGCCGCGAGCCATTCTTTGTGGTGCCCGATCGAGCGTGCCAGCGTCTTCGGCGGTCGCACGTACTGCTTATCGAGCTTCTCCGGCAAGAGGCGCGGGTGTTCGCCGCCCCAGCCAGTCACGAGCATCTTGCCTTTTTCACCCACGAAAAGGATGCCGTCTTCGGGATCCAGCGGATGGTTGGGTTCCAGTTCCGCGGGGCGCTCGGGCAACAGTCCGCCATCGTACCAATGAAGCGTAACGGGCGGCATCCCTTCGCGTCCAGCAAAGCTGTAATGGACCATGCAGGCCAGCGGAACCGTTTCCGGATAAACCGGGGTCGAGCTGGCCTGAACGGTGAGCGGCGGACCAAGCTTCAGCGCAGAAAAAACGGGCGCCATATTGTGGATGCCCATGTCGCCAATGCCGCCTGAGCCAAAATCCCACCACCCGCGCCAGCGAAAGGGGGCATAGGCCGGATTATAAGGGCGCGCGGGCGCCGGGCCCAGCCACAGGTCCCAATCCAGCGACTCAGGAGCCGGCGGTGTAGCGGTCGGACGCTCAATGCCCTGGGCCCACCACAACGGCAGTTTGCCACGATGCGTGGGCCGGTCCGACCATACATGGACTTCGTGGACCGGGCCAATCGCGCCGTCCCACAGCCACTCGTTGATAAGCCGGTTGCCTTCAAATGCCATGCCTTGATTGCCCATCTGAGTGGCGACCTTCGCCTGGCGCGCCGCCTCGGTCACGGCCCGCGCCTCAGCCACCGTCCGGGTCAGCGGCTTTTCGCAATAGACATGCTTGCCGGCCCGGATCGCCGCCATCGAGATGATCGCGTGATTATGGTCCGGCGTCGCAATCACCACACCATCCAGGCTTTTCTCGGCCTCGAGCAGCTTGCGAAAATCCTTGTAGCGCCTGGCTTGGGGGTACTTGGCAAATGTCTTGGCTGCATAGCCCGAATCCACATCGCATAAAGCAATAATGTTTTCAGTGGCGACTTGTTCCAGGTCCCAGGCGCCTTGGCCGCCAATCCCGATCCCTGCCAAATTCAGCTTGTTATTCGCAGACTGTTGCCCCGCCTGGCCTAGAACGTGCCCTGGAACAAATAAAAATGCGGTGGCCGCCGACGATGCTGCCAGGAAACGACGTCGCGAAATCCCCGTGTCTTCCCCTGCCCGACTGTCGCCCGCGAACACTTTTTTTGGGGGAGCCGAACCAGAGATTCGTTTCATGGCTGTGTCACTTTGTCGTTCCGGCTGCTGCCCGATCGCAAATTACTGCCGCGTCCGGATGCAGCCACAGAAACGAGGCGGGCAGGCGCGGGCTGATGCGCGGCTTGAGCATGCGCTTAACGATCGCGCGCTTTTTTGTTCCGCTCACCAGCAAAACGATTTTGCGCGAGCGCAGAATATCGCCCAGGCCCAGCGTCAGCCCATACCGCGGGCGCGGACCCGATTTGCCCAACATCGGGTGATGCAGCGATCGCGGCGCGAGTTTCGCCACATGCGGATACGGAATGAGTGCCTCAGCCGGCTCGTTCATCGCGATGTGGCCGTTCAAACCCAGCCCAAGGATGCAGATGTCAATGGGCCCATTCCGCGCCAGCCAACGGAGAACGCTTTGGCATTCGCGCCCGGGTTCCGCAGCGTCGCTGCGAAATAAATGACAACGCTCTCGTGGGATTTGAAGCGGGCCAAGCACCTTCTGCTCGAGATCGGCGAGACAAGTGCCTGGACTATTGGCCGGCAGACCGCCCCATTCATCAATCTGCAGAACCCGCATACGGCGGAACAAGGCCGGGCGCGACGCGTAATGTTCCGCCAGCACTTCATACGTGCCGGTCGGTGACCCTCCCGCCGAGACGCACAACACCAGGTCGGGTTTGTGGCGCAGCTCTTGCAGGATGACGCCGGCCGCGGCCGTGCTCAGCGCCGCGTAATCTTTGGTCACTTCAAGCCTGAGTCCAGCGTTTCGGTGTGAGCCAATCATCGCGTCAGATGTGGCAAATTGCGCGGCGGATGTTCAAGCAAAATAGCCGCCCCTTCGGCAAGCGAACTCTAATTCAAGGAACTTCAAGGAATGGTCATTGGTCCAAACCATGCAGCGTTCTTGGCTAGCTGTCACGTCCGCACGAATGCTTTCATTGTTACGCATTCCTCTCCCCGGCGGGTCGGGCGAACCGAGTAACTGCCCACCGCGGCAGGCACAATAAAAGTCTCCGCATAATGCACGTCAAAAGGTTCGAAGGCGCCGTCGGGGCTTGCCACAATCGCTTCGGTTCCCCCTACCAGGTTTAGCACATTGACAGTCCCGTTGGTGTGGTGGGGAACCGGCGCAGTAAACCAATGCCGCCGCGTCTCGATAAACTCCAACTCGTGCAGGCCGGTGCGCTCTTCGCGCCAGCCCTCACCCGTGCCGAGCGGCGCCACTCGATTGATCAATTGCCGCTGCACCCAGCCGGTCGTGCGGTCCCACTGTATATTGGCCAAACCGTGTTCGAGGTGGATGGGGCGCGGTTTGCCATCCAGACCCAGGCGGTCCCAATCCCAGAGTTTGAAAGTGAAGATGTAGGGAGTGGCGCTGATTTCGAGCACCATCGAGTTTGCGCCGGAGCAATGGACCGTGCCGGCGGGGATGAGGAAATGATCGTGCTTTTTGGCCGGCCAGCGGTTAGCGAACCGTTGAGCGGGAAACCCGCTGCCCCCCGCCTGCGCCTGTCTAAGGGCGCGCGCCATTGCTGCGGGCTCAACCCCTTCCTTCAGGCCCAGGAACACGGTCGCCTCCGCTCCGGCGTCCATCAAATAATAGCTTTCGTCCTGCGTGTATGGCAGGCCGAAATGCTCACGGATATAGGCGCTCAACGGATGGACCTGGAAGGACAAATTGCCGCCGCCCATCGTGTCTAAAAAATCGAAGCGAATCGGGAACTCCGCGCCGAAGCGGGCATGAACCGCCTCGCCCAGCAGCGCTCTCGGCTCGCTAAACACAGCGTCCAACGCCGGCAACTCTACCCGCTGGTTGCCGATGCCCAGCAGCAAACTGTTCTCCTCCGGCACGCAGTCGAAGCACCAGCCAAAATTCGGTGCCGAACGGTCCAGGTCGCATATCTCTTTCATCCACTGCCCACCCCACGGGGCGGGATCAAATAACGGCACAACGCGAAAGGGCCGGCGCATCGCCTGCCTAAGGCCTTCGCGGACCGTCTCGGCTGCCGCCAACTTCGGCTCACCCGGTACATTGGTGTCGAGCAGAAAATCCCAGCGCGTCATCAGGGAGCGCTTCCACGAGTCGGCCACGCGCCAATCCACGAAAAACGCGCGCTGATAATGCACGGCGGCAGAGACAGCGGCGTTGTCGGCACCGAGATTACCAATCTCATGGCGGCGGAACCGCTGTTGCGCTTCCCAGCGCGCCAGGTCCGCATAGGCTAAAATGTCCCCGGCGTGCACCAAGGCGGCGCCGCAACCTACGACCAGAACCAAGCCTCGCTCAAGCTCGGCCAGCCGCGAACGAAGATGGGCAATCCGGTCCGGGTCGAAGAATTGTTTTAGCTCCAGGTCGGCAATAAATCCAAATACGGGGTCGCCTCCGCCAAGAAAAGGCGCAACCAGCTTATCAACTTGGCCCGGGCTGAGAAGTGCCACGGCTGAGGAGAGTGTCAACTCCGGACGCAGTCGAGTTTCGAGTTCGGCCCTTACCTGCCCTTCATGCACGCCAGGATAACATTCGATGCACAGAACCGTTTTGGCGGCCGCGCGCTGGCGCACTGCTTGCTGCAATTGCTGGGCAATATCGTCCCAGCCCGCTACGCAGGTGTCAGTCCCGCGAACGGGCACGAACGGCAGCTTATCGTAATTGCTCACACCATGGTTATCACCGAGCGGAACCTGACTTTCCCGTTTAGCATGCGCTCGTAAGCCTCGGCTGCCCGCTGCAGCGGAAAGGTTTCGATCATGGGTCGCACGCCGCACAGCGCACTGAAACGCAGGGTATCCTCAGAATCGATGGCCGTGCCCGAAGGCCAACCCTGCACGGCGCGCCGGCCGCCGATTAAGTCCAATGCGCTGATCGTTAACGGTTCCATCGCCGCCCCCACCACTACCAGCTTCCCACTGGGCGCCAAACCGCCGACTAGCGCCGAAATCGATTTGGCGTCCGGAGCGGTTGCCAGAATGATGCGCGCGCCTCCAAGCTTTTGCAGAGCTTCGCCGGGCGCTTCAGCGGCGGAATCGACATAATGCCGCGCGCCAAGTTTTTGGGCGAGCGGTTGCTTGTCCTTGCCGCGGGCGATCGCGACTGTGGCAAAACCCATCCGTTGAGCGTATTGAATGCCCAGGTGCCCCAACCCGCCGACGCCTTGCACCGCTACGAGGTCCCCACCGCGCGCACCGGAATTGCGCAAGGCATTGAACACCGTAATTCCGGCGCACAACAACGGCGCGGCCTCGGCGGCGGCCAACTCCTCCGGCATGGCCGCTACCGCCTCGGCTGGCGAGACCATGTACTCCGCGTAGCCACCATCGTGGCTGATGCCGGTGATCCCGCCTGACCGACAGAGAATAAAATCACCGCGGCGGCAGGGCTCACACTGAAAGCAATGGCCTCCATGCCAACCCACCCCCACCCGTTGCCCCTGCCGCCAGGCGGTAACTCCGGCGCCCAGCGCATCAATCAGCCCCGCGATCTCGTGCCCGGGAATGCGCGGAAACTGCAGGCCCGGCCAAATCCCGTCTTTCACCAGCAAATCGCTGTGACACACCCCGCACGCCTCAACCTTGATCCGTACTTGGCCGGGTCCCGGTGTGGGAATCGGACGCTCGACCAGTTCCCAATCGCCCTTCGCTTTACCGACTTGTACCGCTTTCATTGATTTCATATTGATTCGCGCTTGCCTCGTCTGACCATAGTCCCACAATCTGGGTTTGGCGCCAAATTCTTACTTATGCCAAACACCCGCCAAACTCGACAAGTAACTAACGAGGCAAATAGTGGCTGCAAAAAGATGAAGACCATCGGTCTCTCCCGCCGAAAGTTCATTGCTGCCGGCGGAGCCGCCGCCGCAGCCTTTACCCTGGTACCTCGGCACGTTCTGGGCGGACCGGGATTCGTTGCGCCCAGCGAAAAGATCACCCTCGCCCATATAGGTTGCGGGACGGAGGGCCTGCGCGAAATGCCCGATCTGTTGGCGAACCCGCAAATTCAGATTGTCGCGGTGTGCGATCCCGTCAAAGAAAGCACCCAGTACTTGGATTGGTCCAAAGACGGGCTGCGGGCGGAACTGGCGGCGGCGTTGAAACGGCCTGATTGGCGCCGCGGCCAGCCCGGCATTCCCGGCGGACGCGATGTGGCCAAAGAAGTGATCGAACTGGCCTATGCGAACCAGCGCGGCGCAACAAGGTTTAATGGCTGCTCGACCTATGCCGATTTTCGCGAATTGCTGGATAAAGAACGGGACATCAACGCGGTGAAGATCATGACGCCGGATCATTTGCATGCGACGATTGCGGTCGCGGCGATGAAAAACGGAAAACATGTCATGATGCACAAGCCGCTGGCCAACCGTCTGCTTGAAGGCCGGCGCGTGATCGCCACGGCCAGCGAAACAAAGGTCGCCACCCATTTCCTCCCGGCCAGTGACGGCACCGAGGTCAGAACCATCCAAAGCTGGATCGATGCCGGCGCCATCGGCGCCTTGCGTGAAATTCACAATTGGTCCAACCGCCCCGTGTGGCCGCAGTACCCCACAATACCGACGGACCGGCCACCGGTGCCGCAAGGCTTCGATTGGCAGCTCTGGCTCGGGCCCTCCTTGGACCGCCCCTATCATCCGCATTACACCAACGCCGTCTTTCGCGGCTGGTACGAATTCGGCGGCGGCGCTCTGGCCGACATGGGCCATTACAGTCTTTGGCCCGTGTTTCAGCTTTTTGAGTTGGGCGCGCCGATGGCCGTTGAATCCCGCCCCACACATCTGTGCACAGTTGTCGGCAACGTCCCCACTCGCATTCACAACGATTATTCCTTCCCCGCAGCCTGCACGATCCGTTTCCAGTTTGCCGCCAGGGGCTCCCGGCCGGCGCTGGATATTTTTTGGTATGACGGTTCGCTTACGCCTCCGACCCCGCCCGAACTCGAGAGTGCCGGCAAGGAATTCGAGCCCGAGGGCATGTTGTTCGTTGGAGAAAAGGGCAAGATCCTGGCCGGCTTCCGTGCCGAGAACCCGCGGCTGCTCTCCGGGAATAAAGAATTGGCGACCTCGGCCGGCGCCAATGAGCCAAACCGACAGCACTCCTATGCGGACGCCAACACTCTCTGGGTCGCAGCCTGCAAAGGCGGCCCCGCCACCTACGGCGACTTTCGGCTGGCCCAGCCCATCACCGATGCCTTTAACCTTGCCGCGATTTCCTTACGTCTAGGAGGCAAACGTCTGCTCTTCGATTCCGAACAACCGGCCGTGAAGAATGAGCCCCAAGCCAGTCCTTATTTGACGCGGCAATACCGAAAGGGTTGGGAGCTGTAGCGGGGCTTAATGCGGCGGTCATCCTGGCCGCCGGTGCCTGCGGCATCTTGCCCCAGGACTATCTATCCCTGAGCACGCACGAGGCAAGCTTCCAGCCAGCCAGTGCGTGTACTGGGGGTTTTCCCGTACTTGGCTTGTGCCGTGCCCATTTGCTTTCCCATGCAGTTGGCTTAGCGTAACGCATAGGCCTGAGACGGGGCCTCGCGAAAGGAGTGTTGTATGGCAGTCGCAACGATGAAAGCGGAACGAATCCACCAGTTCGGTGGTCCGGAACAGTTGCACCTCGACGAGATACCGATGCCTGAGCCTGGCCGAGGCGAACTGCTGGTCCGGGTCCATGCCGCCGGTGTCAACCCGGTGGACTGGAAAATTCGCGAGGGCAAATATGCACGACCGCAGTTGCCCTCGATTTTGGGACACGATTTCTCCGGGGTAATCGCTGCCGTCGGTCCCGATGTGGAGCTGTTCCGGGTGGGCGAAGCGGTCTTCGGCTGCACGGGCCAGAACAGCGGCAGCTATGCTGAATATGCCATCGCTCCGACGACGCAGGTGGCGGAAAAGCCCACAGCCCTCCAGCACACCCAGGCCGCCGCGCTGCCCATTGCCGCACTGACCGCCTGGCAGGCGCTCTTCGACAAGGCCGACCTGCAGTCGGGCCAGCGGGTCTTGATCCATGCCGCCGCCGGGGGTGTCGGTGGTTTTGCCGTCCAATTCGCCAAGTGGAAAGGCGCCTTCGTTCTGGGGACGGCCTCTGCCTCCCATCGCCAATATGTGCGAGACCTGGGAGCCGATGAGGTGATCGACTATTCTTCGACGCCGTTCGAGGAAGTGGCACACGACCTTGATATCGTGCTGGACCCGATCGGAGGCGATACCCAGGAACGCTCATGGCGGGTGCTCAAACCCGGCGGCATCCTGGTGTCGCTCGTTCAAGACCCCGACCAGCGCGCCGCCGCCCAGCGCGGCGCTCGCGCCGTGTTGCTCGTTTGCGACCATACCCGCGGCGACGAACTCACGCGCATCGGCGACCTCGTCGCCGGCGGACGCATCAAAGTCTATATCGAAAAAGTGCTGCCGCTGGCCGAAGCCAGCCGTGCCCATCAACTCAGCCAATCGGGCCACATGGCGGGCAAGATCGTGCTGAAGGTGCGCTGAGCAGCGGCTTAACCCCTATTATCCAAAACTCACCCGCGCCGATGTGCAGGCGTGCCTGGATTACGCTTCGCGGGTCATGGCCAATCATTTCTCCCTGATCCGGGCGGCATGAAGGTTTTCAGTAATTCCTTTCGACGGCTGGGCGTGATAGGTTGCCTGCCGTGACCACGACCCTGGGCAGCACCGCCGTGCCCCGCCAGCCCGTCGCTAAACCATCGGCGACGCGCCGACGCGCCGGTTTGCTTTATGGCCTGAGCGCCTATTTGATTTGGGGCTTTCTCCCGCTTTATTTTCACGCTCTGGGAGCCGTGCCACCGCTGATCATTCTTTGCCACCGAATCATCTGGTCGGCGCTGTTTATGGCCTTGGTGCTTTCTGTCACCGGCGAGTGGAGCGCCCTCCGACCGGTATTGCGAAACCGACACAAGCTGCTGTTGCTCGCATTGGGCGCGTTCCTGATCGCGGTGAATTGGCTGATTTTCATCTACTCGGTGGCTACCCACCAACTCCTCCAAGCCAGCCTCGGTTATTTCATCAACCCGTTGCTGTCGGTGGCGCTGGGAATGCTTTTTTTCCGCGAGCGGTTGCGGGGTTGGCAATGGCTGGCTGTCACCTTGGCGGGAGTCGCGGTCGTCAACCTTTCGGTTCGCTCGAGTGGATTCCCCTGGATCGCTTTGTCATTGGCCGGTTCTTTCGGCTTTTACGGTCTCGTCCGCAAGGCCGTCGATATCAACTCCCTTCACGGGTTGATGATTGAGTCAGCCTTTTTGGTCCCGGTCGCCCTCGTCCTCTTAACCCTGGTGCCTGGCGCCATGGTCTCTGCCGGCACCGTCGGCGTGCTGTCGCTGTCCGGTGTGCTCACGGCCGTCCCGCTGCTGCTTTTCGGCGCCGCCTTGCGCCGGCTCCAACTTTCCTCTATCGGCTTCCTCCAGTATCTCGGTCCGACGCTGCAGTTCCTCGTTGCCTACTCGATTTTTCATGAACCGCTGCACCGCGCTACACTCGGCAGCTTTGCACTCTGTTGGGTCGCCATCGCGATTTATGTGGCCGATTCTCTGTTTTACCGGCATCCCCAGACCCTCGCCGACGAGCCGGAATGAGCCGAAAAACAGGCGCGCGCTCCTCGCAGAATCGTCAATTGAACGCTTTTTTGTTTTTTTGGTGTGACAAATGAATAAAAATCGTCGATACCATGTCTGAATCTCAAAATGAAGATTAAGCGAAAGCGGCCTGCGCAACCGCTGGCCAAGGGCCAGCTCTGGCAAATTGATGATGCCTATATCCAGATCGTCGAACTCGGCAGACGTTTGATTCAATACAAGATGCTCCGCCAGCAGGGCCAACGCGCTGTTCGCACCCAGATGACAGGCATCGAGAACCTCGAAACCTACCTCAAAGATAATTCCGCCCGCCTCGTCAGCGAGTCTTGACCGCCAAAAACCCTGACGCTCATCAACGCGCGAAGGCGCCAGAATCTCCAGGAGCCCACTTTCTTTCTGGCTTTGCCCGGTCGCGTTCGCTTGAGAGTCTTCCCCAGTCAGTGTTCCTACCTTTCGGCGTTCGGCTAAACACTGGTGCGTGACTCCGGAATCCCCTGCCTTTATATTCAATTCGTGGTTGATAGCGAACACGAGCTTCTCCGGTTCTTACCGATTTTGCATCAGGCCGACTGGGTGGCGCTAGACACCGAAGCGGACAGCTTGCACGCCTACCCGGAAAAGGTTTGCTTAATCCAGATCAGCACCGTGGCCGGCGACCGCCTGATCGATCCCCTCGCCGGGTTCGATATCGGCCCCCTGCTGGATGCCCTCGCCGGAAGAGAGCTGGTCATGCACGGCGCCGACTACGACCTGCGCCTCCTCGAAAAGCATCACCAATTCATCCCCAGCGCCATTTTTGATACCATGCTGGCTGCCCGCCTGCTGGGCATAAGACAGTTCAGCCTCAGCCATTTGGTCGAGACCTTCCTCGGCGTCAAACTCGAGAAAGGCCCCCAAAAAGCCAATTGGGCTCTGCGGCCCCTCACTGACCGCATGGAAAAGTATGCCCGTAACGATACACACTACCTCAAGCCGCTGGCCGATCAGCTAAGAGCGAAGCTGCTAGCCGCACGCCGGCTGGCGTGGCATCAGGAATCCTGCGCGCGCCTGATTGCCGACTCCACCCGTCAGCGCCCAGCCGACCTGGACTCGGTTTGGCGTATCAAAGGCAGCCATCTGCTCGGACGCCCCGCCCTGGCCCTCCTGCGCGAACTGTGGCAGTGGCGCGAGACCGAGGCGATCAAAGCCAATAAACCTCCTTTCTTTGTCATGAGCCACCAGGCCCTCGTCGAGGTTGCCGCGGCCTCCGCCACCGGCCGCCACATCGAACCGTTCCTCCCAAGGCACCTGTCCGAGCGCCGCCGCTCCGCCTTGCTCAAAGCCATCGCGCGTGGCCTTGGCACCTCCGCCCAAGAGCATCCCAAAATCCTGCGCTCGCTCGGCCGCCGCCCCAGTGAAGCCGAGCGCCACCGCTTCCTCGAACTACAGAAGGCGCGCGACCTTCGCGCCGCCGAGTTGAAGATTGATCCCACGCTGATTGCCAGTCGCGCGACCCTATCCGATTTGGCCCAGGATTGGCACCAATACGCCCCGAATTTGATGACCTGGCAGCGACACCTATTGGAGGAGCCAATCCACGCGGCATTGTAGCCGCCCCCTGATCATGTTCATCTCTGGGTGCAGGACAAAATAGTTATTCCCCCTAAGTTTCGGTTGTTTTTTTGCTTGAAGATGTCTAGTCACTAGACAATATTTAGCAGCGTGAGCAAATTCATCGAGCAGCGCCAAGTCATCTTCCAAAAAATGGCCGAGAT
>DASYXT010000128.1:0-141673 GCA_035934555.1 Verrucomicrobiia bacterium | reverse complement strand
ATCTCGGCCATTTTTTGGAAGATGACTTGGCGCTGCTCGATGAATTTGCTCACGCTGCTAAATATTGTCTAGTGACTAGACATCTTCAAGCAAAAAAACAACCGAAACTTAGGGGGAATAACTATTTTGTCCTGCACCCAGGGCTTCGGAGGGCTTTGGAGGCAACTTCGGGTTTCGTAGCGTCGAGGTGAACATCAGCAAAACCGTGTTTGTCGGCGCCGGGCTCGCATACAGCTTTTGAGCGCGAAAACGCGCGCAGTGCGAGCGAGACATATACGACGAGCTAAGGCGTTTTCGCGCTTCTGCTCTCGACCGGTTTAGCGCATTCTACAGGCATGGATTTGACCGAGGCCGAGATCCGCGGGTTTGTCCGCACCGCCCTGGCTGAGGACGTCGCGGAGGGCGATGTGACGACTCTCGCGACGGTGCCCGCCGAGGCGCGCGCGCAGGCGTTCATTCGCGCGCGCGAACCGCTCGTGCTCGCCGGCATTGCCGTGGCGGAGGCCGTTTTCAACGAGCTGTCTCCCGCCATAAAAATGGAGCGGGCAGCTCGCGATGGGCAATCGCTGGAGGCGGGGGCGACGCTGCTGCAGCTTGCCGGACCAGCCCGGCCGCTGCTGGCGGGCGAGCGAGTCGCGCTCAATTTTCTGCAGCGCCTGTCCGGCGTCGCGACGCTTACGGCGCGGTTCGTCGAGGCCATCAAAGGCACGCGCGCGCGGCTGCTCGATACGCGCAAAACCACGCCTGGCCTGCGGCGCTTGGAGAAGTACGCGGTGGTGTGCGGCGGCGGTACTAATCACCGGTCGGGGCTTTATGACATGGTGCTGATCAAGGACAATCACCTGGCGGCACTGAAGGGGGAGACGCCCAACGCCATCGCCGCGGCCATTACGCGCGCGCGCCGGCAATACCCTGATTTGAAAATCGAAGTGGAAGCCGACACGCTCGAACAGGTCGAGCAGGCGCTGGCCGCCGGTGCGAACCTGATCCTGTTGGACAACATGAATCTCCAGCAATTGCGCACGGCGGTTGGCGTGTGTGCCGGCCGCGCCGCGACCGAGGCGAGCGGCGGCGTGAACCTGGATTCGGCGCGCGCGATTGCCGAGACCGGCGTCGATTTCATTTCTGTGGGCGCGCTGACTCATTCGGCGCGCGCGGTTGATATCGGTTTGGATTTCGAATTGTGATAATCAGAGACTCCTTAAGTGGTCTCCTGCAATGATTCGTTTGCGACTAAGATGAGCCGTTCGCTCGATGCTGAGATTCTGGGTCGGCTGCGCGACGCCGGCGAGGGCAGCGTTTCGGGTGCGGAGTTGGCGCAGCACCTGGGCGTCAGCCGGGCGGCCGTGTGGGCGCGCGTCGAGGACCTGCGGCTGCTCGGTTACGAAATTCAGGCCAGCCCGCATCTGGGTTATCGGCTTGTATCCAGCCCGGACCTGTTGCACGCGGATGATTTGCTGTCCAGATTGAGTTCCAGCCAGGTAATCGGCCGCGACATTCGCGTCTTTGAGGAGACCACTTCCACCAATGACGTCGTGGACAAACTCGGGCGCGACGGCGTCGCCGAGGGCGTGGTGGTATTCGCCGAATCGCAGACGCGGGGCAGGGGACGGCTCGGCCGGCAGTGGCTATCGCCCGCGCGCAAAGGCCTCTGGTTTTCGGTGTTGCTGCGGCCGAAGCTGCGCCTGCAGGCCGCTACGCAGTTGACAGTGCTCTCGGCGACCGCCTTGCGCCGCGCGCTGGAATTACAAACGGGACTTAAGCCGGAGATCAAGTGGCCTAATGACATCCTTGTTTCCGGGCGCAAAGTGGCCGGCATTCTGACCGAGCTCACGGCGGAGGTGGATAGTATTCGCTACCTGGTGCTGGGGATTGGTGTGGATGTGAACTTGAACGCGGGCGATTTCGCGCCCGAATTGCGGCGACAGGCGACGTCGTTAAAAATCGAGGCGGGCAAAGCTGTATCGCGGCCAGACCTGGCGGTGGCGATTCTCGGCGAACTCGATGCTGATTATCAGCGGCTGGCGGGCGGCGGATTTTCCAAACTGGCCGAGGAATGGCAGGCCCATTGCACGACGCTGGGGCGCCACGTGAGCATCCGCACGGGCGACCACCTGGTGCGCGGTTGCGCCGAGTCCCTGGGTGATGAGGGTGCCTTACTGGTGCGAACCGAGCACGGTCATTTGGAACCGGTGACGGGCGGAGACGTCACCCTCGAGCGGACTTAGCCTGTATGCTGCTGCTGCTGGACATTGGAAACACGCACACACACGTGGGTTTGGCGCGCGGGGCTCGTATCTCGCGGCAGACCAATATCCCCACGCGCGAGTGGTTCGGTGGCGCAGGCCCCGCGCGCCTGCGCCTCTTTGTCGGCGCGGTCCGCCCAACTGGCGCGGCGCTGTGCAGTGTCGTTCCCAACGCGACGCCTCGAGTGTCCAAGGCTCTTCAGGACATCTGGAAACTGCCTTGCCTGGAATTGACCGCCCAAACGCTGCGCGGAATCACGATCGATTATCCGAAGCCTGGGACGATTGGGCCGGACAGGCTGGCCAACGCGGTGGCCGCCCGGCATCACTTCGGCGCGCCGGTGGTGGTGGTGGATTTTGGCACGGCGGTGACGTTCGATGTGGTCAACGCGTCGGGCAGTTACGTCGGCGGGATTATTGCTCCCGGGCTGGCGGCGATGACGGAATACCTGCACGAAAAGACGGCGCTGCTGCCACGGATCGCGATTCGCGAAGTGCGCCGCGTGATCGGCAAGAGCACCGAACAAGCGATGCTGGTGGGAGCGGTGCACGGTTACCGCGGACTGGTGCGGGAGCTGATCGGTGAATTAAGACGGGAGCTGAACGCGAGACGTCTGCCGGTTGTGGCGACGGGTGGCTATGCGCGCTTAATGGCGCGGAGCTTGGAGGAGATCACCGCAGTCAAGCCGCTGCTGACGCTGGAAGGGCTGCGCTTGGAATGGGAATGCCCCACCCGATGATCCTTACTGTTCTGGGGAGACGAATTTGACGGGATTAACAGGATTGGGAACCACCCTGACCCATGACCATTGCTCAATGGTCTTGAGACCGATTCGCCGGATTGTCGGTTATCGCGGGGATTTGCGCCGGCGGCCCGCCTTAAATAACTCCAACTGCGGTTCCTTGAAAAAATCGTAGTTCTTCAAAATGCGGATAAGTTGGAGCAAGTCGGATTTCTGGTAGTTGCGATTGGTGACGGTTGTGTTGACCAGGTCGTTGAGGAGGGTCCGGAAGGGAATGACCGCATCGATGCCTTTGCCGCGCAGCAGAGCGATGCTTTGCTCGCGGGCTTCGGTTTCCTGCGGTAACGCCGGCACAACGAGAATTTTAAGCACCGTCCCATCCTGACCGAAGGCGCGCAGCGCCTGCTGGAAGACGCCCGTCTCGACGAACCGGAAGATTTCCGGGGAGTGCGTCAGGCGGGCGGAGCTGAACGTTTCGGTGTGCCAACCTTTCACGACGACGATGGCACGTTGGATGAACGAGAGGTCCCCCGAGGCCAGCACGAACGGCGCCTCGGTTTCCCTTTTACGCGGATGCGGGTTGAGCACGAAAAAATCGATATCGTCTTCCTCGGTGGCGCGCGTTTGGCTGACGTATTTGCGGTGCTGCCGCACAAGAAATTCGTGCAACTCGAAATATTCCCGGACAATCATTTCGCTGACCGCAGCCATAGCAATCGTTAATTCTGAAGGAACTGCTCGAGTAGTTTGGGCGGCACTCGCTGGCCGTGCTCGACGCGGCCGATTTCCCTCGCCAGCACGAATTTGATTTCACCGCCGCTGACCTTTTTATCGAGCGTCATCGCGGATAAGAGTTTTCGCCGTTCGCTGGTGCTGAGCTTCAATTGCGTCGGCAGACCCGCTCGTCGGAGCAGGGCGGCGACGCGCTCGACGTGCGGTTCGGGCATGCCCAGCAAGCGGCTGGAAAGCTGTGCGGCGGCGACCTGGCCGATGGCTATTGCTTCGCCGTGGAGGTATTTGCCATAGCCGGAAATGGCTTCCAGGCCGTGGCCAATAGTGTGGCCAAAATTCAAAATCGCCCGGCGGCCACCCTCGGTTTCATCCTCCCGGACGACAGCGGCTTTGAGTTCGCAGCAGCGCGCCACGACTGTCTCGAGTGTTCGCGGGTCGCGTTGCAACAGGCGGGGTAACTCTCGTTCGAGTTGTTCAAAGAATGCGGCATCCTGGATAATGCCGTACTTGATTACCTCCGCCAGACCGGCGCGGTACTGACGGGCAGGCAAGGTCTTCAACGTGGCCAGATCGCAAAGGACCAACCGCGGTTGATAAAAAGCGCCAACGAGGTTCTTGCCGGCTTTGAGGTTCACGCCGACTTTGCCGCCGACCGAGCTATCCACCTGGGCCAGCAAGGTGGTCGGCACCTGTACGAAGGGCACGCCGCGCAGGTAGGTCGCGGCGACAAACCCGGCGAGGTCCCCCACCACGCCTCCGCCTAGTGCGATGATAAAAGAAGTTCGTTCCAAACGATGTTCGGCCAGTTGTTGGTAACAGGCCGCGACGGTGCGAAGTTGTTTGGCTGTTTCGCCGGCGGGTACGGTGACGAGCATCGGCGCGATGCCTTGTTGCGCGAGCGCCTTTAGGAGGCGTTTTGCGTATCGCGGTGCGACATTCCGATCCGAGATGACGGCGCAGCGCTTGCCCAACCCCAATACGGCGCACTCCTTTCCCAAAATTTCCAACAGACCCTGGCCGATCTTAATGGTGTAGCTGCGGAGCCCAAGCGGCACATGAACGGTTCGCACCGCGGCAGAATAGAGGCCCCGGCTCGGGTGTCAAAGTCTCAGTGGCCGTGCAGTGGAGTGGGAGTGGAACGGTTCTCGGGGCCCGAGTTGGCCAGGTGGGCGTATTTGGCGACAGCCTGCGCGCGCGAGCGGACATGCAGCTTTTCGTACATACGGCGCACATATGTATTGACCGTCGGCACGCTGATATTCAGGCGCTCGGCAATTTCTTTATACAGATAACCACCCGCCAGCAAATTGAGCACCTCTTGCTCGCGGGGGGAAAGTCCTTCGCCGGTGGGACCGGAGGCCGGGGTTTGGATGAAAGACTGGACGACTTTGCGCGCAATGTTGCTGGTCATGGGCGAACCGCCGCGGTGCACATCTTCGAGCGCTTTGAGCAACTCCGCACGCGGTGTTTCCTTCAACAAATATCCGGTGGCACCCGCCGCCAGCGCGTTATAAATGTGGTCCGCGTCCTCATAGACCGTCAGCATGACAAACTGGGTCTGGGGCAACGCTGTTTTGAGACGCTTGACGGCTTCGACGCCACTCATCCCCGGCAGGTTGATATCCATCAACACGACATTGGGTTTGCGTTCGGACAAGCCTGCCAGTGCGCTTTCGGCGTCGCCCCAATCGCCGTCCAAACGGAAACCGGCGGCACGGTTGACCCAGCCCGCGAGAATCTTGCGGGCTTGTGCGTCATCCTCGACAATTGAAACGGCTATCGCCACGGATTTCTTATACCTCATTGGCTGGGGAAAATGCTGTCGTGTGTTTTGATGACGCGAAAAGGCCGGGCGTCCGGTTGGAGCGTGTGGTTAGGCATAATCTGCGGCGCGGGCCTCGGCGATGCTCGCCAGCACGACAAAGCGCACCCGCGTTCCTTCGCCCGGCGCGGTATCCCACTCGCAGCGGCCGCCGATTTCCTCGAGGCGCCGTTGCATGTTGGCCAGGCCATTACCGGAACTAACGCGCGCGGCATCAGTCGGAACCGGATCGTTCAATTTGAGCAGGTGGTGATCGAACCCCTGGCCATTGTCGGCAACGAGCAGCGCAAAACCGCCGCGTGGCAACTCCAGCGAGACGCGCACTTCGGTGGCGTGGGCATGTTTGACGACGTTATGGAGGGCCTCCTTGAACGCGAGAAAGACGTTGTGCCGAACTTCGGAAGTCAAAGTGCCGGCAGGCAACCGAAGGGGCACGTCCAACCGGCAACGGAGCCCGGCAGCGCTGAGGAAATGCTGGGCGAAGCGCCCCAGGTAAGTGACGAGGCTGTCGAGGGTGTCGTGCTTGGGATTGACCGCCCAAACGATTTCGTCCATCGCGCGGGTCAACTCGCGCGCGGTGCCGTAAATCTGGTCGAGATCGGCGGCCGCCACAGATTGGGGTTCCAGTTCACCGCGGGCGGATTGGCTGAGCATGGAAATGCGTGTGAGGCTTGCGCCCAGGTCGTCATGAATGTCGCGTGCGATGCGAGCGCGTTCGCGTTCCAGCGCGCGCTGTCGCTCCACCTGCTCAAGTTTGCGCCGCCCGCGCCGGCGCATCACGGCGCTGACGCCCGCGCCAATAGCGGCGGCTCCGGTCAGCACCAGGATGAGCTCGAACCACCACGTTTGCCAAAAATACGGCAACACCATAAAGGTAACGGCAGCGCCGTCTTCGTTCCAGAACCCGTCGTTGTTGCACGCTTTAATCCGGAAGGTGTAAGTGCCAGGAGGCAAAAAGCTATAGGAGGCGACGCGTTCGGCGCCGACATCAACCCAATCGGAATCCAGGCCTTCGAGCTTGCGTTTGAAACGCACTTTCTCCGGCGCCATAAAGCTGAGGGCGGTGTAGCGGAATTCGATGCTCTGGCGTCCAGGCCCGATGCGCAAATCGGGCTTGCGGCCCCAAAGTGTTTCCCCGGCCGCGGCCACGGCCGTGGCTGCCGCGGGCGGCGTCCGGGGTTCGATGGTATCGGAACCATCGGCGGCGAGGGTAAGGCCCGAAGTTGAGGCGGCGGCCAAGATCGCGGGCGCGAGAGGTTGGTGCTGAACCAGCAGTTCTTGGATCACCACCGGCGGTGAGGCTTTATTGATAGTGGCGTTGGCCGGATCAATGATTGCCAAACCCGCGCCATTGGCAAACCACAACCGTCCGTCCCGCCCGCGGAATGCCCCGGGCTGGAATCCACCGGCACAGGCCGGGGAACCCAGGCCCTCTGCTGTGCCATAGCTGAGACAATGAACCGAGCGGACCAAGCCATCGGCGCAGCGGTTCAACTCCGCCTGGTTGACGCGGAAGATACCGTTTTGTGAACTGATCCAGAAATTGCCCGCATTATCATCAAGGATGTGACAAAGGATGCCGCTGGGCAGGCCCTGTTCGGTGCTCACGACGGCGAACTGGCCGTCCTTAAACCGGGTCAGGCCGTTGTCCGAGGAGCCGGCCCAGAGAGTACCGTCGGCATCTGCGTAGAGGCAGACAATGAAATCGCTGCTCAGCCCATCGGCCTGGCGGTATTGCCTTAACGCGCCGTCTTTCAAACTGCCCAATCCGCCGCCGGACATCGCAAACCACAGCGTTCCGTCTGGAGTTTGGGTGAAAGCGCGCACATCCGGCAGGGCTAACTTGTCCTCGCCGGCGGACCAGGTGAGCTTTCCCTGTTCGCAGCGAAACAGGCCCGCGCGGGTGCCGATCCACAACTCGCCATCACGTCCTCGATAGAATGCGGTAACGGCGTTGGAAATCGCGGCGAGGTTCGGCGGGCTCTCGAACCGGTCGCCTTGTTTCACAAAAATGCCTCCGCCCCAGGTCCCGGCGTAAAGCTGCCGGTCGCTGGTCTCGATTACCGACCAAACAAAGAGGTTCGACAGTCCCGCACTGGTCCCGAAATTGGCCCACTGGCCGTTGGTCAATTCGTACAGACCTGCTCCTTCGGTTCCGACCCACAGGGAGCCATCCTGGCGTGCCACAAACGACCGAACCGAGCAGCCCAGCCATTGATCAGGCGGACTCAGCATCTCGACTTTGCGCGGGCGCAAGCCATCCAGACCACCTCCGGTTCCAACCCAAATACCACCCTCATGATCCTCGCATACGGCGCGAATCCAATCGTGCGACAATCCGCGTCTTTGACGGTTGAAGTGAACCGCGTCGGCGCCCGGTTCGAACAGGTACAAACCATTGCGCAGCGTCCCGACCAGCAGCGGGCCCGAGCGCATTTCAAAGAGAATCGTCACGGCGTCAAGAGCGCCCGGTGGCCCGGCAATCTCCCGCACCCAACGGCCGTCGCGCCACTCGTGGAGACGCCCGTTACCCAGCACCCACAGCCCGCCATCCCGCGCCGGCGCGACACGGTCGTAATAGTCAGTCGAGTCCCGTTCGGCGAACCGGTAAGGCACCAGCCGGCTCGCTTCCACAATGGCTACCGCACCGCTGCCGACCACCCAGAGCTTGCCATCCTCCCCTCGAGCGATAGTGACTTTGCGCGTCGGAGAGGCCCCGCCCGGCACCTTCAGCAGCAGCGAGTCCCCGACCCGGTACAGTTCGCCCATGTCATTGAGCAACCACACCTGCCCCTGCGAGTCGGTCGTGATCGCTTCGACGGCGCCGCGCCAATTCGACTTGAGTGGAACGGCCGTGAACTGGCCTGCGGCGAACCTGGTCAATTGTCCGGTTTCATGGCCGATCCACAAGGTGCCGTCCGCGCCGACGCACAGGCTGGTGATGTGGCCGGTTTGCAGATTGGTATCATTGCTGGAATTGAAAATCGTGTAGCCAACGCCATCGTAGCGGACCAGCCCGTGATACGTGCCAAGCCAGAGATAGCCATCGTGGGATTGGGCGATAGCGGTAACCGGGCCGAGAGTCCACTCGGGGTTGACGCGCCAGATGTCGTAAGGGCGTCCAGAATCTGGCCTGAGCCGGGATGGCGGCGCATCGGCGGCTGTGAGTCTCAAGCTGAGACAAACCGCGCTAAGGACAAGCCCGGCGCCACATACGTTACGCCACCGTGACACGTTACCAGGGTAATGGTTCCTATGGAGCCGCTAAAGAGCAAAATGCGCCCGGAGGCCGGGCGAACCCCTTTCTTTGCCGTCATATTGCATGTCAATTGCCGGTGCCATGCCCCGGCACCAATCCTGCTAGTTCCCCCCAGGAAGGCTCTTGCCGTGACGCAAGAGTGGGCGACGACCGAATCTGTGGGGCTCTCCGGAGCCAGCGCCGCGGACGCTGGCTCCGGAAGCTATCGGTCGTGGGCATCTTTGGGATGTTTGGGAATATGCGGAAGAAACTGTTGATTGTTGAAGACAACTCTGAGCTGTTGGAGTTGTTCCGATTGAGTTTAAAGGATGCCGGTTTTACCGTCACCACCGCCGCCAATGGAGTCGAAGCGCTGGCCAAAGCCCGTGCGACGGTCCCCGATCTTATCGTGCTGGACCTGGTGCTGCCCGAGCTCGACGGCTTCGCCGTCTGCGAAGCCTTGCGCCGAGACGAGGCGACTTCGGCGAAGCCGATTCTGGCGCTCACAGGGTTGAGCAGCGAGTTTGCGCGTTTTGCCGGCCTGGAATCCGGCGCTAATGAATTTGTCACAAAACCGGTCAGCCCGGACCACCTGGTGTCACGGATCCGGCACTGGTTGAAGCAACCGCTGACGCCCCGAGCGCGGCACCCTGAAACCAAGACAAGTGTGCCCGGTCCCGCCGGGCGGGTGTATTGATAGCGGCGCGCCGATGGCGCGCGGACTTTAGCCGACTTTAGTCCGCAGCAATGCCCGGGTTTGAATGGTGTGACTCCAGACCTGTTCGATTGTTGCTCCACCTCGAAAACATTTTCTGCCGGGAAAAAATTATTTCTTGAGAACGCAGATAAATTGGGTATAGATAATGCACAGAAGATGCGTGAGAGCGCTCAGCAGTCGCGCATCAGTTCTTTGGAATTTCGCATCGTTGATGCAGGAAAAGAGAGACACTTTACCCTGCCTATGCACGTGAATAGAAACTATGTCCTTGAACCGTAGTAAATAATCCACGGAACTGTAGTTGCGGTTGTGGCCGACAGGCCTTGATTGGACGTCGAAAGCAACCCGGCGCGTTCCACCTGTTTCTAAGAAGTTCAAAGGAACTGTTACACACGGCAATGGCGGGGTTTTTCCTTTTGGCGTCTGGCGGATTCTGCTATTTTTGGGCATGGCGCGGGACGATTTGTTTGCGGAGGAGCCGGTGAGGGCCGAGCCGGCGCCGGGCAGTGCCGCACCTTCTTCCCAGCCGTTGGCGGCGCGGATGCGGCCCAAAGATTTAGGCGAGTTTGTCGGACAATCGCACATCCTGGGTCAAGGCCAACTTCTCCGCCGGGCGATCGAATCCGACCGCATTCAATCGCTGATATTTTTTGGCCCGCCGGGGACTGGTAAAACCTCGCTGGCGCAAATCATCGCGCGGCAAACGCGCAGCCGATTCGAGCGGCTTAGCGGTGTGGAATCGACGGTGGCCGACATGCGGCGTGTGTTGGCGGGCGCGGCGAATCGCCTCGAAAACACCGGCCAATCCACTATTCTGTTCATTGACGAGATTCACCGGTTCAACAAAGCCCAGCAGGACGTGCTCTTGCCGGATGTGGAGTCGGGCGTAGTCCGACTGATCGGTGCGACCACGCATAACCCGTTCTTTTTCGTTAATTCGCCGCTGGTCTCACGCTCGCAAATATTCGAGCTGCGTCCACTGGGCGAAGAGGAGCTTTACGCGCTGCTGCGGCGGGCCCTCGAGGATGCGGAGCGCGGCCTGGGTTACATGAAGATCAGGGCAGACGAGGATGCGCTGCGGCATTTGGCGAAATTGTCTGATGGGGATGCGCGCAAGGCGCTCAACGCGCTGGAGATCGCGGCGCTGACGACGGCGCCCGATGTGCCGGGGTGGATTCACATCGACCTGGCCGTCGCGGAGCAGAGCATCCAAAAGAAGGCGGTCGTGTATGACGACGAAGACGCGCATTACGACACGATTTCGACGTTTATAAAATCGATGCGCGGCAGTGACCCGGATGCGGCGCTGTATTGGCTGGCGAAGATGATTCACGCGGGGGAAGACCCGCGGTTTATCGCGCGGCGGATTGTGATACATGCGGCGGAGGACGTTGGGCTGGCGGACCCAATGGCGCTGGTGTTGGCTGGGGCGGCGTTCCAGGCGGCCGAATTCATTGGGTGGCCGGAAGCGCGCATTCCGATTGCCGAAGCGGCGATCTATATCGCGACGGCGCCCAAGAGCAATAGTGTGATCACCGCGATAGACGCCGCGCTGAAGGATGTGCAATCGGGGCGGACCTTGCCGGTGCCCGAGCACCTGCGCGATGCGCATTATGCCGGGGCCAAACACCTGGGCCACGGCGAGGGCTATAAGTATGCGCACGATTTCCCAGGCCATTTTGTTGCACAAGACTATCTCGGCGCTTGGAAGCGCTATTACGAACCAACCGAGCAAGGTGTCGAAAAGAAAATCAAAGACCGGCTGGAGCAATGGCGCGCTGTCGCCAAGGCCGACCATCCGGATGCAAGCGCCGCGACTGAACGTGGGCACGCCGGGGAAGCATAGAGATGATCACTCAAGCAGATACCATCCGACGGCATAAAGCGACGCTGCGCCGACAGATTCGCACCGAGTTAGGCCGCCTGGTTGCCGCGCACCGCGCGCGGGCTGCCGCCAAAGCCATTGGGCAATTGCTGCAGCAGCCTGCCTGGCTTAACGCCCAGTCGGTCCTTTCCTTTGCGCCGCTGCCGGACGAGATGGATATCGCCCCATTGCTGAGCCTGGCCTTGACTGCCGGCAAGCAGATCGCTCTGCCGCGCTATGTCCCTGAGGGAGGCGGCTATGTCGCCTGTCGCGTTCAGGACCCGGAAACGGACCTGGTGCTCGGGCGCTTCGGTGTGCTTGAGCCCTGCGAGCGGTGCGTGATCGTTCCCTTCTTGCGGTTTGACCTTGTTCTGGTGCCGGGGGTGGCGTTCGATTTGCAAGGTCGCCGGCTGGGACGTGGCAAAGGGTTCTACGACCAAATCCTGGGCGCGGTGCATGGGCGGACGTGCGGCATCGCGTTCGATGAACAGATCGTGCGCGAGGTGCCGGTCGAACCGCATGATATACCCGTCCATTGCATTCTGACGCCGACCCGGTGGGTCCAGGTGTAAGCGCGCCGGAACGCAAATGTCCTCATTCCCAACCCTGACGATTGCCGGGCAGATCCTGTCCAAGGCTTCACGCGAGCACCCCGCAGACGAGGTGTTGCGTCACGAGTTGAAGAACCGCGGAGGGATTTCCCGCGCTGAGGCCGGGCCAATCAGCCACGCTGTGTTCGCCTATTACCGTTGGCGCGGATGGCTCGATGCGAGCCAGGCCATCGAGGCGCAACTCCAGTCGGCGTTGGGACTGGCCGACCGATTCAAAAAGCAGCCGCAGAGCTTCAGTGACGCGGAACTGGTGGCGCGAGCTGTGCCGGCGTGGGTCAAAGAGGAGATGGAAGTTTCGGCGGAGTGGGCGCGCGCGCTTCAGGCCGAACCGAAGCTGTGGCTGCGAGCGCGTCCGGGGCAGGGCAGGGCGCTGGGCAGGGCGCTAGGAGATTGTCGCGCGTTTGGCGCCGGTGCGTTGGCCGATGCCCTCGAGTACCTGGGCCGGAAGGATTTATTCCGGACAAAGGAATTCCACACTGGCGCGTTCGAGGTGCAGGACCTCAGCTCGCAAGCGGTGGGGCTGGTTTGCACGCCGCAGCCGGGCCAGATGTGGTGGGACGCGTGCGCCGGCGAAGGCGGCAAGGCGTTGCATTTGGCGGATTTGATGCAAAACCAGGGGCTCATCTGGGCCAGTGATCGGGCTGAGTGGCGATTGAAAATTCTGAAACGCAGGGCGGCGCGCGCGCGGGTATTCAATTACCGCAGCACGCTTTGGGATGGCGCTGTTCGGCTGCCGACCCGGACGAGATTCGATGGTGTGCTGGTCGATGCGCCGTGCAGTGGGATTGGGACGTGGCAGCGCAATCCGCAGTCGCGCTGGACAACCGACCAGAAGGATGTGCGTGAGTTGGGCGGGGTGCAGTTGCAGTTGCTGGTGCGGGCGGCGGAGGCTGTGAAACCCGGCGGCAAACTTATCTATGCGGTGTGCACGCTGGCGGCGGCGGAAACGCTGAGCGTGGCGGCCGCGTTTCAGGAGCAATGTCCCGAGTTCAAACCAACGCTGATGAATAATCCGCTAGTGCCGGGTTCGGCGACAAGTACTCAGTTGTGGTTACGGCCGCAGGACTTCGGCGGGAATGGGATGTTCGTGGCGGCGTGGAGCACGCCAAAAGTCCACGCTCGGACGTGCGATGTCCAGCCTTGAGCGGTTAAGATGTGCGTCTTACTTTTCCTTCCCGGCGCAACGGTATAGATCGTCGGCGCTGGCGGTGGCGCTGTCTTCCCAGACCTTATTGGGGCCGGCGGAGCGAATTAGCACCTCGTTATGCGAGAAATAGAATTGGAGCGGGGTGCCCCAGGGATCGACGATCTCGCCTTTGTCATTCAAGTCGCTCCGGCGCACCGCCAGGATGAGCACTTTCTTCTCGGTTTGCCCCAGGAGCGCTTTGGTGATCTGGGCATTGTTGCCGGTGGGATAGGTGCCGACAAACTCCCGATATTGCTGGATGCCCATGATCAGGTTGTCGCAATCGGCGTTGAATTTGGCTACTTTGGGGTCGGTGTGCTTATATGTCCAACCTTGAGCCACCCACAGGACACCAGCCACACCCAACCCGATCAGCAGGATAGTGAGAATACGTTTCATAATGTTATGCTTCGGGCGTCTTTAAGCGCCTGACAGCAGGAGTAGCAGGAGGGATGCCGCTGCTGGCGCGCTGGACCAGTTCGACGGGCAGGCGCCGGGCTTCGGGGGTGTCTCCCCGGAGCAAGGCGGTCATGGAATCCATTGCCGCCATGCCGAGCCGGTGTTTGGGTTGATTGACGGTGGTCAGGGGGACCCGGTAATACTCGCTCACGAGGGTATTGCCGAAGCCCACAATCGAAAGGTCCTCGGGGATTTTGATGTTTTGTTTGAGAAACACCTCAGCGCAGCCTGCGGCGACGAGGTCATTAGCGGCTTGAACCGCGGTCGCGGTGCACCCTTCCGCGATCATTTGCAGGGCCGCCTTCGAACCGTCTTCCATCGTGCGCCCGGCTTGGAAGACCAACCGATCGTCCACGTCCAGGCCCGCTTCGCGCAGCGCGCGGCGGTAGCCTTCGAAACGCAGTTGGCTCCAGGGTGTGGCCGACGGTCCGGCCAGGAAGGCAATGCGTTTATGCCCCAGCTTCAGTAAATGTTCCGTGAGCAGGAAACCGCCGAGGGCATCATCGCACGCGACGTTGACGAACGGTTGGCAAAAGGGTACGGCATGTCCGAGCACGACGGTCGGGATCTTCCGGGCCTGCAATTCCTTATAGATCGGGGCTTCGCTGGCAATGCGATAAGCGGGGGAAATCAGCAGGCCATCGATGCGCCGGGATAGGAAGCGGCGGACGCAGGCCTCTTCGCGCTCGGGGAGATAAAACGTATAGCCCAGCAACAAATCGTACCCAAGATCGTAGGCGCGTTCCTGTACCGCGAGGACGATGCGCGCAAAAATGGGATTCGCCAGCGAGGGGATGACGAGCCCGAGCAAGCGGCTCGTTCGCGTACGTAAGCCCTGGGCGGTTGAATCCGCCAAATAACCCATCTGTTGGGCCAGGAGCTTGACCCGGGCTTTGGTCTGCGCTGAGGCGTCCGGTTCGTCGCGCAAGCAGCGGGAGACGGTCATCACCGAGAGGCCCGCCTGCTGTGCGATGTCCTTGAGCGTTACCATGGTCCGACGGTGGCGCCGCGCCAATGCAGTTTGCGCCGAAGGGTATCGTAAAAGGAGCTGCCGGCCAGGTGCATCAGACGGACCGCACGACGGCTGCGGGTAATCATGAGCGAATCGTCCGGCGCCAGTTCCGTGACGACCTGCCCGTCGGCGCTGAGGATGGTCGCGGGCTTTTTGCTGATCGCACGAATGTTAATCCTGGCGTCGAGCGGCACCACCAACGAGCGATTCGAAAGCGTGTGCGGGCAAATCGGGGTGATTTGGAGCACCGGTGCAGTGGGCACGACGACGGCGCCGCCGGCGGCCAACGAATAGGCCGTTGAGCCTGTTGGCGAGCTGACGATCAACCCATCACAGCGGTAACGGGTCAGCGGTTGGTCGTCCACGCGCACTTCCAGTTCGATAAGACGGGAGGCGATGCCGCGGCTGATGACGAAGTCGTTGAGCGCAGTTTGCTCGGTTGCTCGCTTCTGGCAGGTCCCGCGAGCCTGGAGCAGCACGCGGGATTCGAAGGTGAATTCACCCAGCCAGACGCGCCGCAGCGCCGGCACCAGTTGGTCCGAAGGGACCGCGGTGAGGAACCCCAGGCTGCCGATGTTAATGCCCAGGATGGGAGTCTGGGACCCGGCGATGGCGCGCGCCACGCGCAGGATCGTTCCATCGCCTCCAAACACCAGCAGCAGGTCCACGGTTTGGGCCAGCGTGCGAACGTCGGGGCAGGTGCGCGCGTGTGTGCCACTCCAGGCGGCGGTGGCCTGCTCACAAAACAGCTCACGGCCTGCACCCAAAATCCTCCGCGCCGCCTGCCGGACCAAATCGGCACAGGCGGCCTTTTCTGAATTGCCGGTTATCCCGATGCGCCTGAGCTTGTCAGCCTGTTTTTTCAATCAGTGCGAGAAATTCTTTATTTCCGGCGGGACCCAGGAGAGGCGACTCAATGGCCGCCCGCCAGCGCAAGCCGGGTTGTCCATTCGCAAAGGCCTCGAGCTCGCGCAACACGCGCTGGTGAATGGCGGGATCGCGAATCACGCCCGCGCCTTTGTCGGCCTCGGCCTTGCCCGCCTCGAACTGCGGTTTGACGAGCGCGACGATCTTAGCCGAAGCTGCCAGCAATGCAACCGCGGCAGGGAGGATTTTGCGCAGCGAGATGAAGGAGCAATCGCACACCGCCAGGTCGAGTGGGTTGAATGGCGAAGGAAAACTGGCCGGCGTTAACTCTCGCGCATTGGTCCGCTCCATCACGACCACGCGCGGATCGCGGCGCAACTTCCACGCCAACTGCCCTTGACCGACATCAACCGCATAGACCTGGGCCGCGCCGCGTTGCAGCAGACAGTCGGTAAACCCCCCAGTGGAAGCGCCGAGATCCAGAGTTCTCAATCCGCGCACGTCGAGGCGGAACTGTTCGAGCGCGTGTTCGAGCTTGAGCCCGCCGCGGCTGACGAACTTCTCCCCGGCGGTTAGTTCGAGGAGAGCGGTGGGAGCAATTGTCTCGCTGGGTTTGTGCGCGACTTGTCCATTCACCCGGACCTGGCCGGCCATGATCGCGCGCTTGGCCTTTTCGCGACTCTCGCATAAGCCGCGCTCGACTAGCGCCTGGTCAATTCGGGTCACGGCGGGACGGTTCCATTTAACGCTAGCTCTGCTTCAAGCGGTAGGCGCCGCTGCTGTTCTGCTCGAGTTTTCCCATCATTACCAGCGAGGCCAACGCCGGAGCCGCCCAATGGGGGTTTTGCTCGTACACCTCCCGTTTGACGGCACGGCGGGCAATCTCCTTGCGCGCAAAGAACGACTCGGGACTCGAGGCCAGGAAGCCCATTATTTTTTGTTCGTCATCGGTCATAGCATTGTTCTTGCCTGCGGCCAGCTTGCCGCTGCACGTCTCACTTGCCGGAGGCCTGAAGGATAATGTCCGCAAGTGGTGTCGCAACGTTGAAATGTCCAGTAAATGGACAGCCGCTGCATTAGTCCAGGTTAGCATGCTCATTCGCATTTCTGAGTTGGCAACGCCATTGCTCTTTGAAGCGCGAGAATGCTATGCGCAAAGTGAATCTGTTATTGGGTAATGCCGAACGTAGGACCTCGAACCTGTTGGAAGCGGCGGTGTTGGATGTGTGTTATGACCAGGCGGCGGTGGAATGCGTTCGCACCAGCCGCCTGGAGCAGTTCCAACGGTTGGGCTGCTCAGGGGCGTTTGATTTGATCATTGTGGCTGCTGAGAATTTAGAAAATGAACCTGGGCGCCGAACACCCTGGGTGGAGCTATCGGACGTGGCGGAAGTTTTACATCGGATCAAGAGCGGGTGTGGCACACCGTTGCTCGTGCTGGCAAATTCCCCAGAGAACGAAATGGTGTTGCTGGAAACCGGCGCCGACGCGGTGTTTAGCCGTCCATTGGTGATCGACAACGTGAAGGCGGAGGTTCGGCGGTTGTTGGACCTCAAGGAAATCATCGAGGAAGCCGTGGCGCCGAACCGCCTGGGTTTTTGGGGTGGATTGGTCAGGGGGTTGCAGCGACCCAGGAATGCTCGACCTGAATTGGTTACTGATTAGGAACACGAACCCGCTGGGGGATATGATCCCCAGGCCTCATTTGTGCTGTCGCAGTGACCGCTGGACCCATTCCTGGGTCCTCGGTTTTCATTGACAATCATTATGCTTTGGTAACAATGCGAGTTGTATGAACTGGCATTGTCCAGCGTGGTAATCCGAGTTGGTCTGCACCTTCGATGAGCTCCAAGGCGCTCAAGTCCATTTCGCGTTCAACCGAGGGCGGGGCGAGTCGTTTGCCGCGGCGGAGTGCGAAGGCGCTCGGCAGTTCGGGCAAAGCCCCCTCGGATGATCCACGCCGGCAACTGGGATTGCTCGAGGCCTTCTTCGAACACTCTCTGGATTGCCTCGTTCTTCTTGACCCGCAGTTCAATTTCCTCCGCGTCAATGAAGTCTATGCCCGTGCTTGCGGCCGAGGTGTTGAGGAGTTTTTCGGCCACAACCATTTTGAGTTCTATCCGCACCCGGAGAACGAAGCGATTTTCCGGGAAGTGGTGCAGAGCCGCAAGCCGTACCAGGTTTCGGCCAAGGCGTTTCGCTTTCCCGATCACCCCGATTGGGGGGTGACGTATTGGGATTGGACGCTGGTGCCGGTGTGCGGCGGTCGAGGCGAGGTCGAGTTTCTGGTGTTATCGCTAAGGGATGTGACGTTGCGCAAGCGAATGGAAACGGCGTTGCTGGAAAACGAAGCACGGTATCGTTCGCTGGTCACGGCGACCGCTCAGGTCGTCTGGATCACCAGTCCCGAGGGACAAATTGTGGAGGAGTTGCCGACGTGGCAGGGGTTTACGGGCCAGAGCCGGCAGGAATATGAGGGAGCAGGCTGGCTGGAGGCGGTCCATCCTGACGACCGCCCGGCGGTGATGGAGACCTGGTCCAAAGCCGTCGCGACGCGCGCGCTTTATGTGACGGAGTACCGGTTGCGGCGTGCGGATGGCGAATACCGGTATGTGGGTGTGCGGGGTGTGCCGGTGCTGGACGACCGCCGAGACATCCGGGAATGGATCGGCATCTGCGTGGATATCACGGAGCGCAAAGAAGCGGAGCGGCGCAGGGAGTTCACCAACGCGTTGCTGGGGCTATTCGTGCAGAAGGTTACGTTGAAGGAATACCTGGAAGGGGTGTTGCAGGTGCTGCAGCAATGGAGCGGGTGCGACGCGCTCGGAATCCGCCTTGCGCATGAGCACGCGTTGCCTTACGTCGTCTCCGCCGGGTTCGAGCCGGAGTTTTTCGAGTTGGAGAAGTGCCTCTCGACCGACCATGACACCTGCTGCTGCGCGCGCGCGCTCAATCAATCATTTGTGGTTTCCGACCAGCCGCTGCTCACCCGGGGCGGTTCGTTCCGCTCCGATGATATTCAGACTTTTCTGCCGCGATTGGCCGAGGAACACCAGGTTCAGTATCGGGGCAACTGCGCTCGATTCGGGTTTGCGTCCCTGGCTGTGATTCCGCTCCGCTATCATGATACGGTGCTCGGGGTGATTCATATGGCCGACCGGCGCCGCGGGCAGTTTCCTGCGCCAATGGTCGAATTCATCGAATCCATGACGCCATTGATCGGCGAGGCCGTGCACCGGTTCCAGGCCGAAGCCGAGTTGGTGACTTATCGCGAGAAGCTCGAGGAGAAGGTGCAGCAACGGACGATGGAATTGGAAGCCGCCAATCGCCTGCTGCAACTCCAGATTGCCGAACGCCGGCGCGCGCAGGAGTCGCTTCAGCAAACCGCCCAGGAACTGGAACGTTCGAACCGTGACCTGGAACAATTTGCCTACGTGGCTTCGCACGATTTGCAGGAACCGCTGCGAGCGGTTGGGGGCTACGTTCGGTTATTGCAGTTGCGGTTTCCCGACGGCCTGGACCCCAAGGCGCTGGAGTACATTGCCGGGGCGGCAGACGGCGCCGCCCGCATGGAGCGGCTGATTAATGACCTCCTGACTTTTTCCCGGCTGGGCACACAGCCCCCCGTCCTGGCGGAAGCCGACCTCAACCTGCTTTTCCGCGACGCCGTAAGGAATCTGCAGGCGAGCATCCGCGCCGCCCAGGCAATTGTCACTTGCGAGCCGTTGCCGACGTTGCGCGTCGATGCGACCCAGATGGTGCAGTTGTTCCAGAATTTGCTGGGCAACGCCGTGAAGTTCCGCAGCGACCGGCCGCCCCGCATCCATGTCGCCGGGCGTGCCGAGTCTGACCGCTGGGTGATATCCGTTCGCGACAACGGCATCGGCATTGAACCGAAGTATTACGAGCGCATTTTTCAAATCTTTCAGCGTCTGCACACGCGCCGGCATTATGCCGGGACGGGTATCGGGCTGGCTATTTGCAAGAAAATCGTCGAGCGCCACGCGGGCTCGATCTGGGTCGAATCGCAACCCGGGCAAGGCTCGAGTTTTTTCTTTTCCATCCCGCAACCCTCGAATGTATGAAATCAGACGACGGCCGACCTGTAGAGATTCTGCTGGTGGAAGATAGCCCCAGTGATACCGAGTTGACGCTGGAAGCGCTGCGCGAGGCCAAAGTGCGCAACCACCTCTCGGTGGTGGAAGACGGCGTCGAGGCGATGGATTTTCTGCAACGCCGCGGCGCCTTCACGAAAGCGCCCCGGCCGGATCTGATCATGTTGGACCTGAACCTGCCGCGGAAAGACGGCCGCGAAGTGCTCGCTGAGATCAAAGCCGACCCGGTCCTGAAGTCGATCCCGGTGGTGGTGCTGACCACTTCCAAGGCGGAGCAGGATGTGTTGCGGGCTTACAACCTTCACGCCAATTGTTACATTACCAAGCCCGTGGATTTCCAACAGTTTCTCCGGGTGGTGCAGTCGATAGAGTCGTTCTGGTTGTTGATCGTGATGTTGCCGCCGCGGCTGCTGCCGCAGAGCCCGGCGGTGTTGCCGGAGGTCGCCAACTGAATCACCGACTCTGGAAAGCAGGATGCCTGTGTCATTGACCTCACTTCAGCAGTTCCCAGATACGCCAGCCGGTCGGAATCCGCCGCCGCTGCGCATCCTGCTGGTCGAGGACAGTCCGTCGGACACCGCGCTGTTGCAGGAGGCTTTAGTGCAAAGCGGCATGGGCGATTACCAATTTTGGGTGGTGGAGACCCTTGCCGGCGCGATTGAGCTGTTGTCGCACCAGGAGTTTGATTTGCTTCTGCTGGACCTCTCCTTACCCGACAGCCAAGGGCCGGAGACTTTTATTCGCGCGCGGGCCGCGGCGCCGCGGCTGCCCATTGTGTTATTGACCGGCGTGGACGATGAGGCGGTCGGTTTAGCGGCGGTGCGCCAGGGGATTCAGGATTACCTGGTTAAGAACCAGGCATACGGCCGGCAGACGGCGCGCTCGCTGCGCTATGCGATTGAACGCAAGCGCACCGAAGAGGCCCTGAAGCAGGCCGAGACGGCGCTGCAACGGGAGCGGGATTTGCTGGAGGCCCGTGTGCAGCAGCGGACGGGCGAACTCTCGGAGGCCAACCGCGCGCTCCAGGCCGAAATGGCGCAACGCCAGCGCGCCGAGGCGGCGCATCAACAGGTGCTGCGCCGGCTGTCCGAGGCGCAGGAAACCGAGCGTGGCCGCATTTCGCGGGAGTTGCATGACCGGTTGGGGCAGGACCTGACGGCCTTGAAGCTGGGGCTGCAGATGCTGCGCAAGCAGGGGCCGTTTGCCACACCGGTTCAATCGAGCATTGGCAAACTGGAGAAGCTGGCCGAGGGGTTGATGCGCGACATCCACCGGCTGGCGTGGGAACTGCGGCCCTCGACCCTGGATGATCTGGGATTGGAGCTGGCCTTGGAGCGATACACGACGGAATGGTCGGAGGGTTCTTCGATTCGCGTTGATTTCCACAGCGACGGTCTGGAGGGGAAGCGGTTGCCACTCGAATATGAAACCGCTCTGTACCGCGTCGCCCAGGAAGCGCTGACCAACATTCTTCGTCACGCCCAGGCGCGCCGCGTTAGCGTTCTGCTGGAACGCCGGCCCGGGTTTGTGTCGTTGATCGTTGAAGATGATGGCCGAGGCTTCGACGCCGATGCGTTGTTGCAGACCTCAGCTACGCAAGGCAAGCTGGGTCTGCTCGGCATGGGCGAAAGGGTGAAACTGGTCGGGGGCACGTTCACCCTGGAGTCGGTGCCCGGGGCGGGCACAACCGTGTTCGCCCGCCTGCCGCTGGGTGGGGCGGCGCCCCAGCAAACCGCCACGACCGCTCATGAAGAAGCCCAAAGTCCGTATCCTGCTTGCTGATGATCACAAGATGCTCCGCGACGGCTTGCGGTTGCTGATCGACGCCCACCCGGAGATGTCAGTGGTAGGGGAAGCCGCCAACGGTCACGAGGCGCTGGAGCAGGTCCGCCGGTTGCATCCGCAAGTGGTGGTGATGGACCTTTCGATGCCGCAATTGAGCGGGTTGCAAGCCACCGAGCGCCTCCGCAATGAATTCCCCGAAATCAAAATCGTCGCCCTCACCGCGCATGAGGATGAGAGTTATTTGAGTCAGTTGTGCAAGGCGGGCGCCTCCGGGTATGTATTGAAACGTTCCGCGGGGGACGACTTGCTCAAGGCCATCCTGACGGTGAGTGCCGGCGGGATACATTTCGAGGCAAGCCTGGCGGGCAAGCTGCTCGCGCGCGAGGCCGGCGTCGCCCACCCGCAGGCCGAAGCCCACTCGGCGGCCTTGAGCGTGCGGGAGAAAGAGGTGTTGTTGTTGCTGGCGTGGGGCTACAGCAACAAAGAGATCGCTCATAATCTCAGGCTCAGTGTTAAAACTGTCGAGACGTACAAGGTCCGCGTGGCCGAGAAACTTGGGTTGCGCAGCCGCACCGAGATGGTGCAGTTTGCGCTGCGCCAGGGGTGGCTGAACGAGACGCAAGCTCCGAAATAGCCCCGGTACCGGGAAAAACCTACCTCGCGCCGGTTTTATTCCCCAAGTATGTTCTCCTGGTCGGTTAGGCCAGCGGGGTCAAAACGCAAGTATTTGGAGGACATTTTTCTATGGGTAAAGATTTCAGTCTCGCAGGGCGCATTGCCAAGGAGGACCGTGTGCGCGCTCATACACCGCCGGAATTCAATCACCGCATTGACGCCGAGTTGGACCGGCGGATTCGCTTCTATGCCACCCAGGAGAAGAAAACTATCTCCGGCCGGCTTGAAGAACTGGACCGGGAATGGGATACGGAGCGAATCCTCGAAACCAACGCAGCGGGTCTCGTTTTATTGAGCATGGTGTTTGGTGTCACCCGCGGGCGGAAATGGTTTTTGTTACCGGTGGTAGTTTCCGGGTTCCTGCTCCAGCACGCCTTGACGGGTTGGTGCCCGCCGGTGGCATTGCTGCGCCGCCTGGGCGTCCGCACCCGCATTGAAATCGAGCAGGAGCGTTACGCATTGAAGTTTCTCCGTGGAGATTTCGACCTCGAGCGCGAAGAGGGCGGACGGCTGCGCGACCCGGGGGAGCTGGTGGAAGCGGTCCATGATGGCGAATAGGGACGGCCCTTGCCGGGGTTTCCCTTGGGTTATTGACCCCATATCGGCGGGACCCGCGGGCTCGTACAGTGGCGTCAAGCACCGCGCACTATGCCGGTGCGACAGTAGTGTGTGGATCACCTATGGAAACCAGATCTGGCCAGGACATCGAAACTTCAACCGAGAAACTCCTCAAAGACTTGCAAGCCGTGGTGCATGACGGCGAAGAGTTGCTGCGGGCGGGCGCCCGCGATTTGACTGAGCGCGGTATGGCTGCCCGGGAACGGCTGGCGGCTGCCCTTGAGGTGGCGAAGGAAACCCGGCGCAAACTCCAGGAACGAGCTGTCGCCGGCGCAAAGGCGGCCGACACCATGGTGCGCGAGCATCCCTATCAGGCGGTGGGCGCTGCGTTCGGGATTGGCATCCTCCTTGGCATCCTCGTCAACCGCAGGTAATGGCTGCGGAGGAGCATTCACCGGGCTTGGGAGCGCTGGTTGGCCGTCTGGCCCGTACTGGGCTGGGGGCTCTGAATAACCGCATTGAATTATTCGCGCTGGAGTGGCAGGAGGAGAAAACCCGGCTGACGGAGATGTTTTTTTGGACCACAGCACTGGTGTTTCTCAGTGTCATGGTCGTGCTGCTACTGACGGCGGTGGTGATTTTCCTTTTCCGGGAGGAATGGCGGATTTATGTCGCCGGCGGCTTCGCCGCGCTCTACTTCATCGGGGCGGTAGTGGCTGTGTTGGTCGTCAGGGGATTGCTGAAACGCGAACCTTTTACCGAAACGGTTGATCAGGCCCGGAAGGATCGTGCATGGCTGGAATCTTTGAAGTAAAGGAGCTGCAGGCCAGGAAACGCGCGCTGGTGGCCGAAAGCGAAGCCTACCGCCACGCTCTCAATCTTGAAGTTCACAATGTGCGCCTTTACATGGTCGGTTTCCGGCGCAAGTTGCGCAGGTTGCGGGCGCTGCGACCGTTGCTCGTGCTCTTGCCGCTGGCTGGGTGGTTCGTGCGCTCACGTTCACACACTGAAGAACCTAAAGCGCGCCCGGCCGGCTTGCGGCGCTTGCTGGGTTGGGGATTGCTCGCCTGGCGTATGAGCCGGCAGTACGGTCCGCTGGTGGGGACGTTGCTGGGCAAGCTCCGGGAACGACGCCACTACGCGCGCGCCACCCACAACCGATGGACTGAGGGTGAGGAGAATTAGCGGCCGGACGCGCGCGCTTCGCTGTACATTTCACGAACTCGCGGTTTCCTTGACGGCGGGTGAGCGATTTGTTTGTTTGGCGGCGGCCAACGCCTTATGAAAACCACCTCCCCACCCACAAGTCACCGCGATCATCGACCACTCCGCCGTCTGCCCAAATCTCAAACCTTCGGCTTGCTCTCGGTTGTCGCTGCGCTGCTCATGACGCAACCGGTGCTGGGCAGTTCCGCGTTGGAGGACAATTTCGTTCACCCGCCGCCCGCCGCGCGTCCGTGGGTTTATTGGTTTTGGCTGAACGGCAATATCAATAGCAACGGTATTACCGCAGACCTGGAAGCAATGCAGCGGGTCGGCATTGGCGGCGTGTTGATCATGGAAGTCGATCAGGGCGCGCCCAAAGGCCCGGCTGATTTTGGTTCGCCTCAGTGGCGCGGCTTGTTTCAGCACGTTTGCGCCGAAGCCCACCGGCTCGGGCTGGAAGTCAATATGAACAATGACGCCGGCTGGTGCGGCAGCGGAGGACCGTGGATCACACCCGAGTTGGCGATGCAAAAGGTGGTGTGGTCGCAGACCAACGTAGAAGGGCCGTCGCATTTTGAGGGCGTGCTGGCTCAGCCCCAGACGGTCTCGAATTATTATCGCGATATCGCAGTGCTGGCGTTTCCAACGCCCGCCGCCGGAGCGAGGCTCGAAAAGTTAGAAGGAAAAGCCGCGTTCACACCCGAGCATCTCAAGGTGACCGACCAATACGAGGCGATTCCTGCCGAGCAAACTGTGCCACGGCGAAGCATCCAGGTGTTGACCGCGCAGTGTGGCACCAATGGCCAGTTCGCGTGGACCGTGCCAGCCGGGAAATGGACCATTCTGCGACTTGGGCATACGACGACGGGAAAGGACAATCATCCGGCGCCGGAACCGGGGCGCGGCCTGGAGTCAGACAAATTGAGCCGCGCGGCGACGGATGTGATGTTCGATAATTTGATGGGTAAACTGATTGCCGATTCCAAACCGCTCGCCGGGCACACGCTGGTTTCAACCCATATTGATAGTTGGGAAACCGGCTCGCAAAACTGGACACCGCGCTTCCGCGAGGACTTCGAGCGGCTGAGGGGCTACGACCCGTTGCTGTTGCTGCCGGTGCTCACGGGCACGGTGGTGGATAGCGCCGAGGTTTCGGAGCGGTTCCTCTGGGATGTGCGGCAAACGGTTTCTGATTTGCTGGTGCGCAATTACGCGGGGGAGTTCCGCCGCCTGGCCAATCAACAGGGCATGCGGCTCTCCATCGAAGCGTATGACGGCACGCCGTGCGACGACCTGAGCTACGCTGGCCAAGCCGATGAACCCATGGCCGAGTTTTGGTCCTGGGGCTACAACACGAGCTACAGTTGCGTGGAAATGTCCTCGGCGGCGCACGTCTATGGTAAGCGCATTCTGGGGGCCGAGGCGTTTACCGCGACCGACGGCGAGAAATGGCAGTTGTATCCGGGCGCGATTAAAACCCTGGGTGATTGGGCATTTTGTGAAGGGATCAACCGTTTTGTTTTCCATCGTTATGCGCTGCAACCGTGGCTGAATCGGCCGCCGGGAATGTCAATGGGGCCGTGGGGATTGCATTACGAGCGAACCGAAACCTGGTGGGAACAAGCGGCGGCCTGGCACGAGTACCTGGCGCGTTGCCAGTACCTGCTGCGCCAAGGCTTATTCGTCGCCGACATCTGCTTTCTCGAGCCCGAGGGTTCGCCGCGCCGGTTCACCCCTACCATGTCCTGGCGCAGCGGCAATACTCCCGACCGGCCCCGCTACAATTTCGACGGCTGCTCGCCCGAGGTTCTGCTGACCCGGATGCGGGTGAAGGATGGCAGGATCGTGTTGCCTGACGGCATGAGCTACCGCGTCCTGGTGCTGCCGCAGGTCGGTACGATGACCCCTCGCCTTTTGCACGGCATTCAGAAGCTTGTCCAGGCTGGGGCGACGGTCATTGGGCCGCCTCCGCGCCAATCTCCCAGCCTGTCCGGCTACCCGCAATGCGATCAGGAAATCGCGAAGCTGACGGGCAAGTTGTGGGCCTCAAGCGGCAGTTCCGGGAAACTCGCTTCTCACGTCATTTGGGACCAAAGCCTGGAGACCCGCCAGGCTACGCCCGCTCGCAAGAGTCCATTGCAAGCCGCCCAATGGATTTCGTATCCGGAGGGCAATCCCGCTGTGTCCGCGCCGCCCGGCACGCGATACTTCCGCCGAGTGGTCGAGCTGCCGGCTGCTCCGGTTTCCGCGCAGCTCGTGCTCACGGTCGATAATTCGTTTGAGCTTTGGGTAAACGGCCGCGCGGCCGGGACGGGCGACAACTTCAACCAAACCTACTCTTTCGACATTCGGCCGTTGCTGCATGTGGGCACGAACGTGCTGGCCGTCACGGCCATTAACGCCGCCGATTATCCGAATCCGGCGGGAGTCATCGGAGCCCTGCGCGTCGGTCTCGAAGACGGCCACGACCTCCAGTTCAACACCGACCAGCAGTGGCAAAGCGCAACGAAGGTCAGCGCGGATTGGCGTACGGAACCGAGCCTCAATGCGGAATGGAAAGCAGCCAAAGTGCTCGGGCCATTGGGCATGCAACCCTGGGGTGAGCTGGATAAAGCGATCGACGTGCCTTACGTGTATCCTGATTTTCAGGCTGTCACCGGCGTGCTCAAACACATGGGCATCGCGCCGGATTTCCAAGCGGACCCGGGCTTGCGATTTATCCATCGTCGGGAAGGGGATATCGATATTTATTTCGTCGCGAACAGCCAGACCAATTGGCTGCAGTCGATGTGCACGTTTCGGGTCGAGGGAAAGCGGCCGGAGCTTTGGGACCCGATGACCGGTCGAATCGAGCAGGCTATCGTTTATGAGGCAAAGGACGGACGCACCGTCATGCCGCTGGCCTTTGAGCCGGCGGGGTCGAAGTTCATTGTGTTCCGGCATGGTGAAGTGCGTTCCGGAGAGGGCGCTATCGCGGACGTGCTCGACGCCGGCGCAAGTGTGTTTCCCAAGGCGGAGCAGGGGATGGCGGAGCGGCCCGCGCTGGTGTTGACGGCAGATCCGGCGGGGAGGGCACGCGCGGTGGCGTTCGCAGCGGGCACTTACCAGGTACGTTGGAATTCAGGCCAGAGGCGCACGCTTAGCATTCCAGCTCTGCCCGCCGCGGAGACGGTCTCCGGTCCCTGGCAGGTTCAATTCGAGCCGGGTCGCGGCGCACCGTCGGAAATCACCATGCCGGCTCTAGCGGATTGGTCAAAAAGTGAGCTCGAGGGCGTGAAGTACTTCAGCGGTTCGGCCACCTACCGCAAGACCTTTGATCCCGCTGGCTTGCGTGGCGAAGGTTTGCGCCAGTTCCTCGATCTCGGCTCGGTAGCGGTGATGGCGCGCGTCAAACTCAACGGGCACGACCTCGGCACGTTGTGGAAAGCGCCGTATGCCGTAGAGATCACCGGCGCACTGCAAGCGGGTGAGAATCATTTGGAAATCACGGTGGTCAATTTGTGGATCAACCGGATGATCGGCGATGAGCAACTGCCCGACGATAGCGAGCGCAACGCAAACGGCACATTGAAGGCCTGGCCCGCCTGGTTGAGCACGACTGAGCCGAGTCCGACCGGCCGCTTCACGTTCACGAGTTGGCGGCTATGGAAAAAGGATTCGCCTTTGCAAACGTCGGGTTTGCTCGGGCCGGTGACGATTAGCGCGGCGCGGGAAGTGACACTCGCGCGGTAGATCGCCGAGAGCGCGATAATCGAAAAGTTTTCTAACAGCATCCCTGCGCTACCTGGCCATGGGCGCGCGGGGGCGCGGTTTGGTGACATGCTCGGCGTCGGTTTGATGGCGTTGACCGTATCGCGCCACGATGGTTTTCGGCTGCACATACACCGGGCTGTCCAGCCGGCTGGAAGGTTTGCCTGAATTCAATTCCTCGACCAGGTCCGCGACGCTGCGCAGGACGCGCGTCGGTTGATAGACGTAATCGGCGAGGCTCTCGATGCGGGTCGAGCCGGTTAAGACGAGGTAGGCCTGCAGGCCGGCTTCGATTGCGCCACGGATGTCGGTTTCCATCGTATCGCCGATGACGACCACCTGGTCGGGTGGGATACCGCCGGCGATCTCGAGCAGCTTGCGGCCGGCGCGGTGGAACATATAGCCGTTGGGTTTGCCCAGGAAATAGGCGCGCCGGCCGGTGCTGGCTTCGAGAAAGGCGGCCGTCGCGCCGGCGCCCGGCCGAGTTTGCTCAGCCGAAACCGGGCACCAGTTATCGGGATTGGTCGCCAGGAGCCGCGCCCCGTGTTCGATCAACGCATGCGCCTTGGCCAACTTCTCCAAGGAGACCGCCCCTTCGCCCACCACAACGTAGCTGGGATGCATGGCGTCGCTGGGGATTTTGCGCTCGTGCAGCGCAGTCAGCAGACCCCCTTCGCCAATCACAAACGCGGTGCAGGCGGGATGAGTTTCGCTGAGAAAATCGGCGGTGTTGAGGGCGGAGGTGTAAAAATGGCGCGGTGAAAGTCCCGGGATGCCGAGGTGGCCGAGGCGCACGGAGAGGTCCTCGGGGGTGGGCGCCGAGTTATTGGTCAGGAACAAAAAGGGCGCGCCGGCCTGGATGAGCGCGCGGACGAACTCCCTGGCGCTGGGAATCAATTGATTCTCGCGGTAAATCACGCCGTCCATGTCGATCAGATAACCTGTTCTCATAGATTTGATCGCCTCTCGCTTTAGGCCAGCCGGGGTTACCGAGTTAAAAACCTCCCGAGCTGCCCGCCAACGGGGGCCGTCTCCAGCGCAGATGAGCAGGACTCTTGCCGAGCGGTTTTCCGGGCGTACAAGCGGGGAAAGCGGTGCGGAGCGTGGCGTGTTTTGCTCAGGGTGGGTAGAAGGAGCGCGCAGCGGACGGCTATTGAATAGATGCTCGAAGCTCGAACAAAGGGAAGGCAGGACAGCGACCTTGGACATCGAACCGGAGGGGCGAGGGGGCTTTGGGGGTGGCTTTGGGGGTGGACAAGCGTCCCATCGTCCCAAGGGCGGTAAAACCGAGGGATTTTGATTTTGCATCCGTCCCAGCATCCCGCAGACAGGGGGCTGAGGCATTTGAAGCGGGGCGGTAGCGGGGCGCTGGCGTGGCGTAAGCCTATTGCGGCGGCGGTCCTGGATGCGAACGTAAGCTAAGGGTGCCCCGTGCCGCCCGTGCCAAGAGACTGGGAGGGCATCAGGCAAGGCATGCCAAGGCAATGCCAGGCGTGTTACCCTGAAAATGACTGATTAGCGGATTAAGGTGTAACCGCCCGCGTCTTGTCAAATGCGGCGCCGCGAGTAGAGTTAACCTTATCGCATTGAGCAGCAGAGCTAAACAACTCTCGCCCTGGTGGCAGGCAGCCGGCCGGTTGCTGGTCTGCAGTGCGGCCACCGCCGCGTGGGGATGGCTGGGTTCGCGGCCGGCCGTCGCGACGGAGGCGAAAATCGATTTCAGCTTCCAGATCCGGCCCGTGCTCGCTGACCACTGCTTTAAATGCCACGGCGCGGATGAAAAGGCGCGGAAAGGCAAATTGCGGCTGGATTTGCCCGAGAGCGCCTATGCGGTGCGCGTCCCGGAGACGCGCGAGGCGGCCATTGTGCCGCATCATCCCGAACTCAGCCAGCTCTGCTGGCGCATTGCCGCTACCAACGAGGATGATCGCATGCCTCCGCCAGACAGTAAACTCACCCTGACGGACGAAGAAAAGCGGCTGCTCCAGCAATGGGTGAAACAAGGCGCGGAATACAAGCCGCACTGGGCCTTTATTCCGGTCGGCAAGGTGGTGGTGCCGAAAGGCGCGTTCTTCGGCGGTTCTCATAATCCCATCGATGCATTCGTCGGCGCCCGACTCCGGCGGGAGGGATGGCAGCCCGCTGCGCCTGCTGGCCGCGAAACATTGATCCGGCGGCTGAGTTTTGATTTGCGCGGTTTGCCGCCCAGTCTGGGGGAAATCGACGCTTTTCTTGCCGACAAGTCGCCGGACGCTTATGAACGGGTGGTGGACCAAATGCTGGCCTCTCCCGCTTATGGGGAGCAGCAGGCGCGGCAGTGGTTGGACCTGGCGCGTTTTGCCGACACCTACGGGTACCAAAATGACCTCGAACGCGACATGTCGCCCTGGCGTGATTGGGTCATTCGGGCGTTCAACGAGAACCTTCCCTATGATCAGTTCATAACCTGGCAATTGGCGGGCGATCTTTTGCCGGGCGCCACGCGCGACCAGGTTCTGGCCACAGCCTTTAACCGGCTGCACCGCCAGACCAATGAAGGAGGCAGCGTGGAGGAGGAATTCCGCGTGGAATACGTGGCGGACCGGGTGGCTACCGCCGGGACGGCCTTTTTGGGTTTGACCATTGGCTGCGCGCGGTGCCATGACCATAAATACGACCCCATCAGCCAGAAAGATTTCTACCGGATGTCGGCCTTCTTCAACAACATCGACGAGTCGGGTCTTTACTCCCATTTTACACGGGCGACGCCCGGGCCCACCCTGCTGCTTTATCGACCCGGCCAGCAAGCCGCTCACCAGGCGCTGCAAACACGGATCGACAGAAAGGAAGCGGCGCTGGCCGCCGAGGCGCGTGCGGCGCGTATCCGATTCGCGGCGTGGGCCGGCGCACAGATCCTCACAATCCCGGCACCAGCGCCCGTGGACGCGTTTGGGTTCGATACCATAGCGAACGACACGTCTTCGGATCGCGTGAATACTAACCGCTCGGCCGTGCTGGTGGACGCGCCGACACCGGTAGAGGGTCGAATCGGGAAGGCGCTGCAGTTTAGCGGCGACAACTCGGTGGTTTGCAAAGGAGCCGGCGTATTTAACCGAACCACTCCGTTCAGTTTTTCGCTGTGGCTCAAACCGACGGAGACGCAGGAACGCGCGGTGATTTTCCACCGTTCGCGCGCCTGGACCGACTCAGGCAGCCGCGGTTACGAGTTTTTGCTCGAGGACGGCAAGCCGAGCTTCGGCTTAATCCACTTCTGGCCCGGCAACGCGCTGAAAGTACGCGCCGGCACTCGTTTGCCGCTCAACCGATGGTCCCACCTGGCGGTAACCTACGATGGGTCGAGCCGCGCCGCCGGCTTGCGCCTTTTCCTCAACGGCGAACCTCTCGCAGTCGAGATCGTTCGGGACCACCTGTTCAAAGATATTCTGCACCGGACACAATGGGGCGATGCGGAAGCGGACAGCATCGAGCTTACGCTCGGAGCCCGCTTCCGGGATTCCGGCTTTAAGAACGGCAGCATTGATGAATTTGAGGTTTTCGACCGTGAGCTGACACTGTGGGAGGTAAAAGAGGTTGCCGGTGCCGCCGCCGGCCAACCGGAGCGCGAGGCTGTGCTCGCCTGGTACACACGCCGGGTCGATGAGCCTTATCAATCAACTGTCGCCGAACTGCGCAACCTGCGCGAGGCAGAGAACCGTTTGATAGGTGAGGTGCCTGAGATCATGGTGATGAGTGAAATGCCGCAACGGCGCCCGACCTTTCTTTTGAAGCGAGGGGCTTATGATGCGCGAGGCGAAGAGGTGTTGCCCGGGGTGCCCGAGAGGATTTTCCCTTTTGCCGATAACCTGCCGCGCAACCGGCTGGGCCTGGCTCAGTGGGTGGTTTCGCAAAACAACCCGCTCACCGCCCGAGTCGCGGTGAACCGCGTTTGGCGCACTCACTTTGGCCGAGGGCTGGTCGAGACCGAAGAAGATTTCGGTACGCAAGGCAAGTTGCCGACGTACCCGGAGTTGCTGGATTGGCTGGCGCGAACTTTTATGGAGAGCGGCTGGGATTTGAAAGCGTTGCACAAACGGATCGTGATGTCCGCCGCCTACCAGCAAAGCTCGGAAACAACGGCTGAGATGCTGGCTAAAGACCCGGAAAATCATCTGCTGGCGCGGGGGCCAAAGCACCGCCTGCAAGCGGAGGAAATCCGGGATAGCGCGCTGGCGGTGAGCGGCCTGCTTTCGCCACGGCTGGGGGGCCCGAGCGTCCGCCCGTATCAACCGGACGGCCTTTGGGAAGAAGCCGGCACCGGCGCGCATTACGTGCGTTCCACAGGCGAAGATCTCTACCGGCGGTCGCTTTACACCTTTTGGAAGCGAACTTCGCCTCCCCCGGCGATGCGGATCTTTGATGCGCCGTCGCGCGAAGTCTGCACGGCCCGGCGTGAAACCACCACCACACCGCTGCAAGCGCTGGTACTGCTCAACGACCCGCAGTTCGTGGAAGCCGCGCGAGTGTTAGCCGAACAGCTCGTACGCCAGGCGCCCACGGATGTCGATGGCCAGATCACGCGCGGCTTCCGCTTGGCGACCGGACGCCGGCCCAATCCGCGCGAGTTGGAGGTGCTTCGCCGAATGTACCGGGAGCAGTTAACGGTGTTCAAGAATGACCCGGCGGCCGCGCAGCTCTATTTGAAAAATGGGGAGCGCCCGCCGGACCCCGCCCTTCCCAGCGTAAATGTCGCGGCTACTGCGGTCCTCGCCAGCGCCCTGTTTAATCTCGACGAATTTGTCACCGAACGATGAACCCACGCAATCCCATCCCCAACTTGAGCGCACCGAATTTTCCCGCTGTGCCAGAGACCACTCGCCGTTTGCCATTGTGCACGGGACCGATGCCGGCCTTGGGTTTGAGCCGTCGGCATTTTTTGAACCGGTTCGGCCTGGGCCTGGGGGGAATCGCTCTGGGCTGGCTGCTCAGCTCGCAGCGTTCGGCGGGGGCGACCTACCCCGCGCATGGTGGCGTGCTGGCTGAACCTCATTTCGCGCCCAAAGCCAAGCGGGTGATTTATTTGTTCATGGCCGGCGGCCCGTCGCAGTTGGAAACCTTCGACTACAAGCCGTTGCTGAATCAGCGCAACGGCGAGAACCTGCCCGACTCGGTGCGCATGGGGCAGCGGCTGACCGGGATGTCGGGCAACCAATCGGTGCTGCCGCTGGCGGGTTCGCAGTTCAAATTCCAACAGCACGGAAAGAATGGGGCCTGGGTGAGTGAGTTGCTGCCGCATACCGCCGGAATTGTTGACGAGCTTTGCATCGTGCGGTCGATGTACACCGAAGCCATCAATCACGATCCGGCCATCACCTTCATGCAGACCGGTTCGCAACTGGCGGGCCGGCCCAGTTTCGGTTCGTGGCTGACCTACGGCCTGGGGACAGACAATGAGAATCTGCCCGCCTTTGTGGTCCTCATCACCCCGGGCAAGGTGGACCAGCCGCTTTACTCTCGGCTTTGGGGCAGCGGGTTCCTGCCGTCCGAGTTTCAGGGGGTCCAATTCCGGTCCGGCAAAGAGCCGGTGCTGTACCTCGACAATCCGGCAGGGATCTCCGGCGCGGCACGCCGCTTGCTGCTCGACCGCTTGCGCGAGCTGCACGAGCTGGAGAAGAGCCAGTTGGCCGACCCGGAACTCGATGCCCGCATTAACCAGTACGAAATGGCGTTCCGCCTCCAAACCTCCGTGCCCGAAGCGGTGGATACCTCGAGGGAACCCGAAAGTGTGTTCGAGCTCTATGGCCCGGACGCAAAGAAGCCCGGGACCTTCGCGGCCAATTGTCTGCTTGCCCGGCGGCTCGCCGAGCGCGGCGTGAAATTCATCCAACTGTATCATCAGGGCTGGGACCAGCACGGGAACTTGCCCAAGGCCATCTCGGTGCAGTGCCGGGAAACCGACCGCGCCTGTGCGGGGTTGATTGCCGATTTGAAACAGCGCGGGCTGCTCGATGATACGCTGGTGGTTTGGGGCGGTGAGTTCGGGCGCACTAACTATTCGCAAGGCAAGCTCACCAGCACCGATTACGGCCGCGACCACCACCCCCGGTGCTTCACCACCTGGCTGGCGGGTGGCGGCGTGAAGCCTGGCCTGGTGTTTGGCGAGACCTGCGAGTTCGGCTATAACATCGTCAAGGATCCCGTCCATGTTCACGATTTCCATGCCACCCTCCTGCGCATTTTGGGTATCGACCATGAACGTCTCACCTTTAAACACCAGGGCCGCCGCTTCAGGCTAACCGATGTGGCCGGCAAGGTGGTGGAGCCCATCCTGGCCTGAGGCGTCACTTGGTTGGGCTTCTTCAACGTCATCCAACACTTTGATGAGAACCCGGTCGTTGACCACGCCACCACTTGCTAAGAAAGGTCGGCGGCGCAACGGAAGCCGATGGTGCTGCAGCGGTCCAGGCCGGGCCAGAGCAAGAGGAATTTGGTGGCGAAATTCACGGGGCGCGGGCCGCCGTCCACGTACCAACCCGAGCCAGAGGCGGCGTAAGAGCAACCGCCGCGGATGATGCAGAAGCGGGTTCGGCCATCGGTGCGCTCGCTTTCGGTCCAGTGCCAGACGTTGCCACACATATCGTAACAGCCGAAGGGCGAGCGTCCGGCCGGAAAGGCGCGGACAGGGATGGTGAGACCCGTGAGAGACTCATTGCAGCGGCTGGCTTCCCAGGAATGGCCCCAGGGATAGGTTCGGCCGTCGGTGCCCTGGGCGGCGTATTGCCATTCTTCCTCGCTGGGGAGACGTTTGCCGGCCCAGCGGGCATAAGCGCGGGCGTCTTCGAGGGAGACATAGACGACGGGGTGATGTTCTTTGCCAGGTGGCGGTCTCCGGTGGACCCAGTGCTTAAGAAAATTCTCGCGGTGCGCGGGCCGATATGCGCCGGCTTTGAGGAACGCAGCGAACTGGGCGTTGGTGACGGGCGTTTCGTCAATGGCAAAGCGAAGGAATGAAACCGTCCGCTGGAAACGCCGCGTATGGAATTCATAGACTTCGCCGGACGGCGGGGCGGCATCGTAGAAGCCGCATTCCCGGACGCGCATGTCGATGTTCAATGCAAGCGTGGCGTCGGGAATTTCAACCATGCCCAGAGGCGGACGCGTGTGAATCCGGCTGGGTTTGCTCGGAACAAGTTCGGTGATGGTGATGGTGTTTGGCGTTGCGGTATCGAAATTTCGCCGAGCGTCCAGGAGTGCCTGGCGTTGCAGGAACTGTGCGAAGTCTTTTCCCAGAGCGTGACTTGGCCCGGACAAGAAGCAGCCAATCCCGCGGGCAGCCAGGGCGCCAACCAGCTCAATGGTTTCGCTTTTTGTATTCGGGGAAATCTCCCTTCCGGCAATGAGATCAAAATACCGGTGCTGGGGCAAAGCCGGCGCCTGGAGGAGTGTGCCCGCGATCTCTTTTCCGAAACGGTTGACCAAGGTCCAAAGCCGGAGGCCGGAGCCCTCCCAAAGGGAGGCGAAAGTACCGACGTGCTCGACGGGCACCAGCGGCGTCCAAGCCTCGCCACTGAACAAAGCGGTGAAGCGCCGCTGGATAGGGAGCAGAGCGCGGAGGATTGAGCGGTCGCGCTGGTTCCAGGGGACGGAGCAACCGAAGACATTTTCCCAGACGAGCATGCCGCTGCCGTTCATCCAGGCGGACTGCAATTCGGCGGTGTGGTCGTAGTCCCAGCGACGGATCTGGTGTTGCATATGGCGGCGTTCGATCCATTTGGCCCGCAAGACGCCTGGGGTGGGGCTGTCGTCGAACCATTGCGCCCAGGAGGCTTGATGGCCCGAGAGGGCTTCCAGCGGCAGCGATAACTCGCCTTCGAGGATGACACCGCGTCGTGCGGCATCGAGTTTCGCTCGAAAATCCGGCGCGCCTTTCTCCAGGGTATCGAGGAAGATGCCGTCGGCTTCTAGGTCGCGCAGGATCGCGATCAGGGTGTCGATGTCCGTCTGGTCTTCCCGGCGAGTGCCGGTATCCCAGGGATTATAATCAATATAAACCCTGACACCGCGTTGATGGCACCGGCGCACAACGCGACGCAAGCCAGGCAGGCCGCCCGGCAGATCGCGGTAGAAGTCGAATTGGTTGCGTGGGTCAACGCCGAGGCGGGGGTACGCCTGCCACAGGACGAGGCTATCGTAGCCACCGAATTGGCGTTCGCCCTGGTTCAAAACAACATCGATCGTATAGCGTCCTGACTTCGGATCGTAGAATTGCCGGTCCCAGACCATGATGAAGCCGCAGCAATAGTTCGAAGCGGCCCATTGCAGATCGGGCCGGCGGTACAGGGCATCGTCATAGTGCAGTGCGGCGCGGGTCTGGCGACGCCAGCGAGTCAGCGCTTGCCGAAAAGCCGGCCACTGCGAGGGGTCATCGGGGGCGGGAATAATATCCCGACTGGGATCCAAATGGAAGAGCTGGGTGGGGTTGGCAGCTCCGGCGAGCCTCGAGAATGCCAGGGTGGGCAGACCGAGAGCCACAGTGCGCAGGAAGCGGCGGCGCTTTAAGTTCATCGGGCGGCAGCCGGCGAGCTCGCGGGGTCACCGGGACCAAAGCGGATGAGGATGCAGCCTGAGCGGGTGTGCTGGAGCCGCACGGCGCAGCCGCCCCCGGCGAGTAGTTCAACGGTATAACCTTCGTCGTGTTCACCGAGGTTTTTAAATTGTAATAAGCGCTGGTCACCGGCTTGGATAGCAGAAGGGACTTGGGCCAGGCGCAGCACTTCCCGGGAACGGTTGTCGAAGGTGAGGTAATCGAGTTCGCTTTGACCGTAACGGATGGAACGGACGACAGAAGAGGAGCCCAGCAGATGCGATTGCCGTGGTGGCGCCCACTCGGGGACCGAAGCCAGGCCGCGCTGGAAGTGGCGGAGGTAATCACCATAGCCATCCGAAAACCAGAAGCCGGTGGGTTGGTCGAGGCTCGCCAGGACGAGCCCGTCGGCGCGGGAGGCGTAAGAAGCCCAGTTGAAGGAGCGGAAAGCGCGCTCCTTGGAATCCAAGTCACCGGTGCGCTCGTACCACAGTGCGCGGACCGAGGCGTAGCGGGCGGTATGACTGGCCATTTTATCCATATCGTTGACCTGTTCGGAGAGGACGTCGGCGCCCCACTGCCGGCCTTTTTCCGGGTGGCCACCCATGGTTCTGGAGTTTACGGCGAAGAAGCCGGTGACCCAATCGATGAGCCGTTTGGCGTGGGCCGACCATTCCGGGTCCAGCTCCGGATGCTGGAGCAAGTAACGGGCCGTTTCGAGCGCGGAATATTGATTCCGGTTGGTGCGATAATCGGCGTAGATGAGCACATCTTCGAAGTACTGAGTCCAGACCTGGTTCTGAACCGGGTAAGTCATCAGCCAATGCCAGGCGAGGTTCTGCGCGCGGGCGTAGGAAACCCGGTCACCGAGGTTCAAGCGGAGCAGTTCATCAAACAGGCGGATGGGGCCGATGGTGTTGGCGGTGTATTCCTCGCGAATGCAATTGCCGGTCCGGGCATCGACGCGAAAGGGCCAGGGCGAGTGTGACTCGTCGCCTGGCCGGACGTGTGCGGCGAGGGCGGTCGCGCAGCGGAGCGCAGCCTCGAGGTACTTGGGATCGAGGGAGAACTCATAATATTGGAGGTAGGCATAGCCCAGCTCGCCAACTTTGTCCGGTTCGAGGAACCCGACGCCATCACCGCGACCGCAAGGGGTGTAGTGTTCCTGGTCGCAGTAGAGAGTGTCGGTGCCGCCGCGATAGACTGGATAATCCGCGTCCGAACTGGCGTAGGGCACTTGGGCCCAGGAATCGGTTGGGTCGGTAGTGCCGAAAACCAGGGTATGATCGAGCATCTCGCCAGCGCGTCCCAAGGCAACCAGGTCCCCGCTGTAGGCATAATAAAGCAACGCCGAGTCGGTGAGCATCGCGCAGAGTCCGGCGGGGTTATGGACCCAGGACCGGCCGACAAAGAGGGGCTGGGCCGGGTCATTCAAACCGTTGAACTCCGGGTAAGTAAAGTAGGTGCGGAAGCCGTTGGTTTGTACGGGGATGCTCTCGAACATTTGCCAATCCAGTCGCAGGATCTGGTCGTACGGAGCGCTGGAGGCCGACCAACTCAGTAGCTTCCCGTGCGAGTCGAGCCGGACAGGGTGCCAGAACAGTTGCTGGGCAGGGAGGTGCGGGGCCTTGAGCGCAAGCAAGCCACCGGCGAGCAACGCGAGCAGGGTTTTGCCATTGGTCATGATGTCGTGGCAGGAGTGCTAGCGGTCTGCACGCTGAAGCGGATCCCAGTAGGTGCAATTGACGAGGGCTTGGACGCTCGCACTGGACGGGTCAACCGGCGGGTTGATGGTGGCATCTTTGCGCGACTCGGCGTGGGCGTCGCAGAAGACGACATTGCCCACACCGCCATGTCGATAGGTTTCGACGCCCTGGTGGCTGGAGTGGGAGGCAAAGGGCCACCAGCAATCGGAGCTCCAGCAGGCTGTCGAGTTGATGTCGCCCGAGGCCGGCATGGAGTCGGCAAGCATGAGGGTATTGGAGGGGCGGCGGATGGCGCTACGCTTAAACTCGGGGCTCGAATCAAAATGGATGCCGCCCACCAAAAGCGTGGTGGCTAAATACGGATGCAGGCCGAGGAAATAATTGTTATAGCCGTAGCCAACGAAATGGGGGTCGAAGTTCCAGGACCAGGAGACGTTGGCGTCGGTGCGGCGGCCTTTGAGCGCGGGGCAATGGAACAGGTTGGATTGGGAGGGCATGGCTGCCATTGCCAGGAGGGTTGTGCCCCACCAATTGGTCAGCGAGGTGTTGATGTCGTTGCTGTCGAGGTTCTGATTTCGATGGGCGGGGAAAGTATCATTGTTTTGGTCGGAGTACATTTGCATGCAGAGGCCCAGTTGCCTGAGGTTGCCGAGGCAGGAGATGCGATCGGCTTTGGCTTTGGCCCGCGCCAAGGCCGGTAACAGCAGCGCAGCCAGTATGGCGATGATGGCAATAACAACCAGCAACTCAATGAGGGTGAAGGCCAGCCAAGGTGGGGGAACCCAAAATGACGGAGCGGTTTGGTGAGTGACCAAACGCCGGGCGATGCCACCGTGTTCCGCACTCGTGGTCTCAGCCCCGGCATGGAAACGCTTTTGGAGCGTCATCACCACAGCGCAATCTAGGGCTGTTTGGGGGCAAGGTCAATCACCGCGACACTAGCGCCAGAGCGACACCAGCGCCGAGTCAGGGTACAGAACAGTTATCCATGAATCACTGAAGGTCTTGTGAGCTTGGAAGTCCTCATCTTCACCCGGGAGCAGCTCCGGCAGGGGGCTGCGCCCATTGTAACCAGGTCATAACTGTGAGTCGGGTTGCCCATGGTGCTCCTGCACCTCACTCGCCGGACGCAAACCGAAATGAATCAACTTTTCCCGCATCGTGGTGCGGCTCACGGCTAGCCAGCGCGCGGCCTTCGCCTGATTGCCATTGGCCATTTCAATCGCCCGGGCGAATAACTCGCGCTCCATTTCCTCGATCATTGAGGCGCGGGCATCAGGCAATTCGCCCCGACGAGCCCGAGTTAACAGATCGGTAAAGTAGCCCGCAATGGTCTGCTCTGAATTCGCCACGGGTCTTCGAACGCGAGCATAGGCTTGCTCCGCATGTTCAAGGCTCACCGGGTAGGCACGAGCAAGAATCAGCGCATGACGGACCACGTTTTCCAATTCGCGAACGTTTCCAGGCCAGGACTGGGCTTGGAGAAAGGTGATCGCCTCGGGTTGGATCGAGGTGGATTGGACTCCTATTTCCATGGCAGAGCGTTGCAGACAATACTTCACCAAATCGGGGATATCTTCAGCTCGCTCCCTGAGCGGAGGCAAAGTGATTGTGACCGAGCTCAGCCGATAAAATAGATCCTCGCGGAAAAGCCGCTCCCTCATCGCGGTCTCGAGATCCCGGTGTGTTGCGGCCAAAACTCGCACATCAACCGGGATTTTGTCGTTGCCGCCCACGCGCTGAAGGTATTTTTCCTGGAGAACCCGCAGAAGTTTGACCTGCGTACCGGGGCTCAAATCTCCGATTTCATCCAGGAAAATAGTGCCTCGATTGGCTTGCTCGAACCGGCCGATCCGCCGCGCATGGGCACCGGTAAATGAACCACGTTCGTGGCCGAACAACTCGCTTTCTAACAGCGTCTCCGGGATGGCGGCGCAATTGACGGCGATGAAGGGCTGCGCCGCGCGTTGGCTGTGTTGATAAATGGCGCGGGCCACCAATTCCTTTCCGGTTCCGGTCTCCCCACGGATCAGCACGGTGACCGGGGTGGCCGCTACTCGACCAATCTCTTTGTAAATGGCCTGCATCGCGCGGCACGAGCCGATGATGGCGGATTGGGATGGCTCGGCTTTTCCGAGTTCTAACGGCTCGGACATCATCCGACTGCTAGCCACAGCGGAAGCCACCAGCTTTAACAATTCCGAAGTGTCGAAAGGTTTGAGGAGGTAGTCATAGGCGCCGAGCTTGGTCGCTTCAATGGCTGTTTCAGTTGTGCCGAATGCCGTGATCATGATGATCGGTAACTTCGGCTTGGCTGCATGGAGTTTCTCGACCAATTGGAGGCCGGACAGGCCGGGCATCTTCAAATCGGTGATAACCAAGTCGCACGAGTCGTTGATAGCGGCCGTTAAGCCATCGTCGCCCCTCATCGCAATCGCCACATCATAGCCTTCTGTGTGCAATTCCTTCTTCAGCGAGGCTGCAATGCTGGCGTCGTCTTCAATGAGTTGTATCTTTGGTCGAGCTTTCATCTGAATGGTATTCTGCTTCGGGCAAGATCAGGCTGAAGGTGGTACCTCGGTCGAGTTGAGTCGTGTATTGCAGAGCGCCGCCTTGCTGTTCCACTATGCGCATCGAAATCGAAAGGCCCAGCCCGGTTCCCTCCTCCTTTGTCGTAAAGAATGGATCGAAAAGGCGCTTTTGCACATCTGGAGGAATCCCTTTGCCCGTATCGCTGACCTCCAGCACAACAACCGAGCAGGACCGCCCTCCTAAGCGCGCAACATCTTTCCGGGCCCGGAGGCGGATCACGCCCTCGCGCTTGATGCTTTCCGCGGCGTTCTGGACCAGGTTGATTAGGACCTGCTCAATTTGTTGCGGGTCGACCGTCACCCACAGGTCTGGAGGGGATTCAAGCAAGAGCTGAATCGCAGCCTTTTCCATTTGCCCGCCGAGCAGGGCGCGGACTCTTACCAAAAGGCTGTCGGCCGAAACGGTCATGAGTTTCGGGTCTGATGGCCGGGCAAATTGCAGGAATGCCTGTACGATTCCCTCCAATCGCTTGATTTCATTATCAATAACGGTTGCATCCTCGTGTTCGGAGGAACCGCTGACCAAGCTGCGCTTGAGGCTGTGAACCCGCACATTGATTGCTGTTAGCGGATTGCGAATCTCATGGGCTACGCCGGCCGCCAGCGTGCCCAGCGAGGCAAGTTTCTCGTTGCGCTCGATAACGGCGCGACTTTGGCGCAACTGGTTGCGGAGTGGCCGAAGGAACTCCCGATAACCCGACAACCCTACGACGGCTCCGAGTCCGATCACCAGAAGCAGCAACACCGCCAACAGGCCCTCCACCCAAACCAGCGAGCGACCAGAATCCCTCATGAAGTCGGCGAGCGCAATGCGCTCTGTCACTGCCAGGCTATCGCACAACGCGAGCAGTGGGGCGGCCTCGGCCTCGACTTGCTCCAATGTCGGTTTGCCGTCGGAGGTCGCGTGGTCCTCCATCAGTTTAACACCCCAGCTGAGATACACTTCCAGAGCCGCCTCGATCTGAGCCAGCTTTTGGCGCTGCTCAGAAGTTGCCAACGTGTCGGCATGCGCGCTGATCCACTGTTTCAGTTTCTCACCGTCATCGAGAAATCTTCTCTTGCTGACCTCATCTTTCCGCAAATCGTGCTCCAACAGTGCCTCTTTCATGTCGCGAACGGGGACTTCGATATAGTCGGAGAGGTGGAAGCTGTCACTTTCCACAATCGAGAAACTGGCTCGTAACTGGCGGATTTCCCGCCAAGTGGTGCGGCCCACCCAGGCGATCAGAACCGCCGTCACGGCGACGGCCAGACCAAATCTAAAAAGGCGGTGCGAAGCAGTCATGATGTGACCAAACCCTGACCGCACGTGAACTGCCGCTGGTCATTCGACAGCGACCCCGCCAGTCCTGAAGAGCTCATTTTACAGCGCTTTTGCGGCGTGAAGATCGAACCCACCGCTGGCATACGTCCAGCTAAGATCAAACCCGCCGGTTCAACCACGATCCGATCATGTAACAAAAATGATGCCAACGCGATGAAAAGTTCGAAGTGCAATATCGAGGAGCCCGTGATTGATGGCCGGCGTACGGAGCGAGGTGCCCTATGAAATTTAGACCGACAAGAAAGGCGGGAGGCTTGCTGGTGGAGCTTGGACCACGCGAGGCGCAACGCCGGATGTCCGGTGCTGGTCGTGCGGGAGAACGAACGTAAGTTCGTGGCTCAAGAATCGATATCTGTCGCCGAGAGCACCAGAGAGACAAGCCTATGAGGGAAAAGATACTGGTCGTGGATGACGAGAAATCGATCCGGGAAGCCCTCAGCAAAGTGCTGCGGGCGGAAAATTACGAAGTTTTGCTGGCGGAAACCGGAAAAGACGCAATGGAACGACATGGGGCCGGCAGAATTGACCTGCTGCTGTTAGACTTGAATCTGCCCGGCGGAAACGGTTGGGCGACCCTTGATTGGTTGGCGAAGGTCAATCCTTTGCTGCCCGTAGTTATCATTACCGGACGCGCCAATCAGCGTGAATTGGCGGAAAAGTCTGGCGCAGATGCGCTGATGGAAAAGCCCCTGAATGTTCCCCTTCTCTTGCAAACGATACGCGAACTTCTGGATGAACCGATGGAAATCCGAGCGGAACGTGCCAGGCGTCGGTCTTCAAGTTTCAGATTCGTTTCGTGCGATGAGCACCTTTTTCGCGAGATGCTGAACGAACGCTTCACCGTGCCGTATCCCGTGGCCGACCGCGAATTGCATCTCTCAGGGAAGACGGCCAAGTAGGTGTGCCCGCAAGAAGCCGGAATAGTGCGAAGAATTTATGAACAAGAAAATCATGGTGCTCGACGATGACGAGCAGATACGCAAATCCCTCCTGAAGTTACTGCGCGTCGAAGGCTATGAAGTGATCCTCGCTGAGGAGGGGGTTGAGGCTCTGGACAAGCTCGAACGCCAAGGTGTCGATTTGCTGTTGCTGGATTTAAACCTTCCCAACAAAAGCGGCTGGGATGTTTTCGAGCGGGTCACCTCAACCAACCCTCTGCTGCCCATAATCATTATCACTGGCAGGGAAAAGCAATCGGAGTTAGCGGTCGCGGCGGGCGTAGGTGCGCTGATGCAAAAGCCATTGGACGTGCCGTTGCTCCTCAAAACGATTGCCGAACTGCTAATCGAGTCCCCGCAGCAACGGCTCAAAAGGCTGGTTGGAGTGGAGCAATCGACACGTTGTTTTCAGCCTGTCTCAACCGCATCAACTGCAAATTCAAGGAAACGTAAACAAGCAAGAGTTGCTCCTCATATATGAAGAAGAGCATTTTCATCGCTGACGCTGAGCCGAGGTGCTACTGGCAACTCCGCAAGAGACTAGTCGCTAATAATTGCGACGTCTTCCACGCAACCAGTATCGGGGATGCCGTGGAGCACTTCGACATTAGGACGGCCAATCTGCTACTCGTTGACCTGGATGTGCCCGGCGAGCGGCTCCGCCAGGACATTTCCAGGCTGACCCAATTGAATCCAAGTGTTCGTATCATCGGCGTTACTGAACGAAGCGAAGGCAGCGAAATCGCCGTGCGTGAGCACCTGGACGGAGTCGCGGAAAAGCCTTTTGCGCTGGGCAATTTGATCACATTTATTCACGAAGTGCTAAGGAATCCGTCTGCCTGGAGGGAGTTTCGCTACCTTGCTCCGACGATGCCCGGTTTACGCATGATTGCGCCGAATCGCCCACACCGCGTATTGGATTACCCGGCAGCTTACAGCGGCTGGGGGATCAACGAATGAAAACCTGACCAACACAACTATGCGAAAGAATAACCATAACCACAAAAAGCCAAATAACGGCACAAAGCCAATCCATATTGAATTCTCTCACTCAACCGCGAGTGCGGTCGCTATAGCCGGCTCGTTCAACGATTGGCGCCCGGAACCGGCACAGTTGGTCGCAAAGGGCAAATGGGCCAAGGAGTTGATGCTGCCGCCGGGCACTTACGAGTATTTATTTGTGGCGGACGGCACGTGGGTTCCTGATCCACGCGCCAGGGAAGCGGTGCCCAATCCGTTCGGCGGCGTCAATTCATTGCTCACGGTAACCGAATAGGATAGCCGGGTAGCGGTTCAACCATTCGCAGCTCGCGTCGCACAGAGTTAGAAATTTCTAACCTTAGCCTAACGATTTTCAAACGTTTGATGTGGCAGGTTGTGGGCACTATGAAGCAACATTTTATGCTTATGATTGGCGTCGCCCTAACGGCGGCGGTTATTCCTGCCCAGGCCAAAGTCTCGCAGCAAACGCTCGATAATCTGAACGCGGCGTTTCAGGGCGAGTCGAATGCGGCGCATCGCTATGAGGCTTTTGCCAAGAAGGCCGACACCGAGGGCCAAAGCCAGGCGGCTCACCTCTTCAGGGCGGCCGCAAAAGCGGAATCCATCCACAGGGAAAACCACAAGCAGGCAATTCTGGCGCTTGGCGGGAAGATTAAAGATTTCAAGCTCGATGAATTGAAGATTGGCACTACCACGGAAAACCTTCAGGCAGCGATCAAAGGCGAGAGCTACGAGCGGGATACGATGTATCCCGATTTTCTCAAGCAGTCCAAAGCAGACGAGGCCAAGGAAGCCACTCGGACCTTCCTGTACGCCGAAAAGGCTGAAGCCGAGCACGCCAAACTTTACCAGCAGGCGCTGGACAATCTCGGGCAGCAGGACGGACCCATCTATGTGTGCAAAGTGTGCGGCTACACGACCACGAAATTGCCGGAACGCAATTGTCCGAGCTGTCGAGATCGGTGAGTGAATACGAGAAGATCAACTAGGCGCGGCTCTTCATGAGGCGAGTTATGAATTTTCTGCCTAATCCTCTTCACCCGGCAGTGGTCCATTTCCCAATCGTCTTGCTGCTCTTGGGGGTGGTTGCCGCCGTCGCTGCGGTCTTCGTGCGCATGCACGGTGTCCCGGCGCTGGCTGCGACGTTATTGGTGATGGGGGCGGTGGGCACCTGGGGCGCGGTGGAGTCTGGCGAATCGGATGGGGGACTCGTCGAGAACACCGCGCCTCAGGTCAATGACCTGCTGGATGCACATGAGACTTGGGCGAAGCGGACCCTGACGATCAGCATCATCGCCGGTTTGGCCGCCGTCGGTTCGATGCTGGCGGCCCGATGGCCACGGACAGCACGTGCCGTGGCCGTCGTGGCCGCGCTGGTCTCGGTCGCTGCGGCTTACGGCGTCTATGAGACCGGTCATCGCGGTGGGGCATTGGTATATCGGCACGGCGCCGGCATTCAAGTGGCAACGACACAACCAACTCCCGATCAGTCAGCGATCCGCGAAACCAAGGCGCGAGACTCTGACTAAACATCCATGTTCGCTCGGCGCGCATCGACCGTAGATTCTTTACCGCAGATTCACTCGCGCTATGAAACTTCTGCTGGCGGAAGATGATCGCAAGTTATTGAACCACTTGGCCGCCGGTCTTCGTGGGGCCGGACACGTTGTGGATTGCGCCCAGGACGGGTCCGAAGCCCGCTGGGCGGTCGAAAACGGCGCATACGAGGCTTTGGTCCTCGACATTATGATGCCGCAGGTGGATGGGGTGACTCTGGTGCGGGGCTTGCGCCGTCGAGGCGTCACGGCTCCGGTTATCTTCATTACCGCGCGGGGCGAGGTCCGGGACAGAGTCGCGGGACTGGATGCCGGTGGTGATGATTACCTGGTAAAGCCGTTCTCTCTGGAAGAATTGTTGGCGCGGCTACGCGCCTTGACTCGTCGAACTCGTGGCGAGATGAACCAGGTAATACGTGTGGCGGACTTAGAATTGGACCTCATGGCCCGTTCGGTCCGTCGCGCAACGGAGACAATCGAACTAACCAACCGCGAGTTTGCTCTGCTGGAACTGCTGGCCCAGTCCTCACCTCGCACAGTATCGAAGAGCGCGATTGTGGAGCGAGTGTGGGACCAACATTTCGATGGCGGCACGAACGTCGTGAACGTTTATATCAACTACCTGCGCGCCAAGATTGATCAGCCGGGCCAACCCTCCTTGATTCGGACCGTGCGCGGGATCGGGTTTGCTCTGGCTCCGCGGGAGTCCCCATGAAATCTCTGCGCTGGCGGCTCACGGGCTGGTTCGCAGTCAGTCTGCTGATGGTGGTTTCCGTCCTGGTAGTCTCCGCTCACTGGCATCTCGATTACGAGTTGCGGAAAGAGAAATGGGAACGCAGCAATCCCGCTCAGCCGGACTGGGTTCTGCACGGCAGTTTCACGGATAAGGAGGTCCACGACATCCTGGGTGAACTGCTTAAATTCTGGGTGATCGTTGGCGTGCCAACCGTGGGATTGGCCTTACTGGCTGCCTACTTTTTGGCACGCCATTCCACAAAGCCCGTGCGCAACCTTAACGGGCAATTGGCAAGCCTGGAGGCGGCCAGTTTGGGCCGGCGGCTCCACGCTCCAGATGCGAGCCCTGAAATCGCCGAGTTGGTTGAACACTTGAATGATTTGCTGGAACGACTCGAAACCTCTTTTACTCAACTGCGGGAGTATTCGAGCCAGGTAGCGCACGAGCTGCGAACTCCTCTGCAATTGATGCAACTGCAGGTGGAGCTGAATGCAACGAAAATGGAGCCGGAGCTCGCAGAGGCTCTGCAGGAGGAATTGGCGCGCCTATCGAATTACGTGGAAAGCGCCCTCATGATTGCCAGGGCCGAGCAGGGGCGCCTCGAAATCAATCCCCAACCGCTGGCCCTCAAGGATTTCCTCATTGATATGGTAGAGCCTTTTAGCCGTCTCGCTGCCGCAAATCAAAGAAGGTTCTTGTGGTCCTGTCCAAAAGAAGCGACCGCCTGGACCGATCGCAACCTGCTGAAGCAGATTCTGTTTAACTTGCTAAACAACGCGTTGCAGCACGGACGGGAGGGCATCCTGCTGCGCGTGCGTTCTTGCGGCGGCAGCATCTGGTTTCTGATTGGCAATCGGCCGGCGGTTCGGGGCTCGAAAGACGGCAACGGTTTGGGGATCGGGCTGCGCTTAGTACGCGCGTTGGTTTCGCAGTTGGAGCGGACAAAACTTACGTTCCGCAAGACGTCATCTTTTTGGGCTCGGCTGCGCGTTCCATCGGCAGGACGCCTGGATGTCTCGCAAGAACGTACCACTGAATATGAAGCTCAAGCACGGCTGCTCTCAGCCAACCGGACCGATGAATCCGGTGGTGTTCAATATGTAATTTCTTCGCCGGTTGGTTTGGTTGTGCAGGATCTACTGACATGTGGAAATCTGGAGGTGGATCAAAAACATTAGCAAGAACTAGTGAACACGTACAACTCCACGCCGTTTGTCCTCATCAGAGCAAATTCTGAGGCTTGGTGCTGGGATTCTGGACAGCGCATTTAGAAATTCAGCACGGCGGTTACCGGTCGCTTTCCAATTCCAACTCCAAAAAATGCACCGGAACCAGAGAATCGTTACCGTACCTTACACGGTAGGACAACGTGTTGGGGGCGGGTTCGGAATTATCTCCAGCGCCCGATTCAGATTCTGGCGCCAAGAATGACAAGTCCAGCATTATGCGGCTTCCTGGCCGAGGCTTAAAATTCTCAATCAAGTGCCAGGGCACTGCGATTTCGTAGCAATTCTGTCCATCGACTTGCCCGGTAACACACTTTGCTCCCCGGAACGCCGTGCCGGGTTTGTGGGCAGGAGTCCGGTCCTTCACCTCGTTAGCAGTCGCGTTGAACCCAAGGCGAAGCAGATCTGCTCCAAAATCGGTTTCGCTCACTGGCCGCGAAATCCCAATTTGAACGTCGTCGGTAAAGCCCAACTCCTTGGCTTCTGTTGTTTCAAAGGTCGGAATGCGGAACAGGAGATAAAGCATTGTCGCATCGTAACAACTGCGCAGTTCAGTCCGGAGTTGCGGTCCATCCTGGAACTGGATGCTGCGGACTTCCGCCCAGTCTGAGGCATTTCCGTCCACGGTGAGGCCCCTCATCCGGTATGGCGTCTGCATGGCCTGAACAAAGCGAACGTCCCGATGAAAGCGGAGCCGCCGACCGGCCGACGCAACATCGAATAGAAGCTGAGGAAGGGAGCCTAGCGTGGTCCTTTCTTGCAGCGCTTTCAGGTGGAAGCTGAAATCGTGAGTCCCACCCGGTGGTACGTCCACGGCCACTCGTTTTGGCTCCACAACAAACGCGGCAGCGTCCGCAACCCAGTTCGCCTGGCCCTTCAGGTGCTCGCGGTGCGGGTTCGTGACTGAAACCCGGAAGCCCACCCCAGAGCGCAAGTCGTCGCTTTCGTGCTTTATCGCGATCCGGGACACATTGCGAGCCGCAAATTGCAACCCACCCATCAGATCGGCTTCAGGGTCGGTCGATTCTCCCCCCTCGGTGATAACGCGAACGTCAAAGTTGTTCCCGGCCGTCATCACTTTCATGAAGTGAAATTCGCCCCCGGATTTCTTGTATTCCGGCCTCAACTCAGCGCCGCCTCCCCCGGTAATGAAGTAACGAATCCCATCGAATTCGCGTGTTGGGCCGTATGTATGGTAATGTCCGCCGAACACCGCCCGAACCCGGGAGGTCTTGAACAGGGGATGAAGCGTTTGCTCCCAAAGCTCGTACGATTCAGGAGTGATCCTCTCCGGTTCCCACATGGGGAAATGCATAAAGACAAAAACTGCCCGGGCTCGGGTGCCTTGAAGATCCTGCCTGAGCCAATTCAATTGAGCAGGGCTGACGTAACCCCAACGCTGCTCTTCTGTATTGTCCATCACCACGAAGTGACAGTCTTCGTGGTCGAACGATCGGTAGAATTTTCCAAACCGCCGGCCATAAATCCTGCGCGCCTCCTTTGAGTGTGTATCGTGATTGCCTGGCACCTGATAATACGGAGCTTGAATCGCCTTCACCACGTTCTCGTATTTGTCCCACTGCTTCTCCTTCGATGGAAGCCCGTAGCCGTAGATCAAGTCTCCCAGATTGACAACCAAAGCGGGTTTGGCTGCGTTGATCTTCGAAATTAAACCTTCGAACGGTCGGAAACTCTCACTTTCAAACCGCGGGCGGGTGTCTCCGATTACGGCGAACTCAAAACCCGCCGATGGCGAGGGAGCCGACACTGCCGCCGCAAGCTTCAGTGACAGTAGAGTGGTCCGCAGACTCCGGTTTTGTCTTTTGGCCGCGGGCTTCATGTCGCCCTCCAACATCGCCCGTCCGCCGTTGGAAAATCATTAACCCAAGATTAGAGAATTCTAACAGTTTAGCCCGGTGGGTCGCAGTGAACCATTTTGCTGAACTGATTTCGGCCAAATAAATCAGCAGTTTCGGCGTGGCATCGTTCAAAAGCCCCCAATCAGCCAAAGGGCCACTGAGGGCTTATTTGTGAATCGAGTCCGTTTTGACCGTTCTGCCACAGGAGCCAATCAAGGGACGGCAACCCAAATTGCCTCAGCGAACCAGAAATCCGATTCGCACCAAAGCAGCTCCTCAACTCATTCCGACACTCTTTCCGACCGCGGCTCTACGGAAATGCCGGTTTTCGAATGGTCCGGCATGTCCGCACTCGATAAGGGTCGTGTGCTGGGGCGTGGCTGCCCAGGTCTTTTGGCAGAAGTTTGCCGAATTTGTGTTTGGTCAGTAGCTTGATTTGGACCTCGCGTAACAAGGACTCGGGTTGCTGTTTGTTGCGCGAACGCTCACAGAGGTTCTCTGCCGCCATTCCCGAGTTGTTCAACCAGATTCTGTGGCGTCCAACTTTTCTGGGAGCATCCGAAAGGTTCGCACCCTTTCCCACACAGGGCGGCCTCAAGCCTTTCCACCATTGAAACGCGTCTTCGCAAGCGACTACGAAACGCCACATGTCGTCTCGCGGATTGCAGAATAGTGCCAGTGCAGAAGGCCAACGCGCCTCGCACCCCTCCGAATCCCGGGTCAAGAAACTCAAAAACCGCACAGAAACCGCATAGTGGTTTTTCGCAATTTACGCAAGTATGGTGGGCCCAGAGGGATTTGAACCCCCGACCAAGCGATTATGAGTCGCCTGCTCTAACCGCTGAGCTATGGGCCCATCAACCTGAATGTAGGTTTCTTGTACCTTAGAAGAAGTTTCCGATTTGACAATCTGATACTCTGGCGTTCTGGCGTGCAGGCATGAACAGGACTCTTCGGCTCCGCGCCGAGGTAACAGTTGCTTTTGGCGCCACTACCGATGTGCCCCTCTCGCGGGCTGGTTCGGTCCCCTGGCTTGAACGCTTGAACGCACTGACGCGCCGGCGGCTGTCCTGGTCGCCGCCAAAAACAAAGCCGGCCCCGCTTGCGCGGGGCCGGCCTGATTTTTATGGCCCTGGATTAGGGCTGGAAGAGGCGGTAGAACGCCGCGCTGTTGGTCGCGGGCTCTGAGTAGGTGCCGACGCCCAGGGTGCCGGAGACGTCGGTCCAGGTTGGCGCGCTGAGGTTGGTCGCCTTCTGGAGCCGGACAGTGGCGCCGGAGGTCCAAGAGAAGGTGATATTGCCTGCGGCATGGCCGATCGTGATCCTGCCCAGGTTGCCATTGATGAAGCCCGTGGCGGTGGTCAGGTCGTGGCCCAGCACACCTTGGGCATGGATGCTGGCCACTTCGCTCGGCGCCAGGGCTCGGCGCCAGATACCGACGTCATCGATGAGCGCATCCAGCGCGGCTGCCCCACCGCCGTCGGTGTAGTGGCCGGTGCCATCCTGGCCGATATTGATCGGAAGACCCGTATCCGCACTGCCAATGGCGTTACCGGCATCAGGAGCGACATTGGCCACGTTGACTACCACGCCGTCGACATAGATGGAACCGACCGAGCTGCGAATGAAGGTGACGACGACGTTGTGCCAGTTGCCATCTTCAATTTGGGGTGCAACGGTACCGCTATCGCGGCGGCTGGATAGATTATCACGGAAGTTCCATTTCATGCCGGTGCCTTCGGAGGCCAGCGCCCAGCCTGGGTTGCTGCCACTGCCCCAGTCTTTATTGGAGAGGAACGGCTTGTCGTCATTCTGGAAACTGACTTTGGTCCAGAACGAGATGGAGAAGTCGCTGCTCCCGAAGCTGAGCTGAGGTGGGGTACCCAGGGTCACGTAGTTGTTTGTAGCGGGAGCGTTGGCGGGCGTGCCCGACGAGGAGACGTGGACGGCCTGGCCGATGATACCCGTGGCGAAAGCGGGCGTGCCGACCGCCGACCCGTCGGTTCCATTGCCAGAGGAGTCGGTATAGTCGTTGTCGAACTTCAGGTGGGCGACGAGGCTGTCGGTGATCGGCCCGGAATAGACCGTCAGGTGCGCGACGGCGGAAGTAACGGCGCCGTAGGAGTTAGTGACAACGAGCTGATAGTCACCCGTATTAGCAGTAGCGGCGTTATTGATGGTCAGCGGTGTGCCATTGGCTCCGCTCACGGCGCTGCCATTAAGGTACCACTGATAGGCCAAGGGCCGGCCACCGCGGGCCTGTGGGCTGAAGGTGACAGTGGCGTTAACGTAAGTTACCTGGGAGAGAGGTTGGGTGATCATCTGGGGCGTGGTCACGACGGTCAGTTGGGCTGTCCCGCTGGTAGTTGGACCATCGGAATTAGAGACGACCACGTCATACAAGCCCGCATTGGCCGGGGTAACATTGTTGATGGTGAAGCTGCTGTTGGTGGCACCGGCGATGGCCTGGCCATTGAACTCCCATTGGTAGAGCAAGGTCCCCGGACCATTGGCCACGACACTGAAGGTTGCCGGAGTGCCAGCGTCCACAGTTTGCGAGGCAGGCTGGGTCGTGACGACAGGCGTATTAATGCTGTAAAGCCCAAAGTCGTCGATACCGAAGTACCAGCTCCCGGTACCGGTCTGCAGGAATCGAAGGATGACGTGGGCCGAGTTGTCGGCCAAAGGAAGACGATGAATTTCAATGTCCTTTCCGATCCAGGCGTTGTGAGCCACACCGCTTTCTATGGTAATGTTTGCCTCATCGTCGGGTTCTGGAACGATGTACCCGTCTAAATTGGTGGTGATGGGTGCCAGAATAAAAGTGCCGTAGGGTAGGCCATAAGCGGGCCCGTGTGCGGTGCTGGCAAAGGTGGCGACCGCGTTTATGGTGCCATCGGCATTGCTCACTACCACACCACTGGTGAAATCCTGGCCGTCGCTGTCCGGGAGAAAATAGACCACCGGATGCCAGGTGTTGCCATTGTCAACGGAATACTCTACGGCACCCAGGTTGTCCTGGTTTTGCTCGTAGATATTGTGCCAGGAGGCGTAGACATTGGTCTTGCCGGTGCAATCGATCTCGGGAGTGAACATTGCCTGCACCTGAGATCCGCTGCGTTGGTCGGATTCGGCATAAGCGAAGTTGGTGTGAATCAAGGAGTCAAGTAATTGGCCATTGACCACGATGGGGGGGAGGGTCAACCGCCGCGCGCTATCCCAACTGGTAATACTGGTCACGACGTCAGGGTCGATAACTATCCAATCCTTGTAGGCATCGGACGTAGGGTCCATGATGTTGTAGCCAGCTACATCGACTTCGGTGTCGTTGGTTACCACCCAACCAGCAGGAAGGCTGCCTGGCGCCACTTCATCGAAATTCTCCAGGTAGAACGGAGCGGGCAAAGTCACGTTCTGGTAATTCATCACAGAGAAGTTCCAGGAATTCGTCTGGAGTCCGGCGACGCTATCCGAATAGACGAGGGAAACTTGATGGCTGGAAAGCGGGCGTAGAATGGTAGTGATGGGGTAATCGATGGTGTAGTTTGGAGGGGAGTTGGTGACCGTCGCGGGCACCAGAGCGCCATCGAAGTACAGGCTGATAGAATTGCCTGCGATGGTGGTATCTCCGGCCATGAGAGCCACATGAATGGCGGGCAGCGGCGGCTCCGTGGTCGAATTGACGTCCGGAGTGCGAGAATCGATATAGGATGGGACCGGCGGGATGACTTGTGGGATGCCGGTAGCGCTGGGGCCGCCCAAGGCGGCCATTTGGCCGGCGTTCAGGGCCACGTCGCGGATTTGAATGCTGCTGACGTAGCCGGCCGTCGAGTTGGTATCGGTGCTGCCGAGAATTAATGAGGTCGAGCCGGGGGTGAGGCCGAACCGGCCATCCAGCCCCGCAGCCGCCCCACTCGGAGTGATCGTGTCAGAGCCTATACGGACGCCGTTTGAATAGCAGGTGACAGTAGCGAGGTCCTGCTGGATGACAAACCCGATGCGATACCAGGTATTGGTGGTAAAGGCGCCGAAGTAGGGGCCGCTGGGCGTGGTGCCGATCCCGTTGCTGGCATCAACGACCAGGTCGGGCCCGGCGACGAAGAGGCTGCCGTCGGCATCGAGGAACGGCCGCTCCTGCGCGTTGGCAGAAGCCGGATAGAGCACGTCCATAATCAAGGTATAATCATTTACCAGGCTGCCGCCGCCGTTGGCAGTAGGAGGGTCCGGCATGAGATAGCCCATCCCACTGACGTTGGCAGAAAAGCGCATGACGTGGGCCGCAGTCCCGTTAATATCCGGGATGCCGAGGCTGGTGGTTGTGCCGAAGGTGGTCCCCAGTTGGGTCGGCCCGCCAGGGCCGTCGGCGTATTGGAGGTCGGAGCCGACGGTGGCGGTGAGGTCGCCGCTGTTGAAGTCCCATTGGCCGGTGGGCTGGGCGTGGAGTTGGGTGGCGAGCGCAAGGGCCGCGGCCAAAACGGCGCTCCAGGGCCGTAGGTTGGTTGTGAGATTAGGCACGATTTTCATGTGAGTCTGTATTTGGTTGGTTTGCATTTGCGGGCGGAGACACTGCGGAGATTATTTGGTGGCGCGGTAATTGTGAAGGACCTGGGAGGCATTGGTGTCACCCTGAGTTTGGGCGGTTTGCAGCAGTTGATTGACGCTGAGCAGCCCGCTCGCCACGACTTGGTTCTGCTGGTTGTTCAGGCCGGTCTGGCTGGAGAGCTTTTGCAACTGGAGATAGGCGCGGGAATAATCCGGGGTCTTGAGGGCCGAAACGATGTCAGTTTCGAGCTGGCGCAGGTCGGTTTTGGCGGAGGAAAAGGCGTGGTCAAGGGCAGTTTCAAGTTGTTCGGCAGTCATGACCTGCGGGGGAGGGGTCTGTTTGCTGCAGGCGGAGCCCAAGACGGCGAGGAGCAAGGAAGAGGCGAGCACGACGCACGCTGCCCGCGGGCGGGAGGGAAAGACATTCATGGAAAAGCTTAGTTCGGGACGGTATTCGAAAAAGGTGAAAGCAATCAGTTCGGGACGGGGTTCAGGGGCCGGATGCCGGTGTAATGGCGGTAATCAATGCCGACGTTGAGGCCGGTGAAGCGGATCTTCGAAGCGTGGCCGTCCACCCAGACCGTCTGGCAAGAGTTGCCGTGGCGGTACCATTCGCGCTCGAAGTGATAACCGCCATACAGGCTGGACAATCCACCATATGGCGGCTGGCCGATCCATTGGGTGAGGATTTGGGTTTGGCCGGGGAACAGCCCGATGGTGTCGGTATCGCCCTCATTCTTTTGCTCAGCCGAATCCTGCACCATAATCATGTGGACCGGGTCCTGGTACCACGTGGTTTTCTTCAGTTGCGGCTCGGCGGAACGATCATAGGGGAACAACAAAAAATCACACATCCCGTAATCGGAATTCTTCCAGAAATCCGAAGGGTAGTAGCGGCCGTCATCATGCCATTCGTCGCAGTGGACGCAGGAGGGGTCATGAAAGATGCCGGGATTATGGGCGTAATATTCGTAATAACCCAACGCCCAATAAGCATAAGGGTCGGTTGGCTGTAGCAGGATGGTGGAGCGTGGGTTGGCGTACCACTGGCCGTCATTGGGGATGTAGGCGTTCGCCGGGCTATCTCCGAGGCAAAAGAAGGTTTCCCGATTATCCTGCGCGTAGGTGAGGGTGGCCAGGCCGATTTCCTTGAGGTTGTTGAGGCAGGTTGCTCCTTTGGCGGTGTCTTTGGCGCGGCTCAACGCCGGCAACAACATCGCGGCGAGGATGGCGATGATCGCGATCACCACCAGCAATTCGATCAGCGTAAAGCCCGGTTCATGCGGTTCCTGACCAGCAAGCAGCCGCCCTGGCGTTCTTGGGCGGGGAGGCCGGCAGGGCATAGACGGAGCAGGTGCGTGAAATCCGAACGATGTGCTCATGCAATTACGTTTACTTTACTTCCAAATAAGTTCAAGCCTAATTTTATGGCGGTCGTTGCAAAAGCAAAGTGACGTTCCTGCAACGAAGGCGCACGGAGCTTGTTCATTTTGGACGATTGTAACTGTTCGGTAACGCCGTCTTTGGGCTTGTGCCGTTGCAGCGGGCGCAGCACAATTTGTCTCATCTCATGCTGCATCGTGCGCCAATGAATTCGTGTCGAATCAATTTACTTCCCGCCTTGTGGGGTTTTGCCGCCTTCGGTTGCGCGGCCGGGTTGGTGGTGTCCTGTGGAAAGAATTCGGGGGGCGATGCCAAGGCGATCCCCAAATTTGAGGAGGTCAAACCGCGCGCCGAGGCGGGAGATGTCCAGGCCCAGGCGACGCTCGGCGACCTTTACGCCAATGGCCAGGGGGTAACTCAGAATTACACGCAGGCAGCCAAGTGGTATCAAATGGCGGCCGCCAAGGGAAACCCAGCAGCCGAAACAGCGCTGGGAGATTTATGCGAGGCCGGGCAGGGATTACGGCGCGACATGAAGGAGGCGGCCAAATGGTATCAGCAGGCAGCCCAGCAGGGCTATGCGCGCGCGCAATACAATCTGGCGACGCTGTACACGTCGGGTGAAGGTGTGGCGCTGAATGTGCCCGAGGCGCTGAAGTGGTATGGGAAAGCGGCAGACCAGGGAGACAGCCTGGCACAATTTAACCTGGGCATGCGGTACCTGGAGGGCAAAGGTGTCGCGCAGAACCCGGTCGAGGCTTGGAAATGGCTCTCGTTAGCCGAGGCCAACGGTGTGGGCGATGCCACCGCGGCCAAGCGCATGGCCGCGGGGCGGATGAACTCAGACCAGTTGCGCCAGGCGCGGGACGAACTGGAGGCGTTTCAAAAGCAGGCCGCGGCGCATTCGGCTGCAGCCGAGCCTGCCTCGAAGTAGCATTCGGTCCTGGCAGGCAAGAAAGCGGCAGAGGGCTGCCGCAGTCCAAGACCTCGCGGCATGAGAGGCGCGCCAACAATCGCGGCAGCGTTTTGGACTGCGGCAGCCCTCTGCCGCTTTCTGGCGACGAACGGTTTAATCGCAGCGCTCAAACTCAGGCTTGCATTATTTCGTTTGACTGATAGAGAAATGCGGTCGTGAGTCATCACATTCTGTTCGTGGACGATGAGGCGCCCATCCGGGAACTGCTTTCGCTCTATTTCCGCAAGAAGGGATGGCAGGTGACGACTGCCCTCAACGCGAGCCAGGCCAAGGAATTGGCCGCAAAGACGCCCTTCAGCCTGGCGATCGTCGATGTGAACCTGGCCGGGGAGAACGGCCTTGATTTGCTTGGTTATTTCAAAACTCAGCATCCGCAAGTCCCGGTGGTCATTTTTACCGGGTTGACGGGCGAGGAGCTGGTTGAGCGCGCCAGGGCGGCGGGGGCCAATGGGTTCATGCGCAAAACGGAATCCCTGGACACGCTGTACCAGGAAGTGAATCGGCATTTGCCGCCACCCTGAAGGGCGGCACTACAGGCTGCTGCAAAATTTCCCCAGGCGTTCCAGGCCCTTCTCGATATTGGCCATGCTGGTCGCGTAGCTGAGCCGGATGTACTCATCGGCGCCAAAAGCAATCCCCGGGACCGCCGCCACCTTTTCCTTTTCGAGCAGCCTGGCGCAAAATTCCGTGGACTTCAGCCCCGTCCCGGCAATGTTGGGGAACAGATAGAACGCGCCTTTGGCATTGACGCAGGAGATGCCGCGAATTTGGTTCAGCTTTTGCCAGGCGAACGTGCGGCGTTTGTTGAACTCCGTCAGCCAGAGCTTCAAATGGTCTTGGGGCCCGGTCAGGGCGGCCACGGCGCCTTTTTGGGCGAACGAGGTTGGATTACTGGTGCTATGGCTTTGAATGGCGTCGATGGCTTTGGCGATCGGCTCGGGCGCGGCGCACCAGCCCAACCGCCAGCCGGTCATGCTCCAGGCCTTGGCAAATCCGTGCACAATAATCGTGTGCGCCAGGTGCGCCGGGGAAAAACCGGCGACGCTCTTAACCTTGGCGCCATCGTAGAGGAGGTGCTCGTAAATCTCATCGCTCATGATGAGCACGTTTTTTTCGACGCAGACATCCCCGAGTGCCTTGGTTTCTTCGGGAGTATAGACTGAGCCGGTCGGGTTGCTGGGAGAATTGAGAATGAACAGCCGGGTTCGGGGCGTGATGGCCTGTCGAAGCGCAGCCGGGGTGATCTTGAACTCGGTTTGGTCGCTCGTTGGGACGATGACCGGCTTGGCGCCGGCCAGTTTGACCATCTCCGGATAGCTCAGCCAGTAAGGCGCGGGGATAATCACTTCGTCGCCCTCCTGGCAGGTGGCGAAGATCACGTTGAAGCAGGAATGTTTGCCGCCGCACGACACGATGACCTGAGAGGGTTTATAGGTCAGGCCGTTTTCGCGTTGGTGTTTGTCCGCAATCGCCTGGCGCAATTCGGGGATGCCCGCTGCCGGGGTGTACTTGGTGAAGCCGGCTGCCAGCGCCTTTGCCGCAGCATCCTTGATGTGTTGCGGCGTGTCGAAATCTGGCTCGCCGGCGCCGAATCCAACCACGTCCTGTCCCTCGGCCTTCATTTGCTTGGCTTTGGCGTCAATGGCCAAGGTCAGGGAAGGCGAGAGCGACGAGGCCCGCTGCGAAATTCTGTAATTCATAAGCCGGCAGAGAAATAACACCCGCGGACCGGAGTGCAAGGGGGAAGTGGCGGAGCGCGGACTTTAGCTTTAGTCCGCAGCAACGCCCGAACTGACGATGGCCTGAATTAGGTCGTGGCCTGTTTGAGACTCTCGAGTGTCTGCGGACTAAAGCTAAAGTCCGCGCGCCGATCGAGTGTTGCTGCGGACTAAAAGTCCGCGCGCCGGGGGGCTATTCCTCTTTGAAAGTCTGGCCGCTGGCGATCATTTTTGCGACGTGGTTCAGGCCGAGGGCGAACTGGTCGGCCTCCTGGCGCGTCATATCGGGCGTGAAGGCCAGTACGCCATTAGTGATGACGTTGGAGATGATGGGCGCCGCCAGCCAGCGACCTTCATTGAGTTTCTGCTCCGGGGGCATGGGAAACTGGCTGAAAACCGCGACGTGGTATCCGCGGTTGGCGGCGGTCGCCTGTTCCAGCAGCCAGGAGCCCTGCCGATCGAACTGGAGCGACAGCGCGAAGCCGCCCATGGTATCAATCACCTTGACGTTCTGGATTAACTTTTCAGTGAGGAACGGAGCTTTTTCCACCGTAAACATTTCTGGTTGGTCCCGCCCGACCTTGATTTGCTCGCAGAGGGTGTTGGGGCGCGGGTTGGTTTCCAGGCGCACCTGCAGGGTGGCCAGGGCGTTCTTGCGCTTTCGCGCCTCTGTTTGACATCCCACAGAAAGGCAAAGCACCAGTGCCAACGCCAAATAGATATTGAACCGCAAACTGCAAAACTTCATAGTGCCAAGCAAACGAATTGCGTGGGAAAAAGTAAAGAACTATGAGCAAGCAGTATAATAAGGCAGAAAAGCGGCAACGTCGGCAGCGGTACCTGAAGCGCAGAAAAACCGCCGCCAAAAAGAAGACTTCCGCCTCTGCCAAGCCAGGCGCCGTCACGGCTGCGGCTGGTTAGCGTTTTTCAGGGCACTCAAACTGAGCGCCCAGCCCAAGGATCAATAACCAAAAAATACTCAATTCTCAGTTTTCAATCGAGAGTTATCCTGGTTGAAAATTGCGCATTGAGTCATTGTCGTTGGTAATTGCGGTGGGCAGTTCGCCTTTCGATTAGCTATCCCCAAACCGTTTCGCCGCGCATGCGCGGCTGTGCGGCGGCCTGTTACATTTCGGCGGCGACGCTTGTGCCGCACCGCCATCTTCCGGGTTCGCCCCATCCTTTCACTGGCAACGCCGCGAGCGGATGCATTGTGACGAAATGTCCGAAAATAGCAGGCGCTTGACCCTGTACAGGAGGTCAATTGGCCCGCAGCCGTTACAATGGAGGGCCTAATCGGTTTACCACAACTATGAAAAAAATAACAAGCTTCCTGCTGGCAGCCGTTGCTGCCGGCGCGGTCCAACAGGCCGGCGCCCTGAATTATGCCCCCACACATTTGTTCCTGGTGTTTCGTCAGGATGCCACCAAAGACGTGCTTTTCGATATCGGCTCGGTAAGCAACTATCTCGCGCTCGCCACCGGCACGCAAACACCCGTCAGTTTCAATCAAAACACGGTGGTGACGAATTTCCCCAGCGGCATGGCCGGCGTCCGCTTTGGCATCATCGGGACCACATCGCAAATCGATCCGCTGCCGCGCATTTGGGTCACCGACGCGACGGTGCTGACGACTCCGGCGCAGATGACGTTCAGCAAGTTTTCCACTATTAGCGGCAAGCTCGATAACGTCAACCTCAACGCCGCCATCTATACGCTGTCGAATGCTGCGCCCTATATTATCTCCACCGCCGCCTCGTCCTCCTACGACTACCTGGTTACGGGCGGCACGTTGTCGGCGGTCACGACGTTTAATGGGGATGCGCCCACGCCGGTCGGCGGCGGGTTGGCGCCGCTGCCGGTCGATGCGGTTAATCCGACTACCATCGCGCTGTATCAGATGGAAGTGAGCGCCACCAATCCCAAGCCCGCGGCGACACTGGTCGGCGCCTTCACGCTTGATATCAACGGGAACCTGACGTTTACCGCCGGCGCCTTGCCGGTGTTGGCCGCCAGTCGCATTACCGGCATCCAGGCCGACCCGCTCAACAGCCAGTCGGCGACGGTTTCATTCCAGACTGTGGTCGGCGCGAATTACGCCCTGTACTACGCCGACGAAGCCGCCGGTCCGTGGCAGGTGGTGCCCGGCGCGGGTGTCGCCAATGGCGATGGCACCGTTCAAAGCCTGACGGATTACGACGCCAGCGCTCCTATGCGGTTCTATCGCATCGAAACCCTTTATTAACCCCTTATCGAAATTGAAGCTTACAACAAACTCATCAACTAAACCTGCAATATGAAACTGAACAAAATCCTTCTCTCGCTCCTTACCGGTGGTTTGCTGGCCGGCGTTGCCCAGGCCCAGGTCACCCTGACCATTACCGGCAGCACCGCTTTCCGCTCGATCGCCTTTGACCGGGTCCAATTCCTCTTTGATGCCGGCTATATCACCGCCGGGGATCTCGCCATCGGCCCGGGGACCTATCAGGGCACGATGTCCAATGCCATTCCTTCTTTGCGCAACACGCCCGTCACTGTGCGCCTGAGCTTTTCCGGTTCGGGCACGGGCATGTTAGCCGTCGATCAAAGCACGCCCGTGCCGACGATAAACCCCGGCACCGGCACCACCAACAACACCGTTCCGGATTTATCGTTCTCCGACGTGTTCCCCGAATCGGCGACTCCGGCGATCAACGGCTCGGATTTTGATCAATCCATTGTGGGAGTTATTCCGTTCACGTTCACCAAAAACAACGCTCTGGTCGGCATCACCAATATCACGCGCGAGCAGGCACAGTTGCTGATGACCGCTTCGGGCGTGGTGACCAACGGCACCCAGCTTATCAACGGTATGCCGGCTAGTTTCCTCGGCGGCATCGGCAGCAACCCGGTTTATCTGACGGGCCGCGATTCCGGCTCCGGCACACGCATCACCACCCAACGTAACCTTGGCTTTACCGGCACGCCGCGTCTCTGGGGCCTGAACGGCACCACGCTGGTGCTGACCAACGGCTACTCCAGCGGCGGTAACGAACGCAACGTCATTGCCAACAACCCCAACGTGATTGGTTACCTTGGCCTGGCGGATGTCGCTGCGATTGCCGCTTCCGCTTCCCCGATTTCCTATGAGGGGGTTGCTTTCACGCCCGCCGCGGTGCAGAACGGCACCTACCCCATGTGGGGTTATGAGCACCTGGTCAATCGCGCCGGCGGCCTCAGCGCCAACCAGGCGACGATTCGCAATGCCCTCATCGCCGCCATCACCAACCAGGGCTACCAAACCACCAACGTGAACTATACCGCCAACTTTGTGGATCAGACCCACATGACAGTCCAGCGCGGCACCGATGGCGGTACCATCACCTCTTTGAATTTCTAAAGGAGAGCCGCCGAATCAGCACCGGCGCCGGGATTCACCTGCGCCGGTGCTTTTTTTGTCGGTGACATGTCATGCGTTTGTTTCCTGGTTGTCATCTGTTCGTAACCAACGTCTGTCAGGGATGCACGGCCCTGTACGCCGATGAATACTCCCGGGCATTTACGCATCGACCAAATCAAGTTGCCGCCGGGGCAAGAGTGGAGCGACGACGCCAAGGCCTGGCGCTTCCTCAGCCTTTGCCGCGGCGCCGCCTATTGGCTCGACACCGCCAAGCCGCGCGCCTTCAACGAAGGCGAGTTGGTGATTGTCCCTCCACGCAAAAAGGCCCTCGTCCGCGCCAGCCAGCTCAGCGAAGTGCTGCTGCACGGGTTCAGTTTCGCACCGGACCTGCTCTGTGGATTCTTCACCGTGGCGGAGCGCTATTTCTTCGAGAATGACACCGAAGCGGCCCGGGAAGCGCAGTTTCTGCCCTCGACCCATCCGCTGAGCCAAAAATTGGCGGCGCTGGCCGGGCGGCATAACCCGGGGCAGGAATTGGCTGAGCGGGCCGAAGTGCTCGGGCTGGCGATGACTTTTTTCGGCGAGGGGCTGGCTCGACACCGCGCTCCCGAAACCCGGATCGTTTCCGCCCAACACCGCTTTCAACAAATCATTTTCCAAATGCCTGACTTCGAACTCATCCACCATACCCCGGAGCAGTTGGCGCGATTGTGCGGCTGCAGCCCGCGTCATTTTAACCGGCTCTTTCGCGAACACTTCGGCGAGGCGCCTCGCACGCGTCAAACCGAACTGCGCCTGCTGAAAGCGCGCCAGCTTCTCAGCGGCTCAGATACCAAGATTATCCAGGTGGCGCTGGACAGCGGCTATCGGAGCCTGAGTCTGTTCAACGCCTTGTTCAAGCGCCGCTTTGGCATGAGCCCATCGCAATGGCGCCAAAAGGGGGCTAAATCGAAAAAAGTCCTCTCCCTGGTGGCGGGATTGGGCGTGTGGCTGGCTTCGAGTGCGGTCGCCGCGAACCCCTCTCCTCTGCCGATCACCGCGGCACTTCATGCGGGCAGCAGCGAAGGGCTTATCGCCCATTCCATGACCCCGTTCTTCCTCTTATCAGCCGAGGTGCCATTCTCCTCACTGCCCGCCGCTACAACCGACACGGATGCTCAACGAAAAGCTCGCGAGGCGCTCCGCCGAAAATTAGAACAACTCCGGACCGAAGATCAGACGAATCGCCACGCGGCCAAAACGGCGCCCGACACAAACACTGTGCCGAAAGCGCCGGCCTCGACCAACGGGCCGACCTTCGAAGTGAAAGGCTACGAGCTTATTGGCAACACCGTTCTGCCGCCGGCGATCACTGAGCCCATTCTCGAAGCCCATACCGGCAAGGCAATAAATCTGGACTCGATCCGGCAGGCACTGGCCGAACTGCAATTGGCCTATCGCGACCGCGGCTACGTGACTGTGGTTCCCAGCCTGCCACCGCAACAGCTTACCAACGGGATCGTCATGATCAAAGTTACCGAAGGCCGCCTGGTTGCCATCAACGTTCTGAACAACCACTACTTCAGTTCCAATAACGTCATGCGCGAGTTGCCCAACCTGCACACCAACATGCTGCTCAACGCGCTGTTGTTTCAGGAGGAACTGGACCGCGCCAACGCCAATCGCGACCGCCAAATTTATCCGGTGCTGGGGCCCGGGCCGGACCCTGGAACGAGCATCCTGGATCTAAAGGTTAAGGACCGCCTGCCCATCCATGCGCATGTGGATTTGAATGACTATTCGACACCAGGCACGCCGGAGTTGCGCGCCAACTTCGCTGTCGTGGACGATAACTTGTGGCAGCTTAACCACCAAATCGGTTTGCAGTACTCCTTCTCGCCCGAATCTTACAAGCAGGGTGATTTCAATTTCTACGAACAGCCGCAGATCGCCAATTACAGCGCTTATTACCGCATGCCATTGTCAGGCGCCAACGGCCCGCCTCGAGCGCAGGACTACACCCTCACGGACTTCGGCTATAACGAGGCAACCCGCCGGTTTCAGGCCCCACCGCCGACCGGCGCCAGCGAATTGCTTTTCTATGCCTCGCGCTCCTCGGCCGACACCGGCCAGCAATTGCAAAGCTCGACGCTTACACCGCCCATCCTGCCGCCCGAAGGTGGGTTGCAGATCAGCGACACGATTTTTAATCGTACGATTAATCCCAACGAGGATCTCGGCGCGCGCTTCAGCACGCCTTTGGCGCCGTTCTGGGGTATCAGCTCGACTCTCTCCGGTGGGGTGGATTACAAAAATTATCGCTCGACACTTCTGCAAGATCGCACGTTTCAGGCGACGATTTTTGTCCCCGATATCGGCACTACCGGGCCCCCATTTACTCAATTCCCCTCGCCGGCAATCTCCACCTCGCGGACCGTGTTCACTTCCGTGCGCTACATGCCCTTCTCATTGAGCTGGGAGGGGACGGAAATAGATCCGAGCGGGACAACCACTTTTTCGCTGGGCCAGAGTTTTGCCTTCGGCAGTTGGCTCAGCAGTCAACAGGATTTTGCTGCCGTTGCCGGCTCCACTCAGGCCACCGGCAACTATTACGTTATGACTCCCGGAATCACGCGCGAGCAGAAGATTTACGGCGATTGGGGTGTGCGCCTTCATGCCGACGGGCAATGGGCCAACGAACCGTTGATCAGCAACGAGCAGATGGCTTTTGGCGGGCTGGCCGGCCCGCGCGGCTATCGCGACGGCGCCGTCTATGGCGATAACGGCTGGCGCGTTCAGGCCGAGCCGCACTCACCCTACTGGAATGTGGGCCTGGCCTTCGACCGTATCCCCATGCTGATCCGGACTTACACCTTCCTCGATTATGGGCAAAGCTACCTCATTGATTCCGGCAGCCGGCAAGGTTCGGTCGATATGCTGGGTGTGGGCGCCGGATTTGACCTCAGCATCGGCGAGCACTTCGATGCCCGGGTCAACGCTGGCGTCCCGTTGCTCAGGGTGCCCACCCAGGAACCCGATCACCTCCGCATCGAGTTCAGCATCGGCACCCAATGGTAAGTTCCAGCGATCAACACTTTTCGGACACGCATCACTAGCTCGTCATGTGGTCGTCACATGATCGCCATCCTGTTTTCACACAACGTAACTTCCGTTTGCTGATGCCGCTGCGCATAGTCGTATTGCACCAAAGCAGAACCGGATCGCATGAAGGTCAGCACTAAAGGGTTAGCCCGCCACCGCGAGGGCCGATGTGCAGGTGGACATTTCCTGCTGGGAATGGCCGTCCTGGCGCTTGGCTGGTGTGCGGTTTCGCAGGTCCGGGCCAATCCGCAGGGCATGACGGTTGTCAACGGCACGGCCACAGCCTCGCGGAATGGCTCGGTGCTGAACATTACCGCGTCGCAAAATGCCGTCATCAACTGGCAGAGCTTCAATATCGCTGCCGGAGAGATGACCCGATTTTGGCAACCTTCCTCACGGTCGGTGGTGTGGAACCAGATTTTTGATCGGAACCCCTCCCAAATCTGGGGCAGCCTGCAGGCCAACGGCACAGTCGTGTTGATGAACCAAAATGGATTTTACTTCGGTCCCCATTGCCAGGTGAATGTCGGCGGGTTTGTCGCCGCCAGCGCTGCGGTCCTGCCGCCCGCCGGCGTCGGCGGCTTCTGGACCTATCAAGGCCCGCCACCGACAGCCAATATTATTAACTACGGCCAGATCCGGGCTGATCCCGGTGGTTCGATTTTCCTCATTGCCGAAGGGATTGAGAATCACGGCCTGATTTCGGTGCCGGATGGCAAGCTTGGCCTCTACGCCGGCAAGCACGTTTTGCTCTCGGAGCGCCCGGATGGACGCGGGGTCAGTGCGGCAGTTGATTTGCCGCAAGGGAGCATCGATAACCAGGGCCGCTTAATCGCCGACGCGGGCGCTATCTCGTTACGCGCTCAGGTCATTAATCAAAACGGCCTTATTCAGGCCAATTCCGTTCGTTCAAGTCACGGAACGATTGAACTGGTTGCCAGCGATGCAGTGAACCTCGGTTCGCATTCCGTCCTGAGCGCCAACGGCGATAGCTCGGCCGATAGTTCCGGCGGACGCATCTCTTTGGATTCGGCTCAAACCTTCGTCGATGACCCCGATTCAATCATCGACGTTCGCGGGGGAGGGCAGGGCGGCGATGGCGGTCAGGTGCAGCTTTGTGCGCTCACCATGAACGGCATGGAATCGCAGCTTGACGGGACAGCCCAGCGCGGCTGGCGAGGTGGCAGTCTGCTGTTGGACCCGCTGAATATCACGTTAACGGCGAACACTGGCCGGACCACGCCGGTCGGCACGGTTGGCGCCGGTGACCCACCCACCACCGGCACGTTGACGCTGAACGTCAACCGTTCCTTCATCGGTTTCTCGCAGATCGATTTGCAGGCGCTCCAGAATATCAACATCGGGTTGCCTTCGGCCGGCAACGCCTGGAACCTGGACACCAGCACCGGTATCAATGCCCCGGGAAGCCTCCTCACCCTCGAAGCCGGCAACAACATCACCTTCTACAACAATTCCCGCATTTTCTCTGCCGGCGGCTGGTCCATTAGCATGGCGGCCGGTGTCGATTTCAGCTCGCCGACCCACGCCGTCCGCAGCGGCATTGGCGGCATCTATCTCAACGGAGGTCCTTCCAATCCCGGCTACAATGGCGCGCTTGAGACGGCCAGCGGCAACATCACGCTGGAGGCCGGGCATGAGGTGCTCGTCGGCAGCGGCTATATCCGCACCATCGGCGGAGGCGATATTTCAATCATCACATTGGACGGCAACGTGGATGCAGGCACCAAAGCCGACACCTACGATTTCAGCAGCACAGGGTACACCATCAGCGCGCAGGGGCTCGGCGGGATCGGCACCGAGGCCGGCGGCGACGTTGCCATCAATGCCGGCCAGGACATCCTCAGCCTCCAATCCCATATCGGCACATTCGGTTCACAGGCCGGCAATCTCGCGCTCGAGGCCGGACGCGATATTCGCGGCAACTTCATGGTCGAGAATGGCATGGCCTCGGTCATCGCCGGCAGGAACATCGGTTCAGCAGGCACTGGCGCCAGTTTCGGGCTGTCCCATGGCGGTTGGACGCTCCACGCCGACCAGGACCTGTACCTGAACGAAATCTTCAACCCGAGCGGCTCGCTGAATGCCAATCGCTCGGTGTTTGGCCCGCGGCTCACGTTCCAGTTCGATTACGGCGCCAACGCCTATGCGAATCTGTTCGGCGGGCACTCCATCGTCCTCACCGGCGACAATATCGCTCACACCGCCGATAACCCCGTCCGCCAGGATTATGCGATTTATCCACCGATTCTTTCGATGGACGCCGGTGCCGGCGGCATCACGCTGGATAAGGACGTCATTCTTTACCCGTCATCGCTTGGCAGCCTGCAGGTGGTGACGACCGATGGCGGGTCCTTCGGCAGCGCTCCCAGCCAGTTTAGCCAGTTAGTCGTTTCTGACAGCGGCAGCGCCGATTACCGCACCTTTGCCAACGGCCACGCGGCCGTGCCGTTGCACCTGGGCGGCACGGGCGCCGGCGTCAGCCTCGATATCAGCGGCGACCTCGATAACCTCTTCCTCCGCTCGCCCGAGCAGGCCAGTATTCGCGTTCATCACAACGTCGATAACTTCTCCTTTGAAGGGCAAAATCTTTCGGGCCACGACGCGACGCGCATCCAAATCGATGGCAATTTTTTCAGCCGCAGCGATTTAACTTTCGTCACCCTCGCCAGCCCGGCCGACCTCGCTTTGCTGACCGACCCCATCGCCTCGATGGACCCGGACCTCGGCGCGCGCCTGCTCTACAACCCCATCACACACCAACTCGGTCTCCAGGGCATTATGACCTCGGTGGATCTGAATTTCCTGTTGCACCCGACGGTTTACGTTATTGACCCGCGCACCGGCGAAGTCGCCCTCGACCCCTACGGCAACGCCATCGTGCGCAATGCCATTTTCACGACTGATACTGCCGCGTTGCGGCATTTATTTGCGTTGTCGCAGGACATTCCCAACTCGCCGCTCGCCGCTTTGGGCCTGCAACTCGGCGGCCCCGGACAATTCGTCGTCAGCGCGCATAACATGGATTTAGGCAGTTCGGCCGGCATACGCTCGGTTGGGCCGCTGGTTAATCCGAGCCTGGCGCGGGTGTCATTGGCGGGCGCCAGTGTAACGCTGAATCTCAGCGGGAACCTGAACATCACCAGCTCCCAGATTGCCTCGTTCAACGGCGGCGACATCGCCATCAACAGCCTCGGCTCAATTGAAGTTGGCTCGCAGAATTCTTACACCAGCGACGACACGCCCAAAGGCATCTACACCGCGCACGGCGGCAGCGTCACGGTGCAGGCGGTGGGCGACATCAACGTCGATGGCTCGCGCATTGCCACTTACGACGGCGGCGACATCAACGTCATCTCGCTCGATGGCAACGTCGATGCCGGCGCGGGCGCGCGCGGCTTTTTCTCCGTCACCACCAGCGAGTGGGACCCCGTGCTGGGCCAGGTGGTGATTCGCAACGACCGCTTCTTCGGCAGCGGCATTATGGCCGTGACCCGGACCGATTCCGACGCCCACGTCGGCAATATCAATGTCCGCGCCGGCGGGGATATTCTCGCCAATGCCGGCGGCATCATTCAATTGGCGTTCAATCAAACGGACCAATCCTCCGCAGGCATGGACCTGTATGCCGCGGGCAGCATCATTGCCGACCAATCCGGTATCCTCGGCCACGTGCGCTCGATTCACGCTGGGGGCGATGTCCTGGGCAGCATCGTTTCGACGGCGAACAACCCCGTGGTCATTCAGCTTGGCGGCAACTTCATCGGCACCGTCATTTCCAGTGGCGGCGTGTCCGTCAAGGCAGGCGGTAGCATCTCGGGCAGCATTGTCGGCGCCGGCAATGTCAGCGTGTCCGGGTCCGAAATCACCGCCTCGGTCATTTCCACCGGCGGCAATGCCAATACCAGCGGCAATACCGCCGGCGGCACCGTTGGCGCGTTCACCAGTGTCGCCGCTCCGGCTGCCCAAAAGACCGCCGATGCCGCCGACAAAACCGTCGCCGCGTCCGACAGCTCCACTCTCGCCAGTGATGACGACGAAAAGAAAAAACACGCGGGCCAGAATCCCGTCCTGGTTCGCCGCGTCGGCCGCGTCACGGTCATTTTGCCCGATTCCGGAAAATAATTTATGCACTACCTCACACCCTTATTTGCGAGCGGCGCGCTGGACTTCGCCTTCAAACAGGCCACGCCCGAAGGCAAAACCACCATCGGCGCGCTGGTCATCGTCTCTATCTTCAGTTGGTCGGTGATTATCACTAAAAGCCGGCAGCTTTATCGCGCCCGCAAGATGTCCAAGCAGTTCTTTTCCGCTTACCGGTCCACGCGCGATCCGCTTGACATTTACCGGCGGAAGGTGGAATTCGACGGCGCTCCGGCCTACGAGCTTTATTGCACCGGCGCTGAGGAGGCGGAATATCACCTCAAGAACAACCCGGTGCAGGTGGTTCGTACCCAGAGCCTCGGCTCGAGTGTCGCCACGCAGGCCCATACCGACGTGCTCGCCCGTTCGGTCACCACCAAGATCAGCCACGGCGCCTTTGACTCGGTGCGCGTCGCGCTGGAGCGCGCTGCCAGTTCCGAAGCCCTCTCCCTGGAGAAAGGCATGATCGTTCTCTCGACCGCCGTCGCCGGCGGCCCCTTCATCGGCTTGCTCGGCACCGTCTGGGGCGTGATGGAGACATTCTCCGGCATCGCGCGCGCCAACGCCGCCAGCCTCACCGCCATGGCGCCCGGTGTGGCCGGCGCGCTCATCGCTACCGTCACTGGCCTGTTCGTCGCTATCCCGGCGATGTTCGCCTACAACTACATGGTCACCACCATTCGCGCCATCACCCAGGAACTGGACAGCTTCGCCGCAGAATACGCCACCGCCCTCGAGCACACCTATGTTGATAACCGCGCGCTGGCCGAGGAAATCCGCGACGCGCTCCGCGGTTCGATGCCGATGTACCCCGCCGGAAGCGCTTCCAACGACGGTGAAGGTGAGCCCGTGCCGGTGTTTTCCACTTAGGCCATGAAGAAGTGCTCGCAAAGTCATCATCACGCGCTGGCGGAGTTGAACATCACGCCGCTGCTGGACCTGGCGTTTGTGTTGCTGGTCATCTTCATCATCACCACCACGCCCATCGTCAACGATTTGAATGTGGACCTGCCCGCGGCGGCCAAACGCCCCAAGGACCCTAAGCCGAAGATCAACTACGTGACTGTCGAGAACAGCGGCCAGATGTACCTCAACCGCGACCCGGTGGACCTGGCGTCGCTTCAGGAAAAGGTCGTCGCGATGCGCCTGGATAATCCCGACTTGAACATCGTCATCCGCGGGTCGGCCAAAACGAAATACAAAAACATCGTCAACGTCATGGATATGCTGCAACAAGCCAACGTCGGCAAAGTGAACCTTGCCACCGAACCGTTGCCCGACGCTGCATCGAGAAAGGAGTAATATGAACGAACGCCGTAAAAGGAATTCTTCCAAGGTCAATCTCACGCTTTCGCTGGCCTTTCATGGGCTAATTGTCGTCGCGATCGTTTTCCTCGCCGCGCGCGAGGGCATGCTCGGCAAGAAACTCCGCCAAATCACCGTCACCATGGTGCCCAAGGAGAAAAAGCCCGAGCCGCCCAAAGACAAACCGCCGGAGCCGAAGGTGGAACCGCCCAAACAAATCGATACGCCCAAGATGGCCAACCTGACTGCGCCGCCTCCGCCGGTCCAGGCCGCCCCGCCTCCCGTCGTACAGGAAGCCGCGCCGGTGGCCGCCCCCGCGCCCGTCAGCTTGCCGGCATTCGAGTTCAGCGACGGCGCCAAAGACGTGCAAACCGTTTCCGACCCCAAGTTGGTGTATAAGGGCCTGGTCGAGCACGCGCTGCGCTCGCACTGGAACCGGCCGGAGGGCATTGCCGATGACATGTTCGTCGCGGAGGTCCGGTTGACCATTGATGACCAGGGCAATCTCACGGGCTATGAATGGGTGAAAGGTTCGGGCAACGGCAAATGGGATAACTCAGTTAAAGCGGCGCTGGCCTCGACCAAGGTGTTCAGCCGGCCTCCGCCCAAGGGATTTCCCGACCAATTCCTGACCCGGTTCGATGTCGAGAGCGAGCGAACCGAACCGGTGCTTCACGTCAGCAGCATCCGGTGAAAAAATTCTCCAAAGGCCATCACGGCTCGCTCAACGAGCTCAATATCACGCCGCTGCTCGATTTGGCCTTCGTGTTGCTGGTGATTTTTATTATCACCACCCCGCAGCTTTCGAACGACCTCGAAATGAACCTGCCTTCGCCCAAAAAGACCCAGCAACCGGCCAAACCGCCCAAAATCACCCGCATTATGGTCGAGCGCTCCGGGCGCATCACCCTCAACGAGCAGCCCATCGAGCTGCCCGCGCTCAAACAAAAGTTTTTCGCGCTTAAATCCGAAAACCCGGACACAACCGTCGTCGTGCGTGGCGCGGCTGATGTCGATTACCAGCGCGTCATCAGCGTTCTGGACCTGCTCCAGCAAGCCGATATTACGAAGGTGGGATTGGCCACAGAAACGTTGCAGTAGGCGTTAATCTGCGAACAGTTCCTGGCCGTATAGCGCTTTGCCCGTAAGCGCATCGCGAATCGAAGCGCCCAGTCCTGCAGGCGCCGGTGCTGCCAGCTTCTGAAAAAAGTTTGGGAACGTTTTCTTAACGCAGGCCGGCTGGCGGATTCTGATGCCGGGCACAGCCAGGCCGAGCACCGCGAAACACATCGCAATGCGATGATCGTCATACGTCTCGATCTCGGCGTTGTGCAGCGCCGAGGGCGAGATGATTAAAGTATTGTTTTGCTCGACAACCCGAGCGCCGCACTTCGTCAGTTCGGCGCGCATTGCGTGGACGCGTTCGCATTCCTGCAGGCGCAGGCGGCCCAGGTCTGTGAAGGTGATCGTGTCACTCGCGAAGGGGGCGAGAATCATCGCCGTAAGGATGCTGTCACCGAGGTCGCTGCGACGCGAGACGGTGGTCTGCCGAAAAGTCAGTCCGGTTTGGGTTGTTCCAGCAGCTCCCGGGGCGCCGGTGAACAGTGCCGGGAAACGCTCGTCCATTTGCCAGCCCGAATGCGGCCAACGCGTGATGCGGATTGGGTCGTCACCGGCTCGACCCGAGAGCGCGGCGGCACGGTCGGCATGAGTGAGTTTCCGAAGTTGTCCCGCGGCGCAGAAGTAACTGGCGCTGGAGGCATCGGCTTCAATTGCGAAGCGGCCGCCGCTCTGGGGGAACGCCGCGAGCATTTTCTCTGTGAGCACGACGTACGGCGATTCGTCGGCATTTTCGCCCGCGACCTCAACTCGCCAGCCGCCGACTCGCCCGCTGAGCAGCAACGCCGAGGCAAATTGTGAGCTCTCGAGAATGCTCACGCGGCAGGTTCCCGGGCGGGGGCCGCCACCGTGGACCAGGGCCGGCAACTTGTCGTTCGACGAATCGACGCGATAGCCCAGCTCGCGCAGGGCATGAAACAGCGCGGCTTGCGGGCGTTCGTGCATGCGCGGAACACCATGCAGTCGATACACGCCACTACCCAAGGCCAGGAACGCCGTCAAAAACCGCGCGGCGGTGCCGGCGTTGCCGACGAACAGGTCCAGCGGTTGCGCCTGCGTGCCACCGCGCGGGACCTCGCCGCCTTTGCCATAGACTGTGAGCGTGCGATTGCCTGGTTCGCCAGGATCGGCTTCAACGTTGACCATGAACCCCAATTCCTGGAGGCACTCGACCATCACCTGGGTGTCCTCGCTCCAAAGCGCGCCCGGCAAAACGGTTTCGCCGCCCGCCAGCGCCGCCAGCACCAGCGCGCGATTAGTGATGCTCTTGGAGCCAGGGACCGTGATCTGCGCTTCGCGCGGTTTCCCCGGCGGGACGATCTCGATGAGAGCGGGCAAGGCCACAGGCAGGGCTCGTTACTCGGGGGAGTTGAGACCAGCCTGGCGTGCCCAGCGGTCGCGGCGTTGCTTGGCTTCGGCAAAAAACTGGCGCACTGGTTCGGCTTTTCCCTGCGCCAGCAGCTTACGAAACCGGCCAAGCTCGGCACCGAAAGCATCGAGCGCGCGAAGCAGGTGTGCGCGGTTGGCTAGCGCAATATCGCGCCACATTTCGGGCGAGCCCGAGGCGATGCGCGTCGTGTCGCGAAAGCCATTGGCGCACAAGGCCGCCTGAGCGCGCGGGTGGTCTGGATGCAACACAAAGCTGGCCAGCTCGGCTGCCAGCACGTGCGGCAAGTGGCTTGAACGGCTGACGAACTCGTCATGCGTTGCGGCGGGAAGTCGCAGGACCCGCGCTCCGATTGTTTTCCAAAACTGTTCCACGTTGCGCAGCGCGGCGCGATTACTGCGCGGTGTCGGGGTGATGACGCAAATCGCGTCAGCAAAAAGGTCGGCGCGGGCCGCCGCCACGCCGGTCTTTTCCGCGCCGGCCATCGGGTGGCTGCCGATGAAGTGGGCTTCGGCACGGGCTGCCAGCGGTTCCAGTTCGGCGAGCACAGACGCTTTGACGCTGCCGACGTCGGTGATGATTACTCCTGGAGTGAGGGCCGGGAGCATTTGTTCAAGCAGAGGGCGCATTTGGGCGATGGGCGTGCACAGGATGATGAGCTGCGCCTCGGAGACTGCCTGGGCCAGATCACGCGTGGCGAGAGTGACCGCTCCGCGCGCGCGGCATTCTTTGATGCTGGCGGCCCGGCGCACATAACCCACCACGGATGCGGCCACACGGCGCTCCTGCAGCGCCAGCCCCAGCGACCCGCCTAATAACCCAACACCCACCAGGGTGATTCTGTTCCAGTGCACGCCGGGAGTTTCCGGGTTAGACTTCGCCGTTTCAAGGGCATTTTACCCACGCAGCACCTTCGGACGCGCGTTCGAGGATGAGCTCCGCGAGGCCGGATTCAGAGCCGACACTGCGCGATAACCAAACGAGTTTCCCTTGTTTCTCGGTCGGATTGCGCCAGGTCGGCTGGCCGGCTTGGAGGCGTTGCTGCACCAGCCGGGCCGGTTCGCCCAGCAATACCGGTATATCCTGCCGCACGTGCAGGCCATCACTCACGAAGCATGGCACCATGACGATGTTCCTGGTTTGTGCGAGTTGAAAACAAGCGGCAATCCGCGGCTCTTCGTCCAGAAACACCGCATGCACGGCGGCATAAGCCCGCTCTTGGCGAAGAATTTCCACGTGGCGGTCAATCGCAAGGCGCGAGTTTTCGCTTTGCTCGGTACCGTGGCCGGCGGCAAAGAGGGTGGTATCGGCTGTGGCGGGCGCGCGTGGAAACGGGGCTTGTTGAATCACCTCAGCGGCGCGTGCTGCAACGACGCGCGTGAGGGCGGGATGCGTTCCCACCGGCCGGCAATAGACCAGGATTTGGTTATCGCGGTGGCGCACCCGAGCCGATTCAGCCGGACCTTCCGTGGCAAAGCCCAGGGCGCGGGGGATGGCCTCTTCGCTGAAATATCCCTCACTCATGAACAACGGAACAATCAATACCCGGCGTGTGCGCGGACTGGCCAGGACTTCCTGAATTTGGGGTGGCTGCTTCCAAAATGCTTCGTGCACTTCCGCAAAAAGCCGGCGGTCCCGCAAAGCCGCGGCATGCTGGAACACGGGCGCGCTGGAGTTCTCGTCACGGGTTGTCCCATGGCCTAGCAGGACCAGCGCGGTGTCGGCGAACTCGGTCTGACTCACCCCAACCGTTAGCGCAATACCAAACGCGGCGCAATGAAGTTAACGAGAAAAAGAACACAAAAACGGACTGAAGCTTTCTGATTTAACAGGATAACGGGATTTATGGCAGCATGGACAGGTGTAGCCCGAGTAGCGTTCATCCAGGGTTTCTCATTTGTGTGTGAGCTGTGTGGTTAAGTCCATCGGAGAGGGTAGGGCTCGCTCAGGAGTTTGGCTTTAGTGCCTCCGTCAGCATCGCCTTGAAGACGGTGACGGTGCGCTCGCCGATGAATCGGCGACGCAGGCACCCATTACGGTCAATGATGACGGTCGTCGGCAGCTCGCCGCCGTTGAAGCGCCGGCCCACTCTCGCCTCCGGATCCAGTAGCACGGGATAATTAATGCCGCGGGCATGGGCGATACGCGCGACCTTGGCCTTCAGCGCGTCAGGAGAAACGCCGGCGCTGTCCTCGCCTAAGCTTTTCCCCTGTTCATCTTGTGCCCCGTCCAACGAGATACCCAGAATGATCACATCGCCGCCGAGTTGGTTTTGCAAGTCGATGAGGTCAGGAATCTCGGCCTGACACGCGGTGCACCACGTTGCCCAAAAATTAAGCAAAACCGTCTTTCCACGAAACTCGCTTAGACGAACCGTTTTGCCTGCCAAATCGGGAAGCGTGAAGTCCTCGACCGGGCAGGTGGGTTGCCTCGGCCCAGGGCTGTTGGTGGGCGCGAGCTGAAACGAATAATCTTTGACGTGGTCTTGATACCATTGCTTCCGGCGCTCGATCCCTTGGCGAATCGTGCTGACATGGACCGCATCCAGATTGGTGTCCGCTTGCCGGGAAGGGATCGCGTCGCGAACGCGGACCCCGAAATCCTCGCCGGTCCAGTGCATGAGAGCGACATCGGCGGTGGCGGCTACTGTTAAATCGGGGTCGTCCAGGAGGGGCACGACAGTGGGGATGGCCTGATTAGGCTTTAAACGGCGCAGGTACTCCAACCCGAGTTGGCGCGCCAAAGGGTCAGGGTCACGCAGTTGAGCACGGGCACAGTCGAAGAGACGCGGGTCATCGCGGGATTGGAGAATGCCCAGCGCTACTTCCCGAACGGACATATCCGGATCGGCGGTGCCCGCCAGGAGCAAGTCGTGGATTTGGGCCAACCACTCAGGATTGGCGGCGCAATGTGCAGCCAAAAACGACATCACCAGCTCGCGGTGCGGCACTTTTCCTGTCGCCCAGCAATGTTTGAGATAAGCGGCGGGATTTGCCAGTTGCGCGGCCGAGGCCGCAAACTCATCGGGGTCAGGCGAGGCCGACCTGAGCAATGCCTGCCTGTCAATGAACCCGTTGAACCGCTGATGAAAGAGAGAGTAGGCCGCCGCAATCAAGAACAGGACACCGACAAGCACCCAGAGCCGTCTTTTCCGAGGCGTCGGTTTGTCTTCCATACTCAGTTCTCCGTACTCGTTGGACCGGGAGCATACGTCTTGAGCCGAGAATTAGCGAGCGTCTCGAAAAAACGGCAAAAAAATATTTCAACAAAGGCTCTTCCTTGGTTTAATCTGTCAAACCGCGTAATGGAGAAATGTATGTCAAACGAAGCCAAATGCCCTTTCCACCAGGTTGCTGGTGGCGGCAAGTCGAACCAGGACTGGTGGCCGAATCAGTTGAAGCTGGGCCTGCTGCACCAGCATTCCTCGAAGTCGGATCCGATGGGCGAGGAATTCAATTACGCGCAGGAGTTCAAGAGTCTAGACCTGGCGGCGGTAAAGAAAGATCTCGCCGCGCTGATGACCGACTCGCAGGACTGGTGGCCGGCGGACTTTGGCCACTACGGACCTTTGTTCGTTCGGATGGCGTGGCACAGCGCCGGCACTTACCGGACTGGTGACGGCCGCGGCGGTGGCGGCAGGGGCCAGCAGCGCTTTGCGCCGCTTAACAGTTGGCCGGACAATGTCAGCCTGGACAAGGCGCGCCGCCTTCTTTGGCCGATCAAGCAGAAGTATGGCCGGAAGATTTCGTGGGCCGACCTGATGATTCTTGCCGGGAATGTTGCGCTGGAAACGATGGGCTTCAAGACGTTCGGTTTCGGCGGCGGGCGTCAAGACGTCTGGGAACCGGATCAGGACGTGTATTGGGGCGCGGAGGCCGCTTGGCTGGGGGACAAACGCTACTCGGGCGACCGGGACCTCGAGAACCCGCTCGCCGCTGTACAGATGGGGCTGATTTACGTCAATCCCGAAGGCCCGAACGGCAACCCCGATCCGGTCGCGGCGGCGCGCGACATTCGCGAGACCTTCGCCCGGATGGCTATGAACGACGAGGAGACCGTCGCGCTCATCGCTGGCGGCCATACCTTCGGCAAGACGCACGGTGCCGGCCCCGCCTCCCATGTGGGGCCCGAACCCGAAGCCGCGGGCCTGGAAGCGCAGGGCCTGGGCTGGCAGAGCAGCTTCGGGACTGGCAAAGCCGGCGATACGATCACCAGCGGGCTGGAAGTCACCTGGACAACCACGCCGATCAAGTGGAGCAACAATTTTTTCCAGAATCTGTTTGGCTACGAATGGGAGCTGACGAAGAGCCCGGCCGGCGCGAATCAGTGGAAGCCCAAGAATGGCGGCGGGGCCGGCACGGTGCCGCACGCGCATGAGCCCGGAAAGCGGCTTGCCCCTGCCATGCTCACCACCGACCTGGCCCTGCGGTACGACCCTGCCTACGAAAAAATTTCACGTCGGTTCATGCAGAATCCCGAGCACTTCGCAGACGCGTTTGCGCGGGCCTGGTTCAAACTGACCCACCGCGACATGGGCCCGCGCGCGCGGTATCTCGGCCCGGAGATTCCCGCCGAAGAGCTCATCTGGCAGGACCCCATTCCGGCAGTGAATCACAAATTGATTGAAGCGCCGGACATCGCCTTGCTGAAGAGCAACATACTCGCTTCGGGTCTGTCTGTGTCGCAGCTTGTTTCTACGGCTTGGGCGTCGGCGTCCACATTCCGTGGTTCAGACAAGCGCGGCGGAGCCAACGGCGCCCGGATTCGTCTGGCCCCGCAAAAGGATTGGCAGGTCAACCAGCCGGCCAGACTGGCCCAGGTGCTCGAAGTCCTCGAGGCGATCCAAAGCGCGTTCAATCGCGCCCAAACTGGCGGCAAGAAAGTCTCGCTCGCTGACTTGATCGTTTTGGCCGGTTGCGCCGGTATCGAGGATGCCGCCAAGAGCGCCGGTCGCTCGCTCACGGTTCCCTTCACCCCTGGACGCATGGACGCCTCGCTGGACCAAACCGATGTCGCCTCCTTCGCTGTGCTGGAGCCGATAGCGGATGGCTTCCGTAATTACCTTAAAGGCAACTATAGCGTGCCGGCTGAGGTGCTGCTGATCGACAAAGCCCAATTGCTGACCCTGACGGCCCCCGAGATGACGGTGCTGGTCGGCGGCATGCGCGTCCTCAATACCAACTTCGGCGGCACGCGCCACGGCGTCTTCACCAAGAATCCCGAGGCGCTGACCAACGACTTCTTCGTGAACCTGCTCGACATAGGTACCGAGTGGAAGCCGGTCTCAAAGGATGCGGACATTTTCGAAGGGCGCAATCGCAAGACGGGTGCAGTCAACTGGACTGGCACGCGTGTGGATCTTGTCTTCGGCTCGAACTCTCAACTTCGCGCGCTGGCCGAAGTCTATGGCAGCTCCGATGGGGAGAACAAGTTCATCGACGACTTTGCGGCGGCGTGGAACAAGGTGATGAACCTGGATCGATTTGATAACCGCTAAAAATGCGCCATGTGCGCGTTCGATTCACCCCTTTACCAGGAGAATCGGTTTGACCCCATACGGCTGGGCCTGTAAATTGCGCCCCTCGGTTCCAGAGTAGCTCAATGGTAGAGCAGCCGGCTGTTAACCGGCGGGTTACAGGTTCGAGCCCTGTCTCTGGAGCCAATTCCTTTATGTGGTGGGCCTCTATCCTTCAAAACCCGGGCGGTAGGTTTTACGTTGGCGAAACCAATTCCTTAATGTGGTGGTCTTATCGAGTCCACCCGGCCGGTCGAGAATCTCGCGTGGTGGATAGGAGCGGTTGATCTGCGGCACGCTGGAAGCTTGGCACATCCGTAGCAATCTTCTATTCTGCGACCCTGATGTTTAGGCGATCGCGCAGCCGTGGTTTGTCCTCGCGATGGTTGGGGGCGGGGTTGGTCGCGCTCATCTTCCTGCTGGTTCATCGGGCTGAGGCACAGCCGCGCGGCTTCGGCTTCAGTGCTGAATATCCCTCTGAGGCATTGGTAAACAAGCCGGTGGTGGGGCGCAACGCGGATGGTTACCTTGAAGTATTTGCGGTGGACGCCCTGGGGGACTTGCGGCACCGCTGGCAGAAGCCGTTGAGCGGGGATTGGTCGTCGTGGGCGAGCCTGGGCGGGCCGTTCGAGCCAGGAATCGTGGTGCTGCCGGACGCGGTCGGGCGGTTGTGCCTGTTCGCCGTGGATCGTGCGACGCAGCGGCTGTGGCACGCGCACCAGAGGAAACCCGGCAGTACCCAATGGTCCGAGTGGGTGAACCTGGGAGGAACGGTTGCGCCGCCGCTGGCGGCCGTGCAAAACCAGGACGGCAGGCAGGAGGTGTTCGCGGTCGATGCACGCAGGCAGACAGTGATTCACCTGTGGGAGACCACACCCGGGGGACCGTGGTCGGCGTGGGCCGAGCTGGGTGGGTCGGTGCTGCCAGGATTGGCGGTCGCTCGCAACAAGGATGGGCGCCTTGAGCTGTTCGGTCGGGGGACCAACCACGCGACCTTGCTGCACTGCTGGCAGCTTCAACCGAACTCGACGACCAATTGGTCTGGCTGGATGAGTCTCGGCGGCTCGGTTTCACCCGGCTTTGCGACGGGGGTGAACAGTGTGGGAGTCATGCAGGTTTTCGCGGTGAATTCCAGCAATCATGTCGTGATACGCATTCGTCAGTTAACTCCCGGCAAGAGTGAGTCCTGGAGCGTTTGGGAAGATTTTGGCAATGAACTAAAAGCGGAGGTTGCGGTCGGCCAGAGCGCGGATGCCCGGCTTGAGGTGATCGGGGTAGCGCGGACCAACGCGAGTGTGGTGCATCGCTGGGAGTTGTTTGTGAATGGCGCTGATAAATGGTCCGACTGGGCGGACATGAATCAGCCCGCCGCGGCGCCGGTGGGTGTGGGACAAAACGAGGACGGGAACCTGGAGCTGTTCGCGGCGGACCCTGCGGATTCCGAGCGTGTGAACCATCGACGCCAGATAAGCCGGGCCAGTGACTGGCTGGACTGGTCGAGCCTGGACGAACGGACGTTCCGGTATAACTCGCGGACGTGGCAGACGGATGAAGGTTTGCCGGCGAATGATGTGAAGGCGATCACGCAGACAGCCGACGGCTACCTGTGGGTGGGGACCAGTGCAGGGCTGGCGAGGTTCGATGGCTTGAGTTTTGCCACATTCGATTCGAGCAACACGCCGGAGTTAAAGAGTTCGTCGATTACAGCATTGTGCGCCGAGCCGGGCGGCGCGTTGTGGATTGGCACTGCTGGCGGGGGCCTCGTGCGGTACAGCCATGGCCACTTTGCCCGGTTCACCCACGCGGATGGGTTGGCCGGAGATCAACTCAACACCATTTACGAAAACCGCGCCGGCGTTCTGTGGATTGGCACCACCACCGGCATGAGCTGCTATGAAAACGGAAGGTTCTCAAATTATACGACACGGCAGGGCCTGTGGTCCGATAACGTGCGGGCGATTTATGAGGGGCGTGACGGGAATCTTTGGCTGGCAACCGGCGCCGGCCTCAACCGTCTGGACGGCCAGCGGATGATCTCTTTTCCGATGCCCAACGGGCTGCCGAATGACTCGGTGCGCGCGATTTGCCAGGACCGCGGTGGGCGCATTTGGATCGGGTCCAACAATGGGATGCTGTGGTATAGCTCGGTGTGGACTAATTTTTACGCCTACAATGCGAAATATGGATTGTCTGACACCTTTGTCAGCGCCATCGCTGAGGACCGCGAGGCGAACCTGTGGGTGGGCACCTACAGTGGATTGAATCGTTATCATGAGGGGCGATTCTTCCCTGAGTTGAACAATGAAGGCATGCCATACGACCGAGTGAACGCATTGTTCCAGGACCGGGAGGGGGATATGTGGGTGGGCTCGCGCGAGGGCCTGGTGCGCCTCACACCGAAGCGATTTACGACCTACACCAGGCGGCAGGGCCTGACGCACAACAACGTCACCTCCGTGCTTGAGGACCACTCCGGCAGCTTGTGGCTGGGCACCTGGGGCGGCGGACTGGACCAGTTGAAGGACGACGCGGTGACTTCGTATGCAGAGACGAACGTGTTCGCGCAAGGCCTGGTGCTGGCGTTGTGTGAAACGCGGGATGGGAGCTTGTGGTTCGGCGCAGACTTCGACGGCGGCCTGAGCCGCTTGCAGGATGGGGAGTTCACACATTACACATCGATAAACGGCCTGCTCCGCGCGCCCATTCGCGTGTTGCACGAAGACCGCGGCGGCACGTTGTGGATTGGCACCGGCCAGGGCTTATGCGCGTATAAAGCCGGCCGGTTCTCGAGCGTTACCAATCAGCCTTCGTTCGGCACACACGCAGTCCACGCGATTTGCGAGGATGACGCGGGCGCGTTGTGGTTTGGCACCGACGCGGGGTTGAGCTGCCTGCACCAGGGTGAATGGACCAACTACAGTGCAAGCGACGGCCTGAGCGGCAATAGCGTGCTCTCCTTGTACGTGGACGAAGCCCAGGACCTGTGGGTCGGTACGGCCGACTCGGGCCTGAATCGATATCATAACGGGCGGTTTAGCGGGTGCGGAACTAAACAGGGGCTGTTTAGCGACGAGATTTTTGCAATCCTCGAAGACGACCACGGTTGGTTGTGGATGAGCTGCTCGAAAGGGGTGTTCCGAGCGCGCAAGGCGGATGTGAGGGAGGTGCTCGAGGGCAAACGCGCAACGGTGACGAGCATTGAATACGGCAAAGCCGACGGGCTCGAGAGCACCCAATGCAGCGGCGTCGCCAAACCCGGCGCCTGGAAGAGCCGCGATGGCCGGTTGTGGTTTCCGACCAGCAAGGGTCTGGCGACAGTGGACCCGAACACCATCCGGATTAACACCTGGGCGCCGCCAGTGGTTATTGAGCAAGTGCTGGCCGATAAGCGGCCGGTCCAGGCAGCTCATCGCGGCGCGGACTTCCCTCCGCAGCAACCACCGAACGGAGATTCCCGCACGCCCACGGCCGCCCCGGAGCATTCGCTGCAAGTCCCACCCGGGCGCGGCGAGTTGGAATTCCATTACACCGCATTGAGCTTACAGGCGCCGGAAACATGTCGGTTTCGTTATCAGTTAGAAGGAGTGGATGGCGATTGGGTCGATGCCGGAACGCGCCGGATTGCCCACTATAACAACATCTATCCCGGGCATTACACGTTTCGCGTCATCGCCTGCAACAAAGATGGCATCTGGAATCAGGACGGCGCTGCTTTAGAAGTGCTCGTGCGGCCGCACCTATGGCAGACGTGGTGGTGCCGCGGACTTGGGGTGCTCCTGCTGGTCGGGATCGTCGGCGGCAGCGCCCTGTACGTGACGCGCAAACGGATGCGCCGGGAATTGGAGCGGCTCGAGCAAAGGCATGCCATTGAGAAAGAACGTGGCCGGATTGCCAAAGACATCCATGATGACCTGGGGTCGAGTCTCACGCGCATTATGATGCTGGGCGAAAGAGCCCACGACGGCCTGGCCCGACACGAAGAAGTTGGACCGCATCTCAGCAAGATCGTGGCTTCGGCGCGGGACAGCGTGAAAGCGATGGACGAGATTGTGTGGGCGGTGAACCCCGAGAACGACACGCTCGAGGGCCTGGTCGAGTACCTCAGCCATTACGCCGACGAGTTCTTCGAGGACTCGCCCGTGAGTTGCCGGTTGGAAATCCCGGTGCAGTTGCCCGAGCGCGCGCTGCCGGCCGAAGTCAGGCACGACCTGTTTCTTGCGGTAAAGGAGGCGTTCCACAATGTTCTCAAGCACGCCCAAGCATCCCAGGTCCGAGTCGAACTCAGCACCAGCGCCGAAGCGTTGCAGATTTGTGTCGAGGACAATGGTTGCGGCTTTCAGCCGGGGAACACCCGGGGAGGCAGGAAGGGAAATGGGTTAGGCAATATTGACAAGCGGCTCAAAAGCCACCGCGGACGGTTCGCTTTGGAAAGCACCCCGGGAAACGGCACGCGGGTTAAAATTTGTGTGCCACTGCCGGGGCAACTCGGGGGCTGAGCGATGGATGGTTTGGTGGATTGTTGGCGTATGAAGGGCTAGAACAGCGGCGGCAGCATGCGCCACGTCCGAAGCGAATACTTGGCGTATTCGGGGTTTTGTCTTCGCAGCAGGGCTTCTTCGGAAAAAATGCGGGTCAAAGTTCCTATAAGAATAAGACCGCCGAACAACGCCGCCTGCCAGGACCAGAACGCCACCACAGCCGGCAAGCAGAACAGGCATACAGCCGTGTAAATCGGATGCCGGATGAAACGGTACGGCCCGGTTGTGACCAGGCCGCCGGCGGTCGGGTTGGCTGCGAGATGGAAGCTGCGCCTTCCGAAAGTAATTCGCGCCCAAATCATCAGCACCACCGCACAGGCTTGCGGCACCAGCACAAATGGTGAGGGCGAGAAGAATCGCTTTGTGAAAACCAGCCCAAGCACACCGGCCAGCATGACACCGTACCCGAGAATGGAGGCCGCTTTAATCATAAACGAGTTTCCTTGTCTTAGGCCGCGCCTGGTTCCGGAGACAATACCGGTGCGGGCTGGGATTTGCGCGCGTAGCGGCGGCGCAGGTGCTCAAAAAACAAATAAACGACAGGTGTGGTGAACAGCGTCATGGCTTGAGAAAAAATCAAGCCGCCGACGATAGCCACGCCCAGTGGCTGCCGTAACTCCGAGCCGGTGCCAAAGCCGATGGCGAGCGGCACGGCGCCGAACATCGCCGCCAGCGTCGTCATCATGATCGGGCGGAAGCGTATCACACATGCCCGGTAAATCGCCTCTTCGGGGCTGGCTTGCTCCGTGCGCTCGGCTTCGAGGGCGAAGTCGATCATCAGAATCGCGTTCTTCTTGACGATCCCAATCAGCAGGATGATTCCGATGAAGGAGACCAACGACAGTTCGAAATGAGTCGCCAGCAAAGCCAGCAGCGCGCCTACACCCGCCGAAGGCAGCGTCGAGAGGATCGTAATCGGGTGAATGAGGCTCTCGTAGAGCATCCCCAAAACGATATAAACCGCAATCAAGGCCGCGAGCACCAGGATGGGCGTGCTGGCGACCGAGCTCTGGAATACCCGCGCGGTACCCTGAAAACTGCCCTGCACGCTCGCCGGGATGTGCAGGTCATCCACGGTGGCTTGCACCGCTTCAGTGGCGGCTCCCAGGGAGGCGCCCGGCGCCAGGTTGAAGGAGATCGTCACCGACGGGAACTGGCCCTGGTGGTTCACGGACAAGTAAGTGTTGCCGGTTTTGAATTTGGCCATCGCCGAGAGCGGCACCAGTTGTCCGGCGTTGGACTTGACGAAAATCTTGTCCAGCCATTTGGGGTCCTCCTGGAAGCCGGGTTCGGCCTCCAGCACAACAAAGTGTTGGTTGTAGCGCCGGTAGAGAGTCGAAACCTGCCGCTGGCCGAATGCATCGTAAAGCGTGTTATCAATCGCAGCCGGTGAGACGCCCAAGCGCGCCGCCGCATCGCGGTCCACAACCACATTGGCCTGCAGCCCGCCGCTGAGTTGGTCTGAGGTAACGAACTGGAGCAGGGCATTAGTGCGGAGCCGGTCTAACAGGAGAGATGACCAATACTGGAGTTCGGTGAGGTCAGTGGATTGAAGCGCGTATTGGTATTGGGCTTTGCTAAAATGCCCGCCGACCCTGATGTCCTGGCTGGCTTGGAGAAAGAGGCGGATACCGCTCAGGCCGGCGAGTTTGCGGCTGAGCCGACTGATGACCTCCTCGGCGCCGGCATCGCGTTCGCTTTTCGGTTTGAGCGTGATGAACATCCGGCCATTATTAACCGTGTTGCCGGTGCCGCTGAGAAACGAACCGACTGACTCGACCGCCGAATCGGCCATCACGATACCCAGCACTCCTTCTTGCAGCTTGTACATGGCTTTGAAAGATATGTCCTGAGCGGCTTCAGTCGTGCCGAAGATAACGCCCGTGTCCTGTTGAGGGAAAAACCCCTTGGGAATGAATTTGTAAAGCGCGACGGTGCTGGCGAGGGTGACGCAGAATACCAATAACATGAATGGTTGGTGCCGCAGCACCCAGCGCAGCAGCACTTCGTAGCCGCCTAAGAGCAAATTGAACCCGCGCTCCGCCGCAACATAGAAGCGGCCCGGGGCGGGATAGCTGGATTCGGCGCGCAGAAAGCGCGAGCACAGCATCGGCGTGAGTGTCAGCGAAAGGACGCCCGAAACCAGCACCGCCATGCTGAGCGTGACGGCAAACTCGTGAAACAGGCGGCCGATCAACCCGCCCATGAACAGCAATGGGATAAACACCGCCACCAGCGAGGTGGTCATGGAAACGATGGTGAACCCAATTTGGCGAGCGCCTTTCAGCGCGGCGTCCATCACGCTGATCTGCGCGGAGGCGGTTGATCCCCCGCTGCGATCGTGTTCCAAGTGGCGGAAAATGTTTTCGATCACAACGATGGCATCATCGACGACGAACCCGACCGAGATGGTCAGGGCCATCAGCGAAAGGTTATCCAGGCTGTAATGGAAGAGGTACATGCCGGCGAACGTAGCGGTCAGGGCCAGCGGCACGGTAATGCTGGCAATGAACGTCGGCCAGAAGCGGCGCAGGAACAGAAAAATTACCATTACCACCAGTGCGATGCTGAGCATCAGCGAAAACTGCACCTCCTGCACCGAGGCATTGATGGTTCGGGTGCGGTCGCTGATGGTCTTGAGGGTGATGGCGGGCGGCAACCATTCCTGCAAGTGCGGCAGTTCCTGTTTGATGCGTTGCACCGTCGCGATGACGTTGGCATCCGCCTGCTTGAAGATGAACGCCAGCACCGCCAGGTTCGTCCCCGACCACCCGGCCTGCAGCGTGTTCTCGACTCCATCAATGGCCTGACCGACCCCGGAGAGCCGCACCGGTCCACGTGGTTTCTCCGCCAGGACCAGGTGTTGGTAGGCTTCGGCTTCGAGCAGTTGATCATTACTCGATATGGTATAGGACAGGCCCTGGCCTTCGACGCTGCCCTTGGGTGAATCGACATTCACCTGGGCCAGCATCGTGCGGACATCCTCCATGCTTAAGTTCGCCGAGGCCAATACCGCGGGATTGACCTGCACGCGGATGGCGTCCTTGGCCGCGCCGCTGATATAGACCTGGCTGACGCCCTCCACCTGGCTGAGGCGTTGAGCGATGATGGTATCGGCCAGATCATAGATATGATTGGGCGGGACGGTCGGGGAGGTCATCGCCAGGATCATGATCGGCGAATCGGCCGGGTTGATCTTTCGGTAAGTCGGGGGTGCGGGGAGATTGGCCGGCAAATCACCGCCCGCGGCATTGATCGCGGCTTGGACGTCGCGCGCGGCACGGTCCACGCTGCGGTCGAGGTTGAACTGGATGGAGATGCCGGTGCCGCCGAGTGTGCTGACGGAGGTGATTTCTGATACGCCGGAAATCTGGCCCAGGCGGCGTTCAAGGGGCGCCGCTACGGTGGAAGCGACAGTAGCCGGGTCGGCGCCCGGCAAGCTGGCCGAGACGGTGATCATTGGAAAATCCACCCGGGGAATCGGGGCCACGGGAAGGAACTGGTAAGCGATGACTCCCGCCAGAAACAGGCCCGCCGCCAGCAGCGATGTGCCCACCGGCCGGCGAATGAATGGCTCGGAGAGGCTCATGAGGATGCGGGAGCCGATGCCGGCTCCGCCAAAGCGCTTTGACGCGGCCGCCGCACCCAGCGGCCGAGCCGGTCGAGATACAGATAGACCACCGGCGTGGTGTAGAGCGTGATGAACTGCGAGAGTAGCAGGCCGCCGACGATCGCGATGCCCATCGGCCGCCGCAACTCCGACCCTTCGCCGTGCTGCAGCGCCAGCGGCAGCGCGCCGAGCAGGGCGGCCATGGTCGTCATCATGATCGGGCGGAACCGCAACAGGCAGGCCTGATAAATGGAATCGTGCGGGGCCAGGCCTTGCTCGCGCTCGGCATCGAGCGCGAAATCGATCATCATGATCGCGTTCTTTTGCACAATCCCGATGAGCAAGACGATGCCGATCAGCGAGATGAGCGATAGATCCTGGCCCGTGAACATCAGCGCCAGCAACGCGCCCACACCAGCCGAGGGCAGGCTGGAGAGGATCGTGATCGGGTGGATGTAACTTTCATACAGCACGCCCAGCACGATGTAGATGACGATGATGGCCGCCAGGATTAGGAACGGTTCGCTCTTCAACGAGGAGCGGAATTCGGCGGCGCTGCCCGAAAAATTCGTCACGACCGTTTCCGGCAGGCCAATGGCCCGTTCGGTGTCCTGGATAACTTTGACGGCCTGGCCCAGCGAGGCGCCTGGATGCAAGTTGAACGAAAGCGTCACGGCTGGAAATTGACCCTGGTGAATGATCGTCAATGGCGAGGTCTGGTGTTGCAGAGTAGCGAAAGTGCTCAGTGGCACCATCTGCCCGGTCGCCGAGCGCACATAGACTTTATCGAGCGCCGCGGGGGTAAGTTGGAAACTCGGCTCAGCTTCCAGAATGACGCGATACTGGTTGAGTTGAGTGAAGATCGTAGTTACCTGCCGCTGGCCAAATGCGTCATACAGCGTATCGTCGATTGCCTGCGGCAAAATATTCAGGCGGGAGGCCTTCTGGCGATCCACCAGAACGTTTAGCTGCAGTCCGCCCGGTTGCGCGTCGCTCGCGACGTCCGTTAACTCCGGCGCCTCACGCAGCCGTGCCAGCAACCGGTCCGACCATTGGCCCAACTCGGCTTCATCGGCGTCCTGAAGGGTGTATTGGAATTGGGTGCGGCTGACGCGGCTGTCAATCTGCACGTCCTGCACGGCTTGCATGTAGAGCGAGATGCCCTCGATGGAGCTGGTCGCCTGGCGTACCCGCGCGATGATCTGCGTCACCCCGGCGCTACGCGCATCGCGCCGCTTCAACCCGATATACAACCGGCCGGTGTTCATGGTGGGGTTGACTGTGCCGGCGCCGACAAATGACGCAACGGTTACTACGTCAGGGTCACGTTCGACGCGCGCGGCCACTTCGCGTTGTTTGCGGGCCATTTCGCTGAAGGAAATGGTCTGCGAGGCGTCGGTGATGCCCAGAATCAAACCGGTATCCTGCAAGGGCAGTAGCCCTTTTGGCACCAGCACATAAAGCCAGATGGTCGCGACCAGGGTGATCGCGGCGAGGCCGAGCACCGGCGCCTGGTGACGCAACACCCATTGCAGGCTGCGGTCGTAGGCGGCGAGCATGCCTTTGAAAAATCGCTCGGTCGCGTGAAACAGGCGGCCCTGGCGGTTCGGGTCCTCGGGTGTGAGGAGCCGAGCGCACATCATCGGGGTAAGGGTCAGCGACACCACCGCCGAAACCATCACCGCGATACTCAGGGTGATGGCGAACTCGCGGAATAACCGGCCAACAATCCCCGTCATGAAAATCAGCGGAATGAACACCGCCACCAGCGAGAAGCTTAGCGAGATGACCGTGAACCCAATCTGCCGGGCTCCCTTCAGCGCAGCGGTGAGCGGTGGTTCGCCGCCCTCGATGAAACGGACAATGTTCTCGATCATGACGATCGCGTCATCAACGACGAACCCCGTCGAGATGGTCAGCGCCATGAGCGAGAGATTGTCCAGGCCGAACCCGGCGAGCTTCATCACGCCGAAGGTGCCGATGACCGCAAGCGGCAACGCCACGCTCGGAATCACCGTCGCCCACAGCTTGCGCAGGAATACAAAAATCACCATCACCACCAACCCGACCGTCAGGATAAGCGTGAATTGGACATCGCGAACTGACGCGCGGATGGCCTCGGTGCGGTCGCTGAGAATATTCACTTTGACCGAAGGCGGGAGGGAAGCGCGCAATTGGGGCAGCAGCAACTTCACCCGGTTGGCGGTCTCGATGATATTGGCGCCGGGCTGCCGTTGGATGTCGAGGATCACCGCCGGCCGCTTGCCGACCCAACCGCCCAACCGCACGTTCTCCACATTATCGACCACCTCGCCCAGGTCTCGCAGCCGGACTGGTGAGCCGTTGCGATAAGCGACAATCACATCCGCAAACTGCGCTGCGGAGAAAATCTGATCGTTGGCGCCAATCGCGAAAGATTGGCGTGGGCCGTCAAACGAACCTTTCGGCGCATTGATGTTGTTCTGCATTAGCGCCGCGCGGACATCTTCAAACCCCAGGCCCAGCCCCGCCAACGCAGGCGGGTTGACCCGCACACGGACCGCGGGCTTCTGGTCGCCTTCAATGGTGACCAGGCCGACGCCGCTGACCTCGCTGAGCTTCTGTGCCAGGACAGTGTCGGCCAGGTCATTGACCTTCTCGAGCGGGAGCGTATCCGAGGTGATCGACAGGGTGACAATTGGTGTGTCAGCGGGATTAACCTTGCTGTAGGTGGGCGGGTTGGGCATGCGCGGCAGCACGCCATTGGCGGCGTTCATCGCGGCCTGCACGTCCTGGGCGGCGGCATCAATGTCGCGGTCGAGGTTAAACTGCAGCGTAATGCTCGAGTTGCCGAACGAACTGACGGAGGTCATGAGTGCCAGGCCACTGATCTGGCCGAACTGGCGTTCCAATGGGGTGGTGACCGACGACGCCATCACATCCGGGCCTGCGCCGGGAAACTCAGCAGTGACCTGGATGGTGGGAAAATCTACGGGCGGCAGCGCCGAAATCGGCAACAGGAAATAACCGAGCAAACCCATCAGCACGATGCCCACCATCATCAACGAGGTGGCTATGGGGCGGCGAATGAACGGCTCGGAGATGCTCAAGACTCAGGAGGGGCCTTTATCGGGCGCATCGGCTGAGACCGGTTGGGTCGGCCCGGCCACTTTGACCTTCGCGCCCGGTTGCAGCTTGTATTGGCCATCGACCACGACGCGTTCACCCGGTTCCAGCCCGGATTGAATCAGCGCCTGTCCTTGATCGATCTGCGCCACCTTAATCGCGCGCACCACGGCCACGTCATTGCTCAACACAAACGCGAATGCGCCGTCGGGTCCGCGTTGCACCACCGAGCCGGGAACCACAGTGCCCCCACGGCGGGTTTCCAGCAGCAAACGCACATTGACGAACTGGCCGGGCCAGAGCCGCTGGTCGTCGTTGGGGAAAGTCGCCTTCAGGCGGATCGTGCCAGTAGTGGTGTCGATTTGATTGTCGATGACTTGCAGCTTGCCTTCGCCCAAAACCGTATGGTCGTCACGCCCGACGGCGTAGGTCGTGAGGGCGCCCCCCGCCGAAAGGTGCTCCTGGATGGCGGCTAGATTCTGTTCGGGCAACGTGAACACGACCGAGATAGGGCGCAACTGAGTGACCACGACCAACCCATTGGCATCGGTGGCGTGAACGATGTTGCCCTGGTCCACCAACCGCAATCCGGTGTGGCCTTCCAGAGGTGACGTGATGGTAGTATAGGCAAGCTGCACGCGGGCATTGTCAATCGCGGCCTGGTCGGCATTGACCGCAGCCTGAAGTTGATCGACGGTGGCCGATTGAGTGTCGTAATCCTGTTGCGCGAGGATTTTTCCAGCGAGCAATTGCCCATCACGCTGCAGCGTCAATTTCGCCACTTGCAACTGCGCCTCGTCCTGCGCCTTTTTGGCGGTGTCCTGGTCCAATTGTGCCTGGAACGGTGCCGGATCGATCTGCGCCAACAAATCCCCTGGCCGCACTTCCTGCCCCTCGACGAAACCGATCCGCATGATTTGCCCATCGACGCGGCTGCGGATGGTAACGGTATTAAAGGCCTGGACGGTGCCGAGCCCCTCGAGGTAGATGGGGACATCCTTTCTTTCGACCGTGCCGGCGATTACTGGTACTGGGCCGCCGAATCCTGAGCGGTTACCGCCTGGGCCAGCGGCTGTAGTGGCTGCCGCCGCGCCCTGGTGCCGCCACCATAACCCAACTAGCGCGGCAGCCACCACCAACACCGCCACAATCCAGGCGAATTTCGACGCTCCCCCGCCCGGCGCCTTATCTGGCGGTGTTATGCGCGATTCCGGGTGCGACGGCGGGTACGCCGGCTCGGGTTGGTCAGGTTCGCTGCGGTTCGACATGCGACTCGGGGTTCACAGAGTAATTCTTTAGAGGCTCCAGGCAAAGCGTTTATTCAAAGGCGCATAGCGACAAAGTCATCACCCAGGGCGCGCGCGCTTGAACCGGCCACTCATCTGACCACTTCGTAAGCGAAGCCTTTCAAGTATTCAGTTTCGGGGATCATCGGGATGACCGGATGGTCCAAGGCCTGCGAATAGATGGCCACGCGGCGCAACACGCGGCGCGCGTCGAATGCGGCGGAGAGGACGGTGTCCTGAAACAGGCCGGCATCGACGTGATGCGAGCAACAAAACGTGGCCAGCGTGCCCCCGGTTTTCAGCAACTTGAGCGCGCGCAGGTGAATCTCTTTGTAACCGCGCAGAGCGTCCGGGACCGAGGCGCGGTTGCGAGTGAAGGAAGGCGGGTCCAGCACGATGAGGTCCCAGGCCGGTACCACCTTTTCATGCGGCCGGGCGGCTGTGTGGGCCTTGAGCCAATCAAATACGTTGGTGGTTTCAAACGAGCAGGGTTCGGTCAGGCCGTTCAGGGCGGCGTTGCGTTGTGCCGCCGCAATGGCGTCGGCGCTCTGGTCGAGCAAATGCACCCGCGCGGCGCCGGCCCGAGCTGCGTGCAGCCCGAACCCGCCGATGAAACTGAAACAATCCAGCACCTGCGCGCCCGCCGCCAATTTGGCGACGCCCTCGTAGTTCTTCTGCTGGTCGAGGTACAACCCGGTTTTATGGCCGGCAAGCAGGTTCGTCTCAAATTTCAGGCCGTTGAGCGTCACTGTCACAAGGCCGCTGAGTTCACCCGCCAGGATGCCGTTGGCTTCCGATAACCCTTCGAACTTTCGCGAGGCGACGTCGCTCCGTTCCAGAATCGCGCGCGGAGAAAACAGCTCCTGCAGAATTTCCACAATGAGCGATTTGCGCAGCTCCATCCCCAGCGAGGATATTTGTAACACCAGCACATCCTCGTATTTATCCAAGATGAGTCCGCTAAGGAAATCGCTCTCCGCATTGACGACGCGAAAGGAAGTGGCGTCCGGCAGATGCTTGCGGCGAATGTCCAGCGCGGCCCGAATTCGCTCGACGAAGAAGGCGCGGGTGGGGTCAACCCGGTCGGGTGAAAGGAGCCGGACATTGATGCGGGATTTCGCATTGTAAAACCCGGTGCCCAGAAAGCGTTGCCGGTGATCTTTCACCTGGACCCACTCGCCATTAGCGGCGGGGCGGGTCAGTCGCATCACCGAGCTGTGGTACACCCAGGGATGGCCCGCCAGGATGCGGTCCGCCTCACCCGGCTTCAGCAGAATAGTTGGCAGTGTTTCCATTTGAGAGAGAGTATCACACCTTGGGTTCCCAACCGTGACGATAGCGCCTGCGTTCGAGTGCGCGGGCCGCCTTGTCGTGGAGAATGTCGCCGGAGACCGGATCGCAGTCCAGCGTATCACCAGTGCGCCACGAGATATTCCCCAAATGGCAAAGACGCGTGCTGTGCTCGGCATCTTCGATCTCGGCCCGCAAAGGTATTCCTCGCCGGATGGCGTCCACGAAATTGGCGAAGTGGAGGACATCATCGGCGCGGCCCTTGATTTCTCGCACCAGTTTCTGGTCCAAATCGAACACTCGGGCGGTTGTCCCGGCGATGCTCATGGTGCCGTGTTCGCCGTAAAAGTTTATCCCGAAAGTCGCGCCTTCGAATCCGCGTGGGTCACAACTTTGGCCTTCCCAAACGATTCCCTTGTTGCCGAAATCGAACGTGGCAACGCAGGTATCGGGCGTTTGCCAATCATCCTGGAAATGATAGCGGTTGCCGCCGCAAGTGACGCGCCGGGGAATATCGACGCGCAGGCCCCAGCGGGCGACGTCCAAGGCGTGAACGCCGTTGTTGCCCAACTCGCCGGTGCCCCAGGTCCAAAACCAGTGCCAATTGTAATGCGGCAAGTTGTCTCGAAAGGGCTCCTCCGGGGCTGGTCCTTGCCACAAGGACCAATCCAACCAGGGCGGGACCGGCACGACGCGGCCGTGGCCGATGGAGGGGCGATGGTTGGTGTACCAAGTGCGCGCGAAAAACAGCTCGCCCAGTTCGCCGGCGTGCAGTGCGGCAATGGCTTCTTGCACCCAGGGCCAGCTCCGGCGCTGGTTGCCCATTTGCACGACCCGCCGGTGTTTGCGGGCGGCCGCGACAAGCAAGCGGCTCTCGTGCAGGTTATGGCTCCCCGGCTTCTCGACATAGACGTGCTTGCCCGCCGCACAAGCCAGAATGGCCGCCGGGGCGTGCCAGTGGTCAGGCGTGGCAATGGACACCGCATCGAGGTCTTTCTGTTCGAGCAAGCGGCGCAGGTCAGTGAACCCTTCGGGGCGCCGCTGCTGTTTGGCCGCGACGGCCGCGACCCCATGTTGCAACGCGCGCTTGTCCACGTCGCAAATGTAGCCAATCTCGGCAGCCGGCACGTTCAAGTATGCGGCGATGTGGTCCATGCCGCGGCCGTGACAACCAATCACGGCAATGATGACTTTTTCGTTGGGGGACGAGCTGGCGCGGGTCAACGCCGCGGGTCCCACGGCGCCCAGGGCAACGCCGGCGAAAGAGGATCGACGCAGGAATTCACGACGCGAAAGGGCACGTTGCATGCCTCGAGAGAATGGGTTTCAGTGGTGCAGTGGCAAGAAGAGTTTTTGGAACCTGCGCTGCCGTGTCATTAAAAACCATGGTTGATGGAAAAGGCGGCTGGGGGCTGCCGCAGTCCAAAACCTGGAGTGGCGCCTGAGAACTTGCGGCAGCGTTTGGACTGCGGCAGCCCCCTGCCGCTTTTCCTCCTGCCGCCTGAAGCGCCCTAGAGTAATAATGCGCTCGGCGAGTTGGGCGAAACCCACCTTCTCAGATGCCCAGATTTGACAGCGTGTTGCTGATGGCGTTGACGATTTGGACCAGCCGCGGATGGGACTCCTCCAGTTCCGCCACGGAGGAAGTCAGCCCTTCGAGCGAAAGCTTCAGCAAACGGGGATTCTGCTCGGTGCGCATGGCTTCGTGGGTCGAGAGTTCGGCGAACCCGGCGATGCTTTGGGCTTGCTCGCGGTCGGTCTTGGAAAGGGTGTCCACCTCGCGCCGGAGGGTGTCGAGCAACTGCAGCAATTCCCGGCGGCGGTCGTCCTTCATCGCGTCGGCCCCTTCGAGTTTCGCGCGAATCTTGCCTATCGTGTCCTCGATCATCTTTCCGCACCAACATACGCGGGAGCCGCCTTTGGGCAAGCTTACGCTCGATGCTGCGATGTTAGGTACTGGGGGTGCACAAGCGTCCCATCGTCCCAAGGCTGGTAAAACCCGAGAGATTTGGATTTGCATCCGTCCCAGTGCCGTCCCCGCGTCCCGGCGAGGCTAACACGTTTCAAGCGGGGCGCTAGCGGGGCGCTGGCGTGGCGTAGGCTTATTGCGGCTGTGCTGGATGCGAGTGCGAAGCAGAGGGTTTGGGGGCAGGGATGGTAAAGGTCGCTGCCAATCGGCAGAAAAATAATCAACTTGGATTGTGTTGGATTGTCCTGGATTTCTGGGGTCTTTAACTTGGACTTTCACCTGGACTATGGGTGGATTTTAAGTTGGACCGGGGCTGGAATTCTGAGCCACAAGCGGGAAACCGTTGAAACGGTTGGGGTGCCGGGTTTTCGTGCTGCCTTCACCCCCATGAATGGGGGTGATAATGAGACAGCGGCAAGGCTAATACGGGCGAGGGGCCACCGGGCGAGCAGGGCGGGGGGGATTACGATTACGAATATGATTACGAATATGATTGAACTATGTACGGAAATTTCGGGGGAGCGGAGGGGGTAAAAATGAGCTGTGCCACCCGTGACAGACGGGTAAGAGGCTTGCAATCAAGTGGATGGATTGCGCTTTGCCGAGGTGTGACATGCCCGTGACGCGTCTGTGCCGCAACCTTGCCAGGGCTTGCCGCCGTGCCAAGGGCGTGGAGCGAGGGTGGCACGGGTGGAGGCGAATTGTGCAAGTGTGCCAGGGCTCGCCGGCGTGCAGCCGTGACAAAAGCGTGGGGCGTGGGGCGTGGAGCGTCGAGCGAGGCAGTTGTCGGGACTCTTTTGAATCCAGGTGTCAACACCGCTGCCTTGCCCGACGCCGGTTCAGCATTGGGCGAGGTTCATAATCGTCGGCAAGATGCCGCGAGGTTTTGGACTGTGGCAGCCCTCGGCCGCTTTTTTTGCCGACCGCCCGGTTTTAACACCGCGTTCAGTGGTCAGGGTCAGCTAAGTAAGTGGTCTGCTAAAACGCGCGGCAACACCGTGGTATGGTGACCTTGAAATGAGTTTACACCGGGGGGGCCTTCGGTCCAAATTTCAGGTAAAATCAACCCGAATGGACGACGACACGTTCCTGGCAAAGTTCGAGAATGGCACCTGGCCGCTAGGCCAGTGGCACCACCGTGAGCACATCAAAGTGGCCTACCTTTATCTCTGCCGGTATGGACTTGAACTGGCAATTCAGAAAATGTGCTGCGGGATAAAGGCTTTCAATGCGGCGCACCAGGTGCCGGAGAGCCCGACGGGTGGGTATCACGAAACGATGACGCAGGCGTGGATGAGGCTGGTTTACCTGACGCTGTGCGAGTTTGGCCCGAGTGAAACCGCCGATGCGTTCCTGGAAAGCCAACCGCAGCTCCTGTCAAAGCGGGCACTGCTGTTCTTCTATTCCAGAGCTCTCATAATGTCTGCCGCCGCCAAACGACAATTTGTGGCGCCGGATTTGACTGCGCTTCCGCAGAGCGTTGGCCGTGTAACCACAAACTGACTCTTCCTGGTGATTATTGCTGTGGTTAGATGCCCGCTCTACGCTCGCCCGCTCCCCGCTCCACGACTTCAAGATGGCGCGCGGCCACATCGGCCAGGGGCTTCAGGTTGGCCCGGGCACCAACCACGATGAGTTGGTTCTCGTGAAACACCATCAACGCACAGTTCATGTGCCGAAGCGATACGCCCCGGTGCGGCAGGTAGATTGCCACCAATTCACGCTCGTTCACCACGCCAACGATGCGGTCCCACCCGCGCCGCAACATGACTCGGTCGGCTCGAGCCAGCAGCGCCGCGGGGGTCGGCTCCGCCGCTGGCGCAGCCAGGTCGTAAATGCCAACTTCCGCGCCATGGACGGCTTCCAGGGCGGCCTGTGCGTCCGGTTCGAGCTTAAAACCGGACGCGACGGTGCGAGCCAGAGCAGTCGTGCACAACCCCACCCGCAGCGAGAATTTCTTATGCCACTGGCCTGGCGCGGCGCTGAGGCAACTGTCACGCAGCGCCTGGGTATCGGAGCCTAATCGGAAATATCCCGTGATGCCAATGACGGCACAGGCCAGGCCGAGCAAAACCGCGCCGGTGACGTAAAACCCACGATACGACCGCTGCGGCGTTGAAACTGGATTGGGTGTGCCGGGTGACATAGGCCGCTTTGTTTTTCGATGTGGCGGGTTGAACTTACGGTGGCAACGACCCGCTCGTGCCGGGCTATTTCTCGTCCGGCTTAGGCAGGTTCTTGAGCGGGTCGATATGCAAGCGTTCGCCCAAAAGCGCGAGTTTTTCGGGTTTAATATCGCCAACGATATTGATGAACACGGCGTGCTCGTTGCCATCTAGAACCGTCACCACCAGCCCCTGCACGGTATCCTTGTTCTGCGTCTTTAAGTAGATGCCGACATCTTTGCCTTCCTGCCGGGCGGCGACGATCCGATCCCACCCTTTGGTGAGCAGTTCTTTACGCGTTTTCTCCATCCGGTCTTTGATGTCGTCCCGATTCTCATCCGTCAAACCAATGACGTGGACGCTGACCATCTGCAGGCCATTGAGCAGTTGAGCGACATCGGGCTCTTGTTTTTCGACGAGCTTGGCTGCAAGCGAAATCAGATTGCTGGTGAGGTTAACCTCGACGAATTGAGCGCCGCCGGAGGGCGGCGTAAAGGTGCCGAAGTCCACCTGGCCGGCCGGCAGGCCCCCGGCGCGGCCGTTGAAGGTCAGGGCCAGAGAGAGCAGGGCGGTACCGACTGCGAAGGGCATTATGCGTGTCATATCAGGCTCCAATTCATTTTTTAGGTTTTAGGTCATCAAGGCCGTTATGGCCCTTGACGAACAAACACAATAGCCCGGCAGAAAGTTTCAGGAATCGCGCGAAACCGGGATGGGGCAGCGACAGCAGAAACGGAGCGCGGACATTGCTGTCCGCAGCAAGGCACCGAATGTGAGGACCGCCTCGAAAATATGCAGCGCGCCTGGTGTTAGGGCGTTGCTGCGGACTAAAAGTCCGCGCTCCGGGAAATTATCGGCGGATACTGTGCCGATTTTCGGTGGTTCGAAGCGCTGGCCGGTCGTAAGGCTCGGAATGAGACTCATGGTCGTGCCAATTTTGCGTGTAGCGCCGGGCCAGCGCCGGATCATTGATAACCAGGAGATTTTCGGCGTTATGTTCCTCGGCGGCTCGGGTGAAATTGAAGGAACCGGTCAGCACAACATAATTGTCCAGAATTATAATTTTGTTGTGGGCAATGGCATGCTGCGCGTCGATGAACGTCGGGATGTCATTGTGGAGCAGGAAATCGGCTTCGGAATATTTTTCGGTTCGCTGGCTCTTATCGAGGATGACCTGGACGCGCACGCCGCGGCGATGGGCGTCCACGAGGGCCCTGGCGATTGGGGCGGAGGTGAAACTGTAGGCCTGGACCAGGACCAGGTTGGTCGCCTGATCGAGGGCGTTGACCACCGCGTCGGTCGCTCCGCCGTTCGGAGAGAAATAGACCTGCACGCCCTGCGGAATCGAGGATTGGGGGGAACACCCGGGCAACCCAAGCAGCAGCGCCAACAGCAACGGCGACGGTTTCATGCCCAGGACGATGGCAGAAACGGATGGGGAAAGCCAGCCTGCCGGGTCGAGCGTGGGTCCGTTGGTGCTGAGGTCACCGGTCGCGCGAAATCATCGCCTGAATTTCCCGCACGGTGCGTGCTGGCTCTTCAACTTCCACGATCAGTTCGTTATAGCGCTCGTCGGAGAGTTCTATCACGATCGCTTTTTCAGGGTCCTTGACGTCCCAGAAGATGCGTTGGCCGTGTTGATAATACGTTCCCGCGATAATAACCCCCGGCAGATGCGTTCCGGGTGCGCGGATTCCTTTCCACAGCCCCTTGGCGACCTCTGGGTCAGCTCGAACGGAGCGAATATTTTCCTGAGGAACTTCCAACCGGCTCTTGAATGCCCACAGCTTATCCCAGCCTTCAACCTCCAGGATCAGTTTCCGGCCCGCTTGTGTTATTTGGACCACGCGGGGAATATTGCAGCAAGGAACACAAATCTCAATCGCACGCTTTCGCGGAAGTTGGCGGCGGTTCGACAAAGCTAAGCTTGCGACAAAGTTTGCGACAAAGTTTGGAAGGAAGTTAGACATGTTAGTATGGCGCAGCACTGGCATCCTGGAACCTGGCCTGCACCGAACTGCGTTCGCCGAGGCTTGCCACGAAGGGCGCTGCGGGCGAGGATACGGCGCGTTGAAGAAGTACTGGCACGTGCTGGGCGTGGGCATTCAAAACAATCTCACGTACCGGTTCAATTTTCTGGCACGAACGGTGTTTGGCCTGGTGCCGCTCATTGCCATTCTGTACCTATGGACCACGATTTATAAGGGCCAGGGCAAGGGAGCAGTCGTGGGGAGCTACACCCTGAGTCAGATGATTTCGTATTACCTGCTGACCATGCTGGTCGATGCATTGACAGCGGTGAACGAGGACGACTGGCAAATCGCCGCGGACATCAAAGACGGCAACATCAGCCAATTCCTCCTCAAGCCGATCGATTACGTCATGTATCGGCTCAGCCTGTTCCTCTCCGGGCGGGTAACGTACGTGGGAGTGGCGGCCATTCCCCTGGCGGTTTTTACGCTGTGCCTGCACCAGTATTTCATCCTGCCCGCGAGCTGGGGCAGGTTCGGCTTGTTTATTTTCTCGACGGTGCTGACAGCGCTCTTGCAGTTCTTCATGTCTTACACGATGGCGATGCTGGCCTTTTGGGTGCTGGAAGTTTCGACGTTCATTTTCATTCTGTTTGCCTTCGAGTACATCGCCAGTGGTCACATGTTTCCGTTGGATATTCTGCCTCCCGGCATCCAACAGGTGCTCGCCTTCACGCCTTTTCCGTATCAGCTCTATTTCCCCGTCAGTTTGTATATGGGCAAGGTGACGGGACCGGCGCTGGTCCAGGGCTTATTGGCGCAGGTTGGATGGGTCGCGCTCAGTTTCGGCTTGGCGCGGCTGATGTGGTGGCGGGGGCTGCGCAAGTATTCGGCGGCAGGAGGCTGAGCCATGAGCGCGATGCGTTACTTGCGAATTTACTCTGCTTTGTGGAAAAACTCCGTCTCCCGGGAGATGTCGTTTAAGAGCAATTTCCTGCTCTGGATTGTGGTGGAAATGCTGTGGTTCGGACTGCAGCTTTGCTTTATCGGGGTGCTGTACCTGCACACCAACTCGATTGGGACCTGGACCAAATGGCAGGTGGTAATGCTGGTCGGCGCGAGCCATTTCATTCAGCAGATGTTCCAGGCATTCTTTCTGATCAACTGCACGAACTTATCCGAACTGGTGCGGACGGGGAAACTGGATTTCCTGCTGTTATTGCCGGTCAACACGCGCTTCGTGCTGTCGTTGCGGCAGGTGGACCTGGGAGCGTTTGTGAACGCGCTTTCAGCGCTGGGGGTGATGGGTTATGCGGCGCACCAGATGCATTTTGTCCCTACGGTAATTGAGGCCCTGAGCTTCTTCGCGTTGTGCGTCGCGGGCATCGCGATTCATTATTCGCTGATGTTCCTGCTGGCGAGCATCAGCTTCTGGACCGTTCGTGCGCAGGGGATTGTCTGGGGCTACTACAACCTGTTTCAGATTGCGCGAATGCCCGACGAGGCGTTTCACGGGTTGTTCAAGGCGCTCTTCACGTTCGCGCTGCCGATGCTGCTAGTATCGAATGTGCCGGTGCGCGTGCTGGTGCACAAGTTGACACGGCCCGAACCGGTGTTGCTGCTGCTCGGGATGAGCCTGGTGTGCTTTGCGATCTCGGAATGGGGTTGGCGGGCCAGCTTGAAAAGATATACCAGCGCCAGTTCGTGAAGAGGACCGGCGCGCGGACTTTAGTCCGCAGCAAGCATCGAACGGACAGTGAGCTGAACAAGGCCGCAGCGCGTTTGAAGGTTTCTGCTTGCTGCGGAGTAAAGTTCGCGCGCCGGTGCTTGCGCCATCTCTCCGCTTTGCCTGGCGGCAGGCAGAGGCTATTGTGTGTTTATGAACAACCTTACCCCAACCGATTTGCCGGAATCTGGTGCGCGAGCAACTGCTCCGGGAGGCGGTTCGAATGCGGATGCGCCTTCGTTTGATTGGCCGCTGGCCGATAGGGCTGAGGCCCTCTTGCGGCAATACATTGGGGATTTCCTCGAAGCCAACGCGTTCGCCGCGCGCCTGGCCGACCGCATGCGCGACGAGGCCGGCACCGATTTCTTTGAATGGACGGATCACCTGGTTGTCACACCCGAAGAGGAGCCGGCGCTGCTCAATGCCGGCCTGCAGCGCGTGCCGGGCATGGACAGCGCCGACCTCGTTTATGAGCATCCGCAGGCGACTCTGCCGCGGGTGCTGGTGCGCGCGGGCCGCGGGCCCGTGCCGTCGAGCGTGGCATTGAAACCGGAGTTTGTGGCGGATTTCATCGCGCGAAACGATCTTCAGGTGGAACCGGAAGGAGAGCCGGGTTCAAGACTCCGGCGCGTGATAGCGTGGCGGGAGCACGGGACGCAACTGGAAGCCGTCGAACGCCGCGCCTACCGCGGCTTTGCGCCCGCGCCGCTCGCGCCCGGGGGAATGGCGGCCATCGTGAAAGCGCGGGAACTATGGCAGATCCGGCCTCGCAGGTTCGAACACGAACAGGACGGATTTCGCGTGGCCAACCAGATGCTCGAGCGAGTGTTGGGCCTGGTGGGGCGCGATTTAGCCTGCCAGTTTTTCTTCGAGGCGGAACGGGCATATTGGCAAGACCGGAACCGAGCGGGGCAAATCCAAAAGCGCCGGCAAGACCAGCTTGGGCTGGGCTGGGGCAACCACGACCACCATACGTTCCGCTGTTCGCGGGCGCATTTTGTTGATTTGGTCGAGTTCCTGCTCCGCTTGGGATTTCGCAAACGGGAGCGGTACTACGCGGGCGCACAGGCTGGGTGGGGCGCGCAAATCATGGAACAACCGATGACCGGTATCGTCGTTTTTGCCGACGTCGATTTAATGCCGGAGGAAACACAAGTGGACTTTTCGACTACGCCGCTGCCGCCAGCGACGCGGCTGGGGACGGTGGGACTGTGGGTGGGGCTGCACGGGGAGAGTTTTCTGGAAGCGGGGATGCACCACCTGGAAGCGCGGTTTGATTTCGAGCGCTTAAGCGAACAGCTCCAGCGCGCGGGTGTCAACATGATGAAGCCGTTCTCCAATTTTGAGTTTCTGCGCCAGGCCTTTACCGAAGGCGAACGCTGGCCGGTGCGGCGTGAGCGCATCGAACGGTTGTTGCGCGCCGGGCTAATCACGCCGGAACAAGGCGAAAAGTTCCTCGCAGAAGGCGCGCTGGGCAGCCACCTGGAAAACCTGCAACGGCATGGCGGGTTCAAAGGGTTCAACCAGAGTTCGGTAAGCGCGGTCATTGCGGCTACCGACCCACGGCGAGAGCACTTTTCGGACGCGCCGGTGGCGGCGTGACAGTAGGGGCGATTGCTCGAAAAAGCTGGGCTGCGGAGCATGCCTACGCTAAAAGGACTCACGATGATTCCGAAATGCCACTCGATGGCTCTGGTCGCCCTGGGATTCCTAACTACAACCGCGCCGGCCGTCCAACCACCCGCGCCTTATGGCCCTGTACCGACCGAGGGACAATTAATCCGGGAGACGAACGAGTTTTACGGGTTCCTGCATTTTACCGTGAACACGTTTACCGACCGCGAATGGGGCGAAGGGGACGAGAGCGACAGCGTGTTTCAGCCGACGAATTTCGACGCCGAGCAGATCGTCGCGACGGCGCGGATGGCAGGAATGAAGGGTTTGGTGCTGACGTGCAAGCATCACGACGGCTTCTGCCTGTGGCCATCGGCCTACACTCAGCATTCCATTAAGAATTCGCCCTGGGAACACGGCAAAGGTGATGTGGTTGGGGCCGTTGCGCGCGCCTGCCGCAAGCACGGGCTCAAGTTTGGCGTGTATCTCTCCCCATGGGACCGCAACAACGCCGCGTATGGCACCCCCGCCTATATCATTTATTATCGGAATCAACTTCGAGAGTTGCTGACTCACTACGGCCCCATTGCGGAGGTGTGGTTCGATGGCGCCAATGGCGGCAGCGGCTATTACGGTGGCGCTCGCGAGACCCGGCACATCGATAATCACACATATTACGATTGGAGTCACACCTGGCAAATCGTGCGCGAGCTTCAGCCCAAGGCCGTGATGTTCAGCGATGCGGGCCCGGACATTCGCTGGGTCGGCAACGAGGCCGGCAAGGCCGGCGAGCCGTGCTGGGAGACGGTGGACCCGAGCGGTTGGTGCCCGGGCGATGCGCCGGGTGACCAACTTTTCCACGGTCTGCGCCCGCCAATCCCGACGTCCGGCTTGCGTTGGATGCCCGCCGAGTGCGATGTCTCCATCCGGCCGGGGTGGTTTTATCATCCGGCCGAGAACGAGCGGGTCAAAACGCCGCAGCAATTGACCGAGCTTTATTACGATTCGATTGGGCGCGGCGCGTGCCTGTTGTTGAATATCCCGCCGGACCGCAACGGGCAAATCCATCCCAATGATGTTGCCGCACTACGCGGGTTCCGAGAAATCCTGGACCGCACGTTTGCGCAGGACCTCGCGCGCAAAGCGAGGGTGGCGGCATCGAATGTGCGAGGCAACGAACGTCGCTTTTCCGTCAGGAACCTTTTCGATGGAAATCGCGACACCTATTGGGCAACTGATGACGCGGTCACTAATGCGGAAGTCGTTCTGACGTTTGGCAGACCGGTGACGTTTAACGTCGTTCGCCTGCGTGAGTACTTGCCATTAGGTCAAAGGATTGATGCGTTTGCCCTGGACCAATGGCAGGCGGGGCAGTGGGCCGAATTTGCGCAAGGTACCAGCATTGGCAACTGCCGCCTGATCAGGTGCCAGCCGGTGACTACCGAGAAGGTCCGCTTCAGGATCGTTCAGGCCCCGGTGTGCGCTGCATTGTCCGAGTTGGGATTGTTCAGAGCGGGCTCGTGAACAGGCCAAGCCGTAACGAGGGAGCGCGGTTACCGCGCGCGCGCCCTGGCTAGCGCAGCCAGCCCGAACAGAGCGGCGAATCCCAACAGGACCGGGCATTCCTGCGTGAGCACCTCTGGCCCGCGCCCGAAATACAGCACACTCTGCAACCCGTGAATGGCCCAGTAGGTCGGGATACAATGGGCCATGGTTTTGAAGGCGTCGGGAACGATTTCAATCGGCCACCAGCAGCCGCCGAGCGCCGACAGGGCCATCGTGCCGAAAATCGCCACCAGAATCACCTGCTTTTCGGTGCGGCAGAGCACGCCCGCGACCAGGCTCATACTTCCGGCAACCGCTGCCAGACACAGCACCACCGGCAGCAGGAAAACCGGATGATCCCCCAGTGGCAACTTAAACAACACCGCACCCGCGGCCAGCAACACCAAGGCCTGCAGAAAACCCAGGACCATGCGAGCCAGGACCTTGCTGCTATAGGCCTCCAACGGGCCGACGGGGGCCGCCAGCACGCGACGTAATTGGCCGCCCAGCCGATCCGTCACCAGCGAAACCCCGCCGTACGTGAGCACCATCTGAACAACGAACATCACGAGCATGCCCGGCAGGCTCTGCGAAAAGCCGCTCGGCGGCGGTCGCAGCGTGTGATAACTGCGCTGTGCTACTGCCAATAGTTGCGGACGGCTCAACGCGGCTTTCAGCTTCATCTCCGAGGAGGAGTCCCACGCATGATGGCTCACATCGGCCAGGGCCAACCCTTTCGTGAAGCGAACGATTGCATGCAAAAGTCGCGATTGGACTTCGAGAATTTTTTCCGGCGCAGCACTGCCTTTCACCAGTGGAATGCTGACCTGGTGACCTTGAAGAATGTCCTCACCGAAATTTGCCGGGATGACAATTCCGTAGGGCCATTTGGCCTTCAACTCTAGCTGGTCGGCGGCAGGTTTGACCTCAATGTAATAACCTTCCGTGCGTAGTTGCTCGATGAACAACGCCGAAAGTGGGTGGCAATTAAGATCGATCACCGGAATCCAAGTAGCTTGCGGACCACCGCCGCGCATGGCGCTGCCGAATACATAAGCCATAACCAGCGGCATGATGAAAAGCCAAACCAAGGCCCAGCGGTCTTTCGCCACCCGCCGCAAGTCACCGAACAAAATGCGCAGGAAAATCATTTGCGCGCTCCTCCGAGGCGCCGCCGGAAGAGCAGGAAAGCTGCGGTGCTGCCCAGGATGGCAACGCCGAGGAGCAGCGCCACGGGCCGGCAGATATCCGCCAGCGGCCGGGCATTAACAACGCCGCGCATGGCCAGCACCGCCCAGCGATTGGGGGTATATTGGCCCAGGAGTTGAAGAAAGGGCGGAAGGTTTTCGTAGGGAAACATGCTGCCGCCGAGCATCGCCAGGAACATCAATACCAATGGCGCAGCCACGTTGGCCTGCTCGCGAGTGCGCGTCGCCGCGTAGATGCAGGATAACAGGCCCGTCATCGACCCGGCCCACACCGTCACCACCACCACCAGTTTCCATGGATTGCCCCAATGCAAGCCGAACAACAGCCTGCTAGCCACAATCAATAAACCTATCGCCACGGCGCAGATGACAAATGAGCGCAGCATCTTCGCCGCCAGATACTGGCTTGTGGTCAGCGGGCAGGCCAGCAGCCGGGGCAAAACACGGCTCTCCTGTTCCTGCAGAATTTCCTGCAACGGAGCCTGGCCGGCGAATAAAACCCAAAAGTACATCGCGCCCGGCAGCAGAATGAGCAGCAGGTCGCTCATGGCGTGACCATCGCGGGTTGATTGGTGAGCAGCGGTTTAAAATCGGCAGCCGCAACGGTTTCGAATTTTATCAGGGGCGGAAAAAGGTAGCTGCGCAAATTGCCCAGCGTCCGGACCGAGTCGGCGGCCACACTGCTGACGGCGCCCTCGGCAGGGAACTCGTCCTTCTGCATAATCCGGCGGGCCTGGCGGAGGGGTTCGCCCAACACCTCGGCCGCTCCCGAAAGTCCCAAGGCCAGCAGCGAGACGCCCTCGCGCACGATCCGCGGCAAAATCTGCTGCGCGGGATTCTCATACAATTCGAGAGAGTTGGTGCGGCCGTCCAGCAGACCTACGGTGAGATTTGTCGGCAGCACGACCAAAGCCGAGACCTGATCCTGTTCGAGCAGCCGCAAACCTTCTTCTCTCGTTTCGACGAAATGCAATCGCAGTCTCTTCGCGGCAGCGCCTTGGGTAGGCAGTGAGCGCAGCATACCCGTCAGCATATCCTTATCCTGATCGAGCAAGGCGACGTGAAGTGTCGGAGCCGGTCCAGTGCCGGCGGACCCGCCAAACACCGAGGCGATCAGGAGCGAGAGTGCCAGCGGTAGTGTGACGAAGAGCAGCATGGCCCACGGACCTTTGGCGTCGCGCTTGAGATCATTGAGCAGCAATTTGAGAATTGTTTTCAATCGCGCAGCTCCCGTCCGGTCAGCTTGAGAAACACACTTTCCAGCGTCGGCTTCTGCACCGATAGATCAGCCAGTTCAACACCGCTTTGGCTGAGTTTGGTAACCAGGCCAGCCAAACCGTACCGCTCGCCGAGGAGGTTCACGGACGCCAGGCCGTCGTGGAGGCTTAACAGCGACACCGGCTCGCCCTCGAGGCATTGCTGAAGCTGGCTGGCGGAAAACTTGCCGCGCAGCGTGAGCACATCGCGATCGCCCACGATGCGAGCCAACTCCCGGACTGAGCCGGTCTGCAGGATTTTGCCGTGGTCCATGATGGCGATGCGGTCGCAAAGCTTTTCCGCCTCCTCGAGGTGATGAGTGGTGAACAGGATGGTGGTGCCCTCGCGCGCAATCGCGCGGATGATTTCCAGGATCGCGTTCCGGCCTTGCGGATCGATCCCCACGGTCGGCTCGTCCAGCAGCAACACTTTAGGCCGATGCACCAGCCCAATTGCCAGGTTGAGCCGGCGTTTCATCCCGCCAGAAAAACGCGCTACCGGTTCGCGCGCGCGGTCGGCCAGGCCCACTCGAGTTAGAATCTCCTCGACGTTACGTTTCAACTCCGACCGTGACAGACCGTATAACCCGCCCCAGAAAAACAGATTCTCCCGCGCGTTGAACTCTTCATAGAGGGCAACTTCCTGTGGAACCAGTCCGAGCAATCGTTTGGCGTCGCGCGGGCGTTCCCACAAATTGAGTTCGCCAATCGTGATGGTGCCCTCGTCGGGGCGGAGCAGGCCGGACACCATCGAGATCGTCGTGGTCTTGCCGGCCCCATTTGGCCCCAGAAATCCAAACAGCTCGCCGGGCAGAACCTCGAAGGAGATGCAATCGACTGCGCGCACCTCGCCGAAACGCTTCGACAAACTCTGAACACGAATCATGGCTCAGGGCTACGCCGCTCCCGATCCGTCGCGGGGCTTCAGCGGTTCGGGCCGTGGGATTTCCGGCGGTTGCGGCGGGACAGATTCGGGTGTGTTCACCGCGGCAGCCTGTGGGATCTTTGCCGGCGCAGGCACTGGCCGTGTTTTAGTCTTGGGCGGGTTCGGCAGCGGCATCGGTTTGCGGGGTGCAGGGGCGCTCGGCGCGGGCGCAATGGCCTTCGGTTTCGCGGCAGGCTTTCTCACTCGCGGCCGCTTCGTCGGCCGTTTGGTCTTCGCCGCTTTGTCCACGCACGCTTTCAGCTCCTTTTGTGCGCGCCGTGCACGCTTTGTCGCTTGTTTGGCGGCTCTCCTTGCTTGTTTAAAGAGCTTGCGCGCCACTTTGAACTTCTTTTTGGCTGCGCGCGCCTTTTCCTTTTCAAGTCGGGCGGCTTTCTCGGCCGCCAATGCCTTGGCGGTCGCGCCGCGCAAAGCGTTATTGGTATTGGCTTCCCTTTTTGCGGGACCAGGCTTTGTCATAAGTCGTGTTGCTGTAACCCAATTCACGACAATAATACTGGGGTTTGTCAACCTTTAATTTGTGAAAGCGCATCTTTCCGGCCCGGAAACTGCTTCTGCCAGCAGGTATTTGCAGTATGGCAACATTACGGAGCACGGCTGTGGGCCAGCCCCAGGGCGGCCTACAGCCTTCGACCAAGGGGATTCCCATATGAGTGATGCATTGCAGGTGCATTTGGCGCGGCCTGGTGGTGAACGAGAAGGGCCTTTTACACTGGACCAAATCAATGAACGATTGACGGCGAAACGAATTCAAGTGTCTGATTACTGGGCATGGCACGAAGGCTTGTCCAATTGGGTGCCGCTTTACGAGATTGAAGGGGTAACAAAAGTGGCCGAAGGCAGCGCTGCGACCAGCAGAGGTTTCTCACCGCTGGCTCGATCCGAACGAATCGAGGCCGCAACCGAAGGCGCCGGCCTGACCAGCGAGACCACTAAAAAGGACGTCCGTGCGGAGCCTCTGCTTGAAACCAGCTCCGAGTCGGCTCCGGAAATTGCTCCGAATGATCGCGAGATTTCGTGCGTGCCTGAACCTGCAGGGTCTGGAGCCCCGGAACTGGTGGCGGCAGCGCCCGCCATATTAGAACGAAGCGAACAGGCCGCACTGTGGACGGATGAGCCTAAAGGTTCTGTCGGGGTCGCGGAAGCTCAGACCGAGCTGGAGGCCCAAGAAACCGTCGAGCCCGTGGCTGTAGAGACGATGGAAACATCCAGGTTCGATACTGCGGTGGTCGAACCGTGCCGCTCGGCGCTCTGTCAAGGCGCGGAAGTCGAAGCGCCCGCAGCGGCCCAGGAACCGCCTGAGGCGGTGGCTCAGCCGCCGAAAGTCCAAAAACCGCACCCGCGAGAATCGCTCTTAGCGCAAAGGTTTTACTCGGGATTTCCTTTGTCAGACCTGGAGCAGATTTTTGTTTTTACGACCGGTGATGGTCGCTCAGTGTGGGAATCAGCGCGAGTGGTGGCGATGCTCGAGGCGATCACGGGCGAAGAGTTGGAAACCATCCGGCGCAGCACCCCGCGCGACGTCATTTTTAATTGTCATCCCAACCAATTGCTCAAGGCGAACGGCGAAATCTCCGATGTCGCCTGGCGAGCAATGGTCATCCGCGAACCCGATGTGATGCAGCGCGTCCAGGCCAAACTGTGCCGCAGTTGTGTGTGCAGCTTCCCGAGTGAGACCGGCGCGGTGGTGGCGCTGGTGTTGTTTTACCGGCAGGAGGCGGAAGCGGCTGTGGGTTGAAGGGGAAAGTTGATGGTTGAGGTTGATAGAAACCCCACGCAAAGGCGCAAAGACGCAAAGGCAAAGGGAATAAATAAATCCTTCGCGTCTCCGCGTCTTTGCGCCTTTGCGTTAAGGTTTCCCGTTCTTCAACCATCAAAACTCACTACCGCGCTACCTTAAAGGAATACTCCCCCGACCCGAGCGCCAGGAGTGCGGTGGCCCCTTCCATCCGCACCAGCTTCACCCCTTCAGCTTTTGCCAGCGCGCGGCCGCTTTCGGTGATATCGGCCGCGGAAGTAGCGGGCAGGGCCACCAGCGCAGTCGTATTGGCGGGAATCGTAATGTGGAAGCGAGTCTTGCCCCCATCCCGTTTCCAATCTGAAGCGATCAGACCGCGATTGCTGCGATACGAAACATTGGCGAAGGTGAGCTTGTCGTCCAATTGCGGCGCAATCAGCAGCGATTTATAACCCGGCGCCGTACGCAAAATGCCGCCGATGTTGTCCACCATCCATTGATAGACCGCGCCGAAGGAGTAGTGGGCGAACGAATTCATCCCGGGGTCCTGAAATCCCTTCTCCGGTGTCCAGCCATCCCAACGTTCCCAAATGCTCGTCGCTCCCTGCCGAATCGAGAACCCCCAGGAAGGAAACGTGTCGTTGTGCAGCAATCGATACGCGACATCCGTTCGTCCGATCTTGGACAGCACCAACATCAAATCCTTGGTGCCGATAAACCCTGTCGATAGATGCCAACCGCGGTTCTTGATGTCCTCAACGAGATATTGCGCCGCTTGCTTGGCTTTTTCGCCTTCCACCAAATCGAACGCCAGCGCCAGCACATAACAGGTTTGAGTGTTGCCTTTAATCCGCCCGTCCTCGGCGACGTAGGCGTGGTTAAAGGCGGCGCGAATTTTATCGAAGAGCGCGTTATATTTGGCCGCGTCCTGAGTCTTGCCGAGCACCTCGGCGGCTTGCGCAGTGAGCCTGGTGCTGTAGGCGAAATACGCGGTATAGATGATGTCTTTTGGCGTGTCGGCCTGGATGTTGAGCCAGTCGCCAAAGCAATGATACTTGGCCGGGGGCAGCATCGCGGGTGTGCTGCGGTTACGGCAAAACTCGATAAACCGCGCCATCGCGTCGTAGTGCTTCGCAAGTTCCCGCTCGTCGCCATAAACCGAATAGATTGTCCAGGGACAGATGACGCCGGCGTCGGCCCAGGCCGGGCCGCCGTCGTCATTGGCCACCTTAACCGGCGCCACGCAGGGAAATTGGCCATCGGCGCGTTGGCCGTCCTCATCCAAATCGACCAGCCATTTAGTGAAGAAGGCCTGCACATCGGTTTGCAATGACGCCGCGCGGACATACACCTGGGCATCACCGGTCCAGCCAAGCCGCTCGTCCCGTTGCGGACAATCGGTCGGGATATCGATGAAGTTCGCGCGCTGGGTCCAATAAATATTGTTTCGGAGTTGGTTGAGCATCGGGTCCGAGCAGGCGAACTCCGCGGCAATGGGCGTGTCGCTGCTGAGGGCGATGCCGATAACGGTGTCGCGTGCCGGTTTGTGCCTCAACCCAGTGATCTCGACGTATTGAAAGCCGTGAAAGGTGAAGCGAGGCTCCCAGGTTTCAACGCCGCTGCCTTTGCAGATATAAACATCCGTCGCCCGGGCAGCCCGGAGATTCTTTGTGTAAATAGTGCCATCAGGATTCAGCCGTTCGGCGAAGCGCAGCGTGATCTTCTGCCCGGTGTCGCCGCGGACTTTCAGGCGCGCGACTCCGGCAAAATTCTGGCCGAGGTTCAGCACATAAACGCCGGGGGTAGGTTCGGTGATCGACTGGGGCCGAAACTCCTGTATTTCCCGAACCGGTGGGCCGGGGTGCGGTTGGAGCAACGGGTGAACTTCATCTGTGCCCACATTGACAAACTCCCAGGCCGAATCGTCACAGGTTGGCTGGTCCCAGTTATCCAGTTCCTGACGCGCATCGTAATTCTCGCCCTGCAGGAAATCAGCCTCCTGGATTGGGCCGGTGGTTGCTTTCCAGTTGGGATCGGTCGCGATTTCCGTTGTCGAGCCGTCCGCAAATTCGAGGTGCATTTGCGCCTTTAGCCTCGGATTCTTGCCATATAAATCGCGTCTATGCCCGTAACCGACATACCCGCTGAACCAGCCATCGGCGAGGATCGCGCCCAGCGCGTTATCGCCATGCTGCACCAGGCCGGTGACGTCATAGGCGCGGTAATACACGCGCTTGCTGTAGTCCGTCCAACCCGGTGTGAAGAAATCATCACAGATGCGCTTGCCGTTCAGATGGAGTTCGGCCAAACCTAAGGCAGTGGCGTAGAGGGTCGCGTGGGTCACGGGTTTTTCAACGCGAAATTGGGTGCGAAAATACGCCGTTGGTGGAAGAAACATCGCATGTGCGGCGGGTTCTTTGCGCATTTTTTCCCGCGGCTTGTCATACCCGATCCAGTCGGCTTTCCAATCCTCCGCTTTGAGCAGGCCCATCGACCACATCGCCGGCTCGCTCCATTGCGATTCCCGGCCGTCTTTGTCCCAGACCTTCACCTTCCAATAGCAGCGCTGATGAGATTTCAGCGGTTTGCCTTGATACACCACATCGATGGTGTCGTCCTTGGGCACCAGCGTTGAGTCCCAGAGATCGGCGAAGCCCAGGTCGAGCAAGTCCGCGCTGCTGGCCACCAGAATGCGATAGGCGGTTTGGCGTTGGCCGCGCTCGCCGGATTCCACGATCCAGCTCAGGCGCGGCGCCGGTTCTTCCAGGCCCAGCGGCTGGACGAGGTGTTCGCAACGCAGATACCCGGCGCGGAGCCCCTTGCCCTGGTAGCTGTTGATCGGCGGCAGGGGTGGAGCCGATCCCGCGGCAGCGATCCAGGTGCAAGCGCAAGCCATTCCAACCAGAAGAAAGCCTCTCGTAAACATAGCGAGAGGTGTTGTAACAGGGGCGGGGCTCGTCGCCAAGCTTGTTCAGCGAACAGCCCAACTGTCGCCTGCAAATTGCCGCTCTGGTTTGCGTCGCGGTGGGGAAAGTTTGATTAATTTGCGGACGCTGTCACACTCGGCACCAGTTGCGTGCCCGAAGTTAACGTTCATCCGTTCCAAGACTCATGAGTAGCGAAGGTGTGGCAGGTGTGCGGAAGACGCGTTCCCCGATTGGGCACACCGCATTAATTGGAAACCGCGCTTTCAGGCGTGCCGGCGCGGCAAAACGGAAGCCGCACGGCATTGTTCCCTACAAAGACCCTCGACGGCCCGTCGAGAAACGCGTCGCCGATTTGCTCGCGCGCATGACCTTGGAAGAAAAGGCGGCGCAAATGGTGTGCCTGTGGCAGCAAAAGTCGGAAAAGCTGCTGAGTCCAGACGGCAAGTTTGACCTCGAGAAAGCGCGCCGCGCATTTAAATCCGAACAGGGTTTAGGGCAGGTGGGGCGGCCCAGTGACGCCGGCAGCCCGCCGGGTGAGCCTTGGCGTGGCCAGACTCCCAGAGGCATGGCCGAGCTGACCAACGCCATTCAAAAGTTTTTTATCGAGGAAAGCCGACTGGGCATTCCCGTCATTTTCCATGAAGAATGCCTGCACGGGCATGCGGCGCGCGATGGCACGAGCTTTCCGCAACCTATCGGCCTGGGAGCGACTTTTAATCCGAAACTGGTGGAGGCCTTGTTCGAGATGACCGCCCGGGAGGCACGCGCACGCGGAACGCATCAGGCACTGACGCCGGTGGTCGATGTCGCGCGCGACCCGAGGTGGGGAAGGGTCGAGGAAACGTATGGCGAAGACCCGTACCTGGTAAGCGAACTCGGCGCCGCGGCCGTTCACGGTTTTCAAAGCGATCGCTCGTTCAGCGACAAACGCCGGGTCATTGCCACCCTCAAGCATTTCGCCGCGCACGGGCAACCCGAGTCGGGCATGAATTGCGCCCCGGCCAACGTGTCTGAGAGGGTATTGCGCGAGACGTTCTTATCCACGTTCAAGCGGGTGCTTGAGAAATCCGGCGCGATCAGCGTGATGCCCTCTTACAACGAAATTGATGGGGTGCCGTCACATGGGAACCGATGGTTGCTGCGAGACATCCTGCGCAAGGAATGGGGTTTTGAAGGCTTTCTTGTTTCCGATTATTACGCGATTTGGGAACTCAGCTACCGCCCGGACACGCACGGCCATTTCGTCGCAAGGGATAAGAAGGAGGCCTGCCGGCTCGCAGTTCGTGCGGGAGTAAACATCGAATTACCTGAGCCAGATTGCTACCTGCACCTGGCGGATTTGGTGCGGGAAGGCGTCCTGAAAGAGAAGGAATTGGACGACCTGGTGGCGCCGATGCTGTTTTGGAAGTTGGCAATGGGCCTGTTCGATGATCCCTATGTGGACCCAGATGAAGCCGAACGGATCGTCGGTTGTGCACAGCACCGGCAACTGGCGCTCGAGGCCGCACGCGAGACGATCACCTTGCTCAAGAACGATAAGCAAATTCTGCCGTTGGAATTGTCGAAGCTGAAAACACTTGCCGTGATCGGGCCGAACGCGCATCGGCAGCTCCTCGGGGGATACAGCGGGCTGCCAAGAAAGTTTGTAACTGTATTGGACGGCATCAAGGCCAGAGTAGGGGACAAGGCCAAAGTGCTGCACGCCGGAGGTTGCCAGATCACGGTGGGCGGCTCGTGGCAGCAGGATGAAGTGATTCCCAGCACACCGGAAGTGGATCGGCGCCAAATCGCCGAAGCCGTCGATGTCGCCAGCCGGGCCGACGTGATCGTTTTGGTCATTGGCGAAAACGAGCAAACGTCGCGCGAAGCCTGGTCGCGGCAGCATATGGGTGATCGGGCAAACCTTTCTCTGGCGGGCCGACAGGATGAACTCGTCAAAGCGATGTTGGAAACGGGCAAGCCTGTGGTGGTGGTTTTGTTCAACGGCCGGCCGCTGGCTTTGGGCGAGGTCGCCAGCAATGTGCCGGCGATTCTGGAATGCTGGTATCTGGGACAGGAATGCGGCCAGGCGGTGGCTGAGGCGCTCTTTGGCGACATCAACCCCGGCGGCAAACTGCCCATCAGCTTCCCCCGTTCCGCCGGTCACCTGCCGGTGTTTTATAATCACAAGCCTTCCGCTCGGCGCGGCTATTTGTGGGACGACGTTTCGCCACTATTCCCCTTCGGCTTTGGGTTGAGTTACACCACGTTCGCATTTGCGAACCTTCGCTTGAGCCGCCGCAAGATTCGGAAGGACGGTTCCTGTCGAGTGCTCGTTGACGTGACCAACACTGGCCGGCGCGCCGGCGCGGAAGTGGTTCAGATGTACATCCGCGATTGTGTCAGTTCCGTTACCCGGCCGGTGAAAGAATTGAAAGGGTTCAAGAAGGTCTGGCTAAAGCCGGGGGAAACCCAGACGGTGCGACTTGACATTACAGCCGAATCCCTGGCGTTCTATGATATCGACATGGAATACGTAGTTGAGCCTGGTGAATTCGAGATCATGGTGGGCAATTCTTCCCGGGACGCCGATCTGCAAAAAATCATCCTGACCGTAACCTGATGGCACCTGGGCATTCAAGTGCGTCTGCTGGCGATTCCCTCTCCCCCCGGGCCCCCCGGGAGAGGGTTAGGGTGAGGGCGGCTCACACATCGTGGGGCTTCCACCGAATCGGAGGCCTCTTAACGATCAAACAGTTAGGGAACCTATTTTACGCAAGTAGCAAAATGATGTGAACATCGCAACCACCTCCAAACTTTCCGTCTTCGAGAAGGTCGCCTACAGCGGCGGCGATGCCGCGGCCAACTTCGTCTTCATGACGATGATCCTCTTCCAGCTCAATTTCTATACCGACGTGTTTGGGCTGTCGGCCTCCGCCGCCGCGGCCATTCTGCTGGCGCCACGGTTATGGGACGCGATGTTCGACCCGATCATGGGCGTGCTGGCCGACCGCACGCGAACACGGTGGGGCAAATTCCGGCCATGGGTGTTGTGGACGGCGCTGCCCTGGGCGGTCGTAATGGTTCTGGCCTACAGCACTCCGCGCGGGTGGAGCATGGGCGCGATGATTGCTTATGCGGTTGTCACCAATGCGCTACTGATGACGCTCTACTCGATGAACAACATGCCCTATTCCGCCCTGGGCGGAGTGATGACGGGCGACTTGAACGAGCGCACGAAATTGAACTCGTATCGGTTCATTGCGGTCAACATTGCCCAATTTATTGTCGGCGGGTGCACGTTGCCGCTGGTCGCGAAGTTTGCCCAAGGCCATGACCGGCAGTATGGCTGGCGGATGACCATGACCCTCTGGGCCGGGTTATGTCTCATGCTGTTCGTCATCACCTTCGCCGCCACTCGCGAACGCATCGAGCCAGTTAAGGAAACAAATGCCTCGCCGGGGCGGGATTTGCGGGACCTGCTCAAAAACACGCCCTGGCGCGTGATGGTGCTGATGACGCTCGTCCATTTTGCCATCCTCTCGTTCCGCGGTGGCGCCTTATATAATTACTACCACCATTACGCGGACAAAGGGGCAATGTACGATTTTCTCGCGAAGCTGGGGCTGACCAGGACCGCGGCCGGCTCCGGCGGGCTTGTTGATACGCTCGGGTACGTGGTTCATGGCACCCGGGCCGAGCTGGCCGCTTCGAATGTGGCGGATGTTTTCAACAGCATCATCAACATGGCCGGCACGGCAACCACTATCCTGGTGATCATGCTTTCGCCCCCACTGTCTCGCCGCTTTGGCAAGAAAGCCATCGCGGTCGCGGGTTTCGGATTGGCCGCCCTCAGCACGTTCGCGTTTTACTTGCTCTCGCCCACAAACGTCGGCGGCATGCTATGGCTGACGCTGGTGATTGCGGTGTGCTACGCGCCGACCATTCCGCTGATCTGGGCGATTTTTGCAGACGTGGCGGATTACTCGGAGTGGACCGTCGGGCGTCGTTTCACGGGGATGGTATTTGCCACGATCGGGTTCACCTTGAAATCAGGATTGGCGCTCGGTTCGGCATCATTTTTGTGGATCATGCAGGCGCTGTTTCAGTACCACACCAACGAGCCAGCGGCGCCTGAAGCCGTTTCCGGCTACCGCTTCACCAGTGGGATTGTTGTTGGCGTGCTGTTCGCGATTTGCACCGGACTGCTGGCCATCTACAAGCTCAACAAAGGTATGACGATCGAGATGGCCGCCGATTTAGACAAGCGCCGCAGCGGCGCGATGCCGGAACCACAATGTGCCTGAATTATGAAACTTCCTCTCGTGCTTTTGAGTTTTGCCACGTTGCTGCTCGCAAACCCGTCCGTTTGCCTGCCCGGCGAGGCTGCCAGTTCAACGAGCCCCAGTTTAAAGGAAGCGTTTAAGGATTGCTTCCTGATTGGCGCCGCGCTGAACGAAAGCCAGTTCACCGGGCGCGATGCGCGCGCGGCGGCACTGATCAAAAAGCAATTCGACAGTATCACGCCGGAAAATGTTTTGAAATGGGGATTGGTGCATCCGCAGCCGGACACCTATGATTTTGGGCCCGCCGATCGGTATGTTGAGTTTGGCCAAAGCAACGGGATGTTCATCATTGGGCATACGCTGATTTGGCATTCTCAAACGCCGCATTGGGTGTTTCACAACGCGGATGGCAGTCTTTTAACGCGAGACGCGCTGGTGACCAGGATGCGCGAACACATCACGACGGTGGTTGGCCGTTACCGCGGGCGGGTTAAGGGTTGGGATGTGGTCAATGAAGCGCTCGATGAAGACGGCACGATGCGCAGCAATTATTGGATGCGGATCATTGGCCCGGATTACGTGCAGAAGGCGTTCGAATTCGCGCACGCCGCGGACCCCGCGGCGCAGTTGTACTACAATGACTACTCGCTCGAAAACGAACCAAAACGGGAAGGGGCGTTGAGGCTGATCAAAGCTCTGAAAGCCGCCGGCGTGCACATCACTGGTATTGGCGTTCAAAGCCACGACAAAATGGACTGGCCGACGGCCCAACAACTCGACGCGACGATCGATTCCTTTGCCAACGAGGGATTGAAAGTGATGATCACGGAACTCGATGTGGATGTGCTGCCAGCGGCTTTTCGGGGACCCAGTGCCGAAACTTCGCTGAACGCAAAGCTTACGAAGGACCTGAATCCTTATACGAACGGGCTGCCCGAATCGGTGCAGCAGGCCCTGGCTAAGCGGTACGCTGAGTTATTCAGCACGTTTCTCAAGCACCGCCATCAAATCGCGCGCGTGACCTTCTGGGGGGTCACCGACGGAAACTCATGGTTGAACAATTGGCCAGTAAGAGGGCGCACCAGCTATCCGCTATTGTTCGACCGCGAGGGCCATCCCAAGCCCGCATTTGACGCGGTGATTGGGCTGGCCACGCGTGCCCACCTGGAATGACGGCCGACAAGGTGATAGTGAGAAGGGACGGAAGATCGAACCAGGTGGCGTCGAAGATATAGCATTGAACCGGTGCGGCCGTGGGCGAACGAGAATAGACAGGATTAACAAGATGAACAGGATGCCCACAATGCAATCGGGACATTATGGGAACGCGATCCGCGACAGGTGGGGACAGCGTGCAAAGAATGGAAAGCAGGCGCGGTGGGGCCTGCAGGGCCCAGGATTACCTGCTGCGAACCGATGCGACCTGGCGCACGATCAAAGGGTCGGTGCCCGTTGCCGCGGATTGGAACTCCGCAGTGTTTTTTGACGACTCAGATGCCGCTGGCTGGACCAATGCGTTCAAGTCCCCCATCGGAGACCGTATCTGGAATACCAGCAACCTGAGCAGTGAGTCCCCTGCCAATCCCAGGTTTCGGCACGTGTTCGATCTTTGGGGCGGCGTCACGACTGCCGTGGCTCACTTCTACTTCGATGACGACGCCACCGTCTGGATCAACGGCACCGAGGTTTTGAATGACACCGACCGACATGCCACGACCTTCGACAACGTGATCCTCGACCCTTCCTTGTTTCACGAAGGGGAGAATCTGATTGCTGTTTGGGGCCATAACGTTGACCCGCCCTACAACAATACGTTTTCGAAAACTCGAGGAGTGACGGCACTGTGTAAAATGAGGCACGAAGGGATGGGGATTTAAGACCGAGTTATTCACAATCTATCAACTGAATCCATGACGCTGCCAATACGCTGGTGATGGGCCTTGAAATCGTCGGTTTTTGCGGTAAGAACCTGGGATGCGCAACCTCCTGACCATACTGACTGTGTTCATGTTTATGTCGCACACTACTGCGGAAATTGTTTTTAAATCGGTCGAATACAAACAGGGGGAAACGGTGCTAGAAGGGCTGTCGGTGTATGATGACGCAGTCGTGGGCAAGCGCCCAGGGGTGTTGGTCGTGCACCAATGGATGGGGCTGACGGAGTATGAGCGCAAACGCGCTGAAATGCTTGCGAAACTGGGTTACAACGTATTCGCAGCGGACATCTATGGCAAAGGCGTGCGGCCGAAGACCCGGCAGGAAGCGGCGGGCCAGGCCGGGAAATTCCGCAATGACCGGGGGCTGTTGCGCGCGCGCGCTCAGGCGGCGCTGGACGTGCTCGCGGCGGACGAACTCACCGACCGCAAACGCATTGCCGCGATTGGCTATTGTTTCGGTGGCACGACGGTCCTTGAGCTGGCGCGCAGCGGAGCCGATATCGCCGGGGTCGTCAGCTTTCACGGTGGCCTGAGCACGCCCAATCCGCAGGATGCGGCGAATATCAAAGCTAAAATCCTGGCGTGTCATGGCGCCGATGATCCAAATGTGCCGCCCAAGGAGGTCGAGGCTTTCGAGGCCGAAATGCGCCACGCGGGGGTGGATTGGCAATTAATCGCTTACGGCGGCGCAGTCCATGCCTTTACGGATTGGGGCGCGGGCAATGACAATTCCAAAGGCGCGGCCTATAACGAACGGGCCGACCGGCGGTCCTGGGCGGCGATGCAACAGTTCTTCGCCGAGATTTTCAAGTGAGACTGTCTGCTGACATTCCAAAGTACGCCGGATTATGAAGGCATATTTGATTACTACTGGCGCGTTGTTTGGGATTCTTTCCGTGCTGCACGTGTGGCGGGCGGTTGCCGAGTGGCCGCAGTCGTCGCCTTCGCTGCTGTTTATCGCCGGCATGAGCGTGCTGGTGTTGTTGCCCGGCGCCCTGGCGTGGTGGGCTTGGCGGTTGTTGCGCCGATTGTGAGTCGCATGTGAAGGCGGCCGGAGCGCGGACTTTAGTCCGCAGCAAGCTCCGATGGGGCGTGATTTTCGGATGTTGCTGCGGACTAAAGCTAAAGTCCGCGCTCCGGCGCACTCAGTTTTCGAGAATCTGCTGGACAATTTCGCCAATACTCGAGGTCTTGACCAGGAAGCGGTAGGCGCCCGCGTGCAAGGCGCGTCTGGCGTGTTCGGAATCATAGAAAGTCGAGAGCATGATCACGCGTGTGCCGGGTGCCAGCGCTCGGATGGGGCGGATGAAATCAATCCCATTGCGATGGCGCAAGTGGACGTCAAGCAGGATTGTCTCCGGTGGCGTCTCTTCCTGGAGCGCACTGAGCAACAATTCGGGAGCGGCGAAGCCCCGCGGGCAACGCATACCGCGAACCGTGTTCAATAGTTGCCCCAATAACCGGCGGAATTCGTCATCATCATCCACCAGCCAAACGCGATGGACTCCGCAACCGGGTTGGCCGGCGAGAAAAGGCGCCGGCGGTTTCTGGTCCTGGTTGGCCGGGCAAACGTCCTGATTTGTTCTCATGATGGGGGCACTGTGCCATAGGCGTTTGGACCGTGCGTCACGAGTGGGTTAAGAACGGGTCACAAATCCTCCGCGCATGCTTGAGCCCGGGCCGTTTCGGCCGCACATTCATGCGGTTGTGGCCGCGACTGGGTTTATGCGATGTACCAGACGTGAGCGCCCGACTGGCTGACGACATGCCGATCAAAGTAGCTTTGGTAGAAGATGACGAGGGCATTCGCTCCAGTCTTGGCGCTTTAATTCGGCGGGCGCCCGCGCTGCGTCTCGCCGGCGATTATCCGGATGGTGAGTCCGCTCTGAGAGAAATCCCCCGCCGCCCGCCCGACGTGGTGCTGATGGATATCAATCTGCCCGGGGTCAACGGTGTCGAATGCGTGCGCCAGCTTAAGACGGCGTTGCCCACGGTGCAGTTCCTGATGCTGACGGTTTACGAGGACAGCGATTCGCTATTTAATTCACTCAAAGCGGGCGCCAGCGGCTACTTACTCAAGCGCACCGCTTCGGCCAAATTGCTCGAGGCGATTCGCGACGTGTATAACGGGGGGTCACCGATGACGCCGCAATTGGCGCGGCGCCTGGTGCAATTCTTTTCGCGGCCGGGCGAAGGCGATTCGGCCGTGTCGCGCCTGACACCGGGGGAACGGGAGTTTCTGGACCAACTGGCCCAGGGTTATGCGTATAAGGAAATCGCCGACCGCATGAAAATCAGCATCGATACGGTGCGAAGTTATGTGCGCACGGTGTACGAGAAACTGCATGTCCATTCCCGCACGGAGGCGGTGGTGAAGTATCTGCGAGGCTAAGCGGGAGTGTGGATCAGGAATTGGGTTGGCCGACGCGGCCGGGTTGGCGAGTGCCAGCGCCTTTGCGCTTTGTCAGGCCGTCGCCGAGTTCGGCGCGGGCCTTTTCGGCTTCTGCTTGCAACTGCTGGACCAGCTCGGGGTGTGCGGCTGAGACGTCTTTGGTCTCGCTGATATCGTTGATGAGGTCGTAGAGCTCGGCGGTCTTAAGCTCGCGTTGTTCATAAGGGACCGCCTGGCCACCGTGGCCACCCGGCTTGCCTGCCAGAGTGACGTAGGTATGAGGCAATTGAAGTTTCCACCGGCCATCGCTCGTGACGACGGCCTGGAGCTGGTTAACGCCAAAATAAAACCAGTACGCCTCGTGCGGGTTCTGTGCGTTGGATTGGTGCGAAATGATGGGCCAGACATCCAAGCCATCGATCTTATGGTGGGGCAGGGGAGCGCCAATTAAATCGGCAATGGTTGGGAACAGGTCAATGGTCATCAGCATTTGCCAGCTCTCGGTGCCGGCGGGAATTTTGCCTGGCCAGCGCATAATGCAGGGCTCGCGAGTGCCGCCTTCCCAGTTGGTCATTTTGCCCTCACGCAATGGGTAGGCCGAGCCGGCGTGGTCGCCATAAGAGAGCCACGGCCCATTGTCCGAAGTGAAGATGACCCAGGTGCGGTCCTCGATGCCGGCACGGTGGAGCGCGTCCATGACCTGGCCAACCGACCAATCGATTTCTTCAATGACATCGCCATACAAGCCGCGTTTGGTTTTGCCGCGGAACTTGTCACTGACGTGCAGCGGCACGTGCGGCATGTTGTGGGCCAGATACAGGAAGAACGGCTCAGATTTGTGCCGTTCGATAAAACTGACGGCGTGTTCGGTGTACCAGGTCGTGAGCTGGTTTTGGTCGGCGTGCGTGATTTGCGGGATAACGACCTTGTCACCGTCGAACATGACCAGGTCGGGGAAGCCGTCCTTGCGTTTAGCCGAATTGGCCGGGAGTTTGATTTTATCCGCTTGCTTCGGCCACATATCGTTCGAGTACGGCAGGCCGAAATACTCGTCGAACCCATGGTGAAGAGGCAGGAACTGCGGCGCGTCGCCGAGGTGCCACTTGCCGAAAATGGCGGTGGCGTAGCCTCGCTGCTTCACTAATTCGGCCAGAGTCATTTCCTTGCTGCTGATGCCGATTTTGGAGCCGGGGAAAAGCGCGCCATGGATGCCAACGCGATTCGGGTAACAGCCGGTCAACAGCGCGCAACGCGATGCCGAGCAAATGGGCTGCGCCACATGGAAATTGCGGAACACACAACCCTGCGACGCCAGTCGGTCCAGATTGGGTGTGGCAAACCCTTTAGCGCCAAAAACGCCCACGTCGGCGTAGCCTTGGTCGTCGGTCAAAATGACGACAATGTTGGGGAGCGGTTCGTGGAGGGCGGCTGCGCGGCTCGAAAGGGCGAGACCGGACAGCAGCGCGAAGGCGAGCAAGGAGGTTCTCAAGTTGTCAGGTTGAGACTTGCGCCGCGTTCGCTGTTTGGTCACTAAAACCGTGTTTGTCCCAGTTCGGGTCTAAGCCCAGGTCGCGCAGCATTTGCAAATCTTTCTCGACCGGCTGGTTCAACGTGGTCAGGTAGTTGCCGACCATCAGCGCGCTGGCACCGGCCAGGAAGATGAAGGGTTGCAAGTCGCGCAGATTGACGGTCCGGCCGCCGGCGACCATGATCTCCTGCCGCGGCAGCAGCAGACGGAACACCGCAATGGTTTGCAGAATCTCCAGCGGGGGCAGCGGCTTGCGATTGGCAAACGGTGTGCCCGGAATAGGGTTGAGAATATTGATCGGGACGACGTTCGCCCCGATTTCGCGCAGCGCCAAGGCCAGCTCCAGCCGGTCCTCCCGGGTTTCGCCCATGCCGAGAATGCCGCCTGAGCAAATCTTGATGCCGGCTGCTTGCAGATGCCGAATGGTTTCCAGGCGCTCGTCATAAGAGTGGGTGGTGCACACCTGTGGAAAAAACCGGCGCGAGGTCTCCAGGTTGTGGTTATAACATTCCAGGCCCGCAGCTTGCAGGCGCCGGGCGACCGCCGGATTGCTGATGAGCCCGAGGGAAGCATCCGGCCGCGTTTGGCCTGCGGCTTTCAACTCTTCCAACCGGTGGCAGATTTCATCCAACACCGGACCCTCTTCGATGCCACGCCAGGCCGCCACCAGGCCCAGCGCGGTCACACCTCGTTCGCGGGCCTCCGCCGCCGCCGTCTGCACAGGTTCGGCGGGGAGCAGTCCGTAGCGTGGCGATTCGGTATTGTAAGAGGCCGATTGGGAGCAGAACCGGCAATTCTCGGAACAACCGCCGGCTTTGACATTGACGATCGAGCACAGGTGAATCTTGTTGCCCTTAAAGTGTTCGCGCACGCGGTTGGCCCAGCTCAGCAGCTCCATGATGTCCGCGCTGTTTTCAAGGCCCAGCAGCCAATGCGCCTCGGGGCGGTCCAATGCGCCACCGGCCAGCACACGGCGGCCTAGCTGTGCGATACGGGAAGAATGCGTGCCGTCAAAGGGTTCCGTGCTCATGGTTGACAGCGTAAGGGTCAGCGCGCCGCCGGGTCAAGTGGTTCACCAATCAGCAAGGTAAATTCTTGAACCTGGTCACATCAGGACGGGACGGCCTCGTCGCTGCGAGCCGTAATAGATTTCCCGGCGTCGCGGAGATGAGGTCGTCCCCGCCCCTTCATGAATTGGCGCTGATCAACGCTCAACTCGGCGAACGAGTTCTTCCGGGCGGACGGGCAGGACGATATCGTACTGCTGTTCATCGAACTTGAGCACGAGTTGGATGCCCGGGAGCTTATTGGCGACGCAAAAGTCGATGGCAGCCGTGGAGCTGACGAAATCCATCGCGTCGGAACTTTGACGAACCCAGGACTGGATATCCTTGAAGTAAAGGCCAGTTTCTTTTTGCTGGAGAAGTATTCGCATACGCCGCGCAACTGCAACTGCCCTGACGCTACCGGTGCCCGGGACCAAGCCGCTTTGGCAAGGCAGCCGGAGGCGTTAGGGAAACTTTAACGCAAACGGGGCGAGAGGCAATGGGAAAATCAGCGGCGCGGAAGATCGGTGAAGGTCGAGGGAGCTCCGGAGCGCGAACATTTCTGTCCGCATCGGATTGGCTGACGGTTTCAGGGGCAGTACGTTGCTGCGGACAGAATGTCAGGCAGTAATGTCCGTGCTCGGCCGACGGTGCGAACTAGCGAACAATCAAGCCGAGAATATTGGCGCGGCGGATGGGGCCGTAAGCGCGGCTGTCAATAGAGCGATTGCGGTTATCGCCCAGCACGAAGTATTGGTCGGCGGCGCATTGAAACCATTGTTCGTTCTGCCCGAGGGTGGTGAAAGTCGGGGTGCCGGGGCGCAAGTAGGGTTCGTCGAGCTTGTGGCCGTTGATGTAAATGCAACCGTCTTTGAGATCCACCGAGTCGCCGGGCATGCCCACGACGCGTTTGACGGCGAAGCCCTGATCGGTCGGGTCGCGCAGCACGACAATGTCTTCCCGCCGCGGGGAGCGCAGGTAAAACACCCAACGATTGAGCAGGTAGCGCTGCGAATCGTGCAGAGTAGGGTCCATGCTGATTCCGACGACGCGAACCGATTGCAGGAAGAAATGGGTAATGAAGAGGTAAGCGGCAAAGGCCAGCACGGCGATGAGCAGGGCCTGGCTGAGCTGCTGGAGCCAACGACGTGGACCCGAGGGCCTGGCCAACAGGCCCAGGTCAATTTGTGAGACGGACTCGGGACTGGGCACTGGCGTTTCACCGCTCATTTGTTAAGGCATTAATAAACGGCAGCTTGATGCACAACAAGGGTGAAAATTACCGAAGTAATTACGGGAAAGTACGGTTAAAGCTGCTGCGCTCTCCCAGCGCGGACATGGTTTGACAAGCACCCATCCGAATTCTAGTTTCAACGCCGTCGCGGGGTCAGCCTGGGCCGCGCGGAATTCATGGGATTAGACATCAGCATAATTATCGTAACGTTCAACTCGTCGCGGTGCATTCGCGAGTGTCTGGATTCGATTCTGCGCCAGCAGGGTGTGGGGTTTGAAGTGCTGTTGGTGGACAACGCCAGTTCTGACAGCACGATTGAGGTGGTTCGTGCGTATGACGGGCGAGTAAGGTTGTTCGCCAACCAGGAAAACATTGGCTTCGGCAGGGGTTGCAACCAGGGGTTCTCGGCGAGCCATGGCCGGTTTGTTTTCATGCTCAACCCGGATGCGTCATTGACGGCCAAGGACAGCCTGGCGGAGCTTTGCCGAGCGATGGAACGGCATCCGGAGTGGGGGTTAGCGGGGACACGGGTGACCGAACCGGATGGGAGTGGTGAGAGCTGGCCCTCGCCGTGTTACCCCGACCAGCACCACGTGCGCTGCGAGTTCTCACGGCTACCGGGAAAGATCGCGTGGGTGCTCGGCGCCAGCATGTTCATCCGCCGTGAGGTGTTCGCGACGGTGGAAGGGTTTGATCCGGGATTTTTTCTTACCAGCGAAGAGACCGATCTGTGTTTGCGTATCCGGCAACAGGGTTGGGAAATCGGTTTTATTCCCGAGGTGGTGGTGAAGCACATTGGCTTTGCCAGCGAGGAGGGGTGCGATCCGTACCAAACCTCGTTGCGGCGCGTGCGGGGCATCTTCCGGTTCTGGTCTAAGCACTATCCAGCGGAAGACGTGTTGAAGTTGGTCAGGCGCGACCGGTTGCGGGCGGGTTTTCGCCAGCGTTGGTACGGCGCGCTGGCGTGTCTTCAGGGGCCGGATTCGGCCGCGTGGCGCAAGCACCGGCAGTACTTGGGCATTTCGGTGGCCTCACGCCAATTTCTGGCCCAGCCGTTTGTGCTCGAATCCGCTGATCCCGCTGCTTTGCGAAGTGCCGGGCACATTCCCTGAAGCTGGCTTGAGCGTGACCAGCACCTCGATGTATTCGGCGCGGATGCCGCGGCTCAGGTCATCCAGGTAAACGATTTGAGTAAACAAACCGCTGCTTTCGAGGATATACCGGCAGATGTCATAACCCCAATCGACTGTGACGAGCGAGCCATCCGGGCTGAGGGGGTTACCATGATAAGCCGGGGGCTCAAGGTGCCGCACCGTGCCGTCTGGCTGGGCTTCAACGCGGAACCGGGATGGTCGCAGCTTGTTCACCAGCGGCGCAGTGAAGATATGAGCGCCGCCGGGGCGCAAGGTGCGAGCCAGTTCGCGAAAAGCACGATCAGGGTGCAGCAAGTGTTCCAGCACATCCTGGGTGATATGGATGTCCACGCTCGCATCGGGGAAGGTTAAGGCTTCAAGGTCCTCGCTGCGAACGCCAAACGAGGTGTCGCCCCGAGGGATATTTGGGAAAAGTTGGCTGGGGAGATAGCCGCGGCACTCGCGCGCGAGCCGCACGCTGGCGCCGCGACCACAGGGCGAGGATTCGTGGATCACCAGGTCGCGCCAGTTTGGAAACCAGGTCGCCAGCGTGTGCATGAGCGCGCGTTCGCGGGGTATGCTGCCGCAGGACGAACACAGGTAATTGTCCCGCAGCCACGGATGTTTGGCTTCAAACATCACCTGGCGGTCGCAGGTCGGGCAATAGCCGGAGTTGTGCAGAACTATGCCTGGGGTGGTTGAGGCAGTATTCTCGCCGGCTGAGATTTGCGTTCCAGAAATGCTGGCGGTAGCCGTGACCGGAATGGGCGTGCGGCCCTGGAGGCGTTTCCAAATCCATCGCGCAGCCGCCGCAGGCGTAGATTCTGGCTTCATCAGTTGTTATTTGGTTTGGGTGGTAGCAAATGTCAAGCCGCAGGTTAGCCGAGATTGGCTGAGGTAACGTTCCGAACGCGGAGCGCTTTCTGGCCGGCCGTTCGTGCGCGAATCCGCTGAGCCGGCTGCTGTGCGAAGCCCTGGACACCTTTTCCGGAGAGCTCATCTGATCTCGATGTTAGCCCAACAGCCTAAGTCCCACGCCGTGTCGTTGCGCGGACCGGGGAGTACACTCAGGAGCAACGGGCCGCGCACCTCCGCAGGCAGCCGGATGCTGAAGGCGTGCAGGCCCCGGTCAGCAGGGTTGGACTTTGGCTGCAGCAGTTCTGAAAAAAGCAATCGGCTGGAGCCATCCTCATTTTGCCCTTCGATCCGGAACTCCGCCCCGTCAGTCGTTCCGATTGTATAGGCGTCCTGCTCGAATCCATAGGCGCCGGAGATGTTCGTTGCTCCAGGGGCCAGAACGAACTTCAAATTCCCAGGCGCCGGCACCCGAATGGCGGGCTTACCTTCCAGAATGGTGAGGGCCACCGGGTTCGGCGAAGACACTGCCTCAAAAGGAAAGCTGTGGAACCCGGGCCATTTAAGCCGAGCCAAAGTGGCGTCACGTTTCCACCCAAACCCAAGTGGAAGTTGATAAAGGCGGTAGTGAAAAGACGACTGATAAAACTGCCGGTCGCGCGGCTTCACTTCTACGGAGAGGGCGACCGGGCACAGATTGGACATGCCGGCGCAGAAATCGACTATATCGAAATTATTTCGGAGCAGTGGGCGGGCAATAAAGCCCGCGTGCAGCATCGGTGCGGGAGCAGAGAAAGCCGGCCCGGGCATCGGTGGGTCATTGATCCAGCAGCACAGATCGATTCGGGGAGGTTGATAAAAGAACCGACGAGCTTGGCCTGCCAGGGAGGCCCGTAAATCAATCTCCATCCAGAGTTCCGCTCCGGTTGACTGCGGCAAGGGAATCCTCTCGCCGAGCGTAGCGCCGGCCTCGTGCAACAGGACCGGCAGCGCAGGCCGGGTGCCAGAGCGTTCAAACAGCAGAAACAGGCCTTCGCCGTCAATGAGTTGGTAGCGGCTCAACAGAGCGCGCAGCGCCCCTGAATCCTCCGAAGTCGGCCAGCGCTCATCGATGGGCGAAAGGTTGAACAGCACAAAATCCGGCGCCTGAGTTCCAGAGTAATAGGCCTCGTTCAATCCGTCCAACCGGGCGGAATAGGCGCAGTAACTTTGAAAGACGGGCCGGGGATGATAATTAAAATCGTTGAATATCGCATAACCTTGGTTTTGGCCGAAGATATCTACGGTCGCCTGGCCGAGCCGTTGACGCATTTGCGGCAACTGGTCGCGCCGCCGCTCCAGGGCAAGTTTGGCATCCATCTCGCGTTTATAAACCGAGGGGCGCGCCAGCACGCGCAGATTGTTCGAGAGCCGCCGGAATGCCCGGTCAACAGGCAGACTCATGACTCCGGGAAACATCCATTCGGCTGTCACGCAGGCTAGCAGGAAAACGACGACGGCGGCGTATCGGGCCGTTAACTGCGCCCACCTGGTGGTAGCTTCCACAACTTCCAGCCCCAGCGTGAGCACTCCGGCGAAACCCAGGAAGATAACAATATGGCCATCCGCCCGAACCAAACCATACTTCCAATTGAGCAAGACCTGTATCATCAGCCAACCGGCAAGCAGCCATCGCCGACGGGCCGGCAGCACCTGACCGTTCGCCGCTGCGGTGAAGCTCCTTAAGACCACCGCGCTCAAGGTAATCATCACCGTCAGAACCGCCGCGAGGCGGATATCCCGATTGGCAGATTGTGCCATGGCCAGGTTGAAACCGCTGGCGACAGCCAAGGAATTGAGGGCGTAGGGGAACAAGTTGCGCAAGCTTTGCCCCAGCAGTATCCAGCCCGCTAAAAAAACCGTTCCAGCTACGGCTGCCACCCAGGCGGCCATGCGCGGGCGCCCCCGCCAGATTTGGTCAATCATGACCGCTGCCAGAGTGACCAGACCTCCCAGCAATAAGCCGAATTTCACCAGCCCCAGGACCCCCACCAGCAGCGCAGTAATCAGGCTCCACCTCACCGCCCGCTGCTGGTCCGTCAACGCCAGCAGTCCCCAGCAAACCACGGCAATCTCACAGGCGACTTGCTCGTTCCGTATGTTGGCAGGGGAGACCAACACAAAAGCCAGCAATAACACCCGCCACCCCAGTGTCATTCGCCACGCCAGCAGGGTGATCCCGGCGGCGCCCACATAACAGAGCAGCCCTCCAAGCAACAGCCGCGCAGGAATCCAATGCCCATTGTAATCCGGCACTAATAGGAAAGACAACGGCCCGTGAGGGAAAACAATCTGTGAGCCGAACTGCAGGCCGTGAGCATGGGCGTAGCCCAATACGGCGCTCCAGGAAGCATCCAATTGTGGCGTTATGACGGTTCGAGGAATGTACATCCAGAAAAGTGCGAGCAACACGGCCGCTAAAAGCGGTTGAACTACCGACGTTGGCGGACTGGGCTCGGAAGGCAATTGTGAAACCTGCGGCTTAGCCCGTACGATTGCGGCGGGAGAACCGACTGGGACAGGCTTGGTGGGCATAGCCTCAAGAACTGGTCAGGGAAAGCACCGGTTCGCTCTGGGTTTGGGCCAGCCAGCCCCGGCATCTTTGCTCGAAAGCTTTCAATCGCCTTTCGGTTTCATGCGGACCTAACCCCAACAATTTGACTGCCCGCTCGATTACACGCCGTCCCTCTTCCCATTCCAGCACTCCGGGCGGACGAGTACGCGCGTGAGAAGTGTTTTGCCGCCAATAATTGAGCGGGCGGGCGACGAAGCCGACGCCGCCTTTTTCGCACAGGCTTACCCAGAACAGCCAGTCGGCGCACAGGCGCATCGTATCATCCACCAGGTCGGCGATGCCTTGGAAATTGCGGAACAGGACTGCGCTCGCATTGGGGATCGTGTTCTTGATGCTGAGCGCCAGCTCCAGTTCTGCGCGGCCGGCGACACGGTAATCGGCCCGCCACCGGTCGGCAGAAATATCGTCGGTCCACCCGAGCGGCAGGCCGAGGTCCTTGCCGTCGGCGTCGAGCATGCGTGATTGGGCATAAGCCAGGGCCAGGTCGGAGCGGGCCTCGAGCACCCCGAGCAAGGTCTGGAGCAAAGCGGGGTGGGCGCTATCGTCCGATTCGGCGAGCCAAATGTACTTGCCGCGGGCGATGCCCAGCGCCTTTTTCCATTGCTTGAAAGTCGAGCCGCTGTTGGAGTCGTTGGCCAACAAGCGGGCACGCGGTTCAGTTTGCACAAACTGCTCAAGGAGGGTGCGGCTGCCGTCCTGCGAGGCATCATCGAGCAGAAGAATTTCAAGCGAGGCGACTTGCTGACTGCGAATGGACGCAAGCCGCTCGGGCAAAAAGCGGGCGTGATTATAGTTGGGGACGATGATCGTGACGAGCGGTTGTTCAGAAGGGTTGGAGGGAACGGCCGTTTTAGGCGCGCCGGCTAACTGCTGCAGCAGCGCGCTGATGGCGGGAGCTGCCGCCGCGGTCGAGTGCCTTTGGCCAACTTTGGTTCTGGCTTGAGAGCCGAGTGTCTGCCTGAGAGCAGCATCTCGCGCCAATTCGGCCAGGGCGTCGGCCGCACGGTCGATGTCCTCAAAGGGGATAACCCGGCCACACTCCTGGCCCACGAACTCCGGCATACCGCCCGCGCCCTCAAAACATATGATAGGAAGGCCGCTGTCGGCCGCTTCCAGGGCAGCCAGCGGAAAAGGGTCTTCGCGCGAGGAGAGGAGAAACACGTCGCCAAGCGCCAGGTAACCACGGGCATTTGCTCGTTCGCCGAGAAATTGCACACGGTGACGCAGTTTGCGGGTGGCGACCAGCTTCTCCAAACCGCGCTGCTCGTCCGGCGAGCGGCCGCCGACCCAGAAGAAACGCAAGCGCGGCTCCCGGGCGCAGGCCTTGGCGGCGATTTCCACAAACAAATCCGGCCCCTTGCGCCAATCGGTCGTCCCGCAGCCCATGACGGCAATTTCGTCGCTGGCCAGTCCCAATTCCTTATAGCGCTGCTCCTGCACGGCTTGGTTCCGGCCCCAACCGGTCTCGATGAATGCGCTGATGATTGAGATCTGCTCCGGGCGCACCTGGTGTCGATTTCGCAGGTTTTCCGCGACGGGTTGCGAAACAGCGATGAAATGGTCTGTGCGCCGCAAGGTGGCGGCCATGGTTTCCCCCGGCGCCCAGCGCTCAATGGATTTTTGCAATTCATGCACGTGGGTCACTACGGGGCAGTCGAGCCAGTTTAACTCTTCGAGCAACAGCCCGTTCACAACGGTGTTGGAATAAACCAGGCGCGGACGTGGGTGCAAGAATGCTTGAAGCGCCGTTCGCCGTTGTGCGGCGGACCAGTGCCGCAGCAGCACGAGGGTCGGACAGAGAGCTTCGAACTCGGCGCGCAACGCGCCATCACCCGCCAACAACAAGCGAATCGGGAAGGGTTGGGTCTTGCGCCACTCGCGTAACAAGCTCAGTAGAAGATTTTGCGCCCCGGCCCGACAGGCATCATGGCTAATAACCAGCACTGGCGCGGCCTGGTCTTTTGAAGACTGGGCGTAAGGAACCACGGGCGCAGGGACGTTTGCGCCGGCGGGAAGCAGCGCGCGGCGCGTCGCATTAAGCCAGGCGAAGCCATAGCGCTCATCGGGCTCAAGGTGGCAGCCCTCGGCCCATTCATTCCAGGCATTGATAAAGACCAGCCGTTCGTCCGGTTTGGCTTCGGCGCGCGTCTCTCGGACCATGTGGGCCAGCCAGAGGTAGTAGGATTGCGGGTTGGAACCGACGAATAGGCTGGCTTGGGTCCCGCGCCGGGCAGTGTTGTCCCAGGACGGCATGACGCCACGGAACATCTGGTATTCCTCCCGGCGGCGACTCTGCACTTTGAGCTTCAACTGCTCGTAATCATAAAGCCTGCCCTGAAACTCGCGCCCGACGCCATGCTCGGCACCCGATAACCCGCCCAACACGGCGGCATTGGGTGGGAATTCGATGGCCGCATCGAGGCCCAGCGAGCGCGGGTCGCGAAATCCAAAACCCTGCACGCCGGCCAGATACAATTCGCCGAGGCCTTTGGCGCGACAGGCGCTACGCCACCGCTGGAATGTCGCCGCTGGGTCGGGTAGCAGCAGCGGACGATAAATCAACAGCAGTGGCCGGCCACCAACCCGGATATAGCGGCGGTCGCGCAGAAAACGAACGACGTCCTGGATGAAGTTTTCATCATCTTCCGGCGAGTGCTGCTGGGCGATGAGCACTTCGTCATCATGCCCATCCCATCGGCGGGTCCAGTTTTCGTTGGCCCAGCAGAGGCAAAAGGGGAAATTCGGTTTGCCCGTCTGCAGCAGCCGTTCGAGAGGCATTTCCAGGAGGCGTTTGCCGCCAAACCAATAATGGTGAAAACAAAAGCCGTGGATACCGAACCGCCGTGCCATTTCAGCCTGGCGCTCCATTACCGCCGGGTCGGTCAGATCATAATACCCAACGCTGGGGTGTGGCACGTGCGGCTGGTAGTGGTCCGGAAATAGGGCTTTGCCCCGGCGGACGTTGGTCCATTCAGTAAAGCCCTTCCCCCACCAGGTGTCGTTTTCGGGGATGCAATGGAATTGTGGCAAGTAGAAAGCCAATAGCTTTACGTCGGGGGTTTCCCACCCGGTGTTGTCTTCCGGTTCGCGGCTGAATACCAGGGTGCCGCTCGGTTCAAGCGGGCGGTGTTCCCCGGCGCCGGCGTGCAGGTAGTGGAAGAGGGGTTCGATGCCGGCGCTCGCGACGTCCGGGTTGGCCTCGAGATAAAGGCGGGGATGAAAATGCGGGTTGGGCTGGCGGCCCTCTCGCCAACCTGCCTGGAAGTAGTGGATCAGAGGATTGATGCCGGCCTCAGCCACATCCGGGTTTTGCTGCAAGTACCACCGGGTATCGAAGTGCGGATTGGGGTAGCATCCCATAGCCGCGCCGCGTTGCAGATAGTGCAGCACGGGATCGGTCTTGGAGTTCACCAGCTCGGGGTACATGTTCCGATACCACGTCTCCTCGAGAAGCTGTGACTGCCGGATCAGCTTGAGCTGCCGACGCAACTGCCGCAGTGACGGTTTCCAATGCAGCCTGACTGCGCCCCGCAAAAGCAAATCACGCAGCTCATCCCTGCGTTTGCGCACGCTACGTTTTTGTTTGCTGACGAATGCACGCACGCGTGGAAATCGCGGCGGAACGGTGAGGCGCGAAACGTCGCGGCGGAGTCCCTCCACTTCGGCTGACCGCTCATTGAGGGCGAGTCGCAGCGCTTCGGCTTGCGTGTGCTGCTCCTGGAAGAGCCGTTCTAACTCGTTTGCGCGTTCGGTTTGCTTTGTTAGTCCCTGTTGGAGTTGCCGCAGCAAGTGATGGGTTTGATAGGCCTCGGAGGCCAGCCCGCGCAAGGCCGGTTGAAGCAAAGGCTCAAGCAGACGCGGCAGGGCAGGGGAGGGATGCTGGTTCCTGAGCCCAAGCAGACGGTGGAACACTTCGCCACCGTAGCTCTCCGGTGTGAACTTTTGCCGAGCATAATCCAGCGCTGCTGTGCCTAAGCGTTTCCGTTCGGCTGGATCTGCAAGCCGGCGGATTGCGGCCGCCATGCCGACCGCATCCCCCGGGACATAGGCCAGACCGGTTTGGCCGTCCACCATGTACTCCGCCATGCCCCCAATGGCAGCATAAACAATCGGCTTGCCCAACAGCATCGCTTCGACTCCGACACGCCCAAAGGCTTCCACCCTCGACGGCACGAGGATCACGTCGGCTTCCTGCATCGCGCCAAAACGGTCCACCAGAAATCCGGGCGCACAAACTCTATCGGAGAGACCGTTGTCATTCACGAGCGCTTCGAGGGCGCGCCAGGTATTCGGGTCTTTATCCCCTGCCAAGAGCAACTCGACGTTCAGACCGGTTCGCACCAACTCTGCTAATGCACGGACGGCATCATCCTGTCCCTTATTGCCGTGGATGGCGGCGAACACGCCCAGCCGGAGCGCGCCCGGACAGCGGAATAAACCCGCCGTAACGGGACCTTTGCTGGCAGGCACGTCGATGTGACGGTACAGAACCCGGCACCGGTCCGGTCCCGCCGTTGGGAAGAGGACCTTGCCCACATCCTGGGTCGCGGTATAAACCAGCGCCGAGCTGGTCAGGATGGTCTCGGTGATCTGGTCAAATGGAGCCAAGAAACGCAGCCCGTGGTCCAGTTCACCATACTCGCAGACCGACCAGACGTGCGTTTTGGAAAGCAGTGCCGCTACCACGGCGCCCCAGGGTACAACGAGCGTTTGGGTCCAGAGCACGTCCGGGTCAAAGCGGGCGACGGCTGGCAGGATGTCGCGCAGCACCCGTTGGAAGTCGGGGACTAACTCCGCCAAGCCGGCGGGTGGCGGCTGTTCCGGCGGTGGGACCGCCCACCAACCGTAATCGGCTGGAATACAGGCCGCGCCGGCCTGCTCGACGGCTGCAACCAGCGGGCCCTCGCCAGGGACCACGACGGCGCACACCGCGCCATGATCGGCAACCAATTCCCGGACAAGTTGCAGGAGGCTTTGCTCCGCGCCCCGCAAATGAGAGCTATGCGAGAAAAGACAAACGGCCAGCGCCCGTTCTTTGCGAACACAGTAAAGGTTCGTATAACTCTCGGGCGTCATCCAGGCGGACCAGTCGGTTCCGGGCTTAAGCCGGTAGGGTTGCGCATTTTCGTCATCAAGGAAAAACATGGCAAAGCCGAGCCGGTCCAGTTCGGTCAGCAGTTCATCAGGGGCGAGACCCGCGACTTTGAGCAGCTTGGGATTAAACTCAACAATGAGCGTCAAATCCGGGTAGCGGGTTAGCGCTCCCTCCAAGCCCCGCAGCACCGCAAGTTCAGCGCCTTCCACATCGATTTTAATAAGGGTCGGGCAAGGGGCATGCTCCGCCAATAGCGTATCCAGGCGCGTGGTTGGAACCTCGATCTGTCGCAAAGTAGGTGCGGCGGGATGCGGCGCGAACCCGCAATTATCGGAAGCAACGGAGACGCAAAACGTAGCCCGGCCATTGGCATCCCCGGCGGCGACCTCGAGCAACTGGGCGTTGGACACCCCGGCGTATTTGAGGTTGCGCCGCAGCACGGCGGAGTTCTCGGGAACGGGTTCCAAAGCGATGATTTCAAGCTGGGGGTCCTGGGTCGCCGCCAGCAGTGTGTAAAACCCGCAATGGGCGCCTACATCCACGAACAACCTGTGCCGCCGCAGCACCCGCGAAAGCAGTCCCGCGGTCAAGCGCTCGTATTCCTGGGTTTGGAACCGCTGCTGGTATCGCGGCGGCACGTACATGGCGAAGCTTTGGCCCGGCGGCCTCACCAGCTTCAGGGCGTCCAGGTTATATTCGTTGTCGAACGGGTCGTGGTCCATCGTTCGCGGTTATGTGCTTCGGTGGCAGGCGCATCGGATGAAGGCCGCCATTGTTCCCGCTGATTGGCTCGGCGTCCGACCTGGCTGAGAAGCGCTCCGGTAGAAGGTTCCTCAGGAGATGCCACTTGAGTCAAGGATTCCTTACGCTAAACAGCCGGGATTCACAATGTTTTTTTGCTTGGCGTCTAAGCGCTGGGCGGGGGATAATGGGAGAAAAGAATTCTGATTGGCATAGGCGAGCGCGGATGGGCAAATTGGGCAAGGTTAAGCGCGAGGGGAATTGAGGCAGCGAATCCAGCCGAGCCAACCAATGGCAGTGCTACGAAACGATTCGGCAACTCGGACCTCCTCGGTGGGCTGATTGTTTGGCGGAGCCGCCACGAACACACAGAAAACTAAAGGACACACCATGCGCGAGTTGCGCACAATCTTTTGGCTCGGTTTCACAGGCGTAGTGTTCATCACCGGATGCTCGCGCCAGGAGACAGCCCATAAATCTGTCTCACTGATGCTTGGTGGGCGGGAAATCAAAGCGACCATTGAGGTGCCGGCCGGCGCCTACCCTGATATCGATCCAGCTACAATTCTTGCGAAAGGCGGAACCATGGATGGCCCCATCGCCATCTGTCCCGACGGTGGTGCGGCAAGCGTCCGATTCGGCCCTCATCAGATTCGGGTTGAGGAAGAACGGCTGGTCCTCGACGGTGAGGAGAGTGCGAAGATGGCGGCTGCTGTCAGGCGGGTTGAGTTGTGGCTTTCGGATACGAAGCTAACGGTGAGGGCGGACGGCGCAACCATACTGGCCACCAACGTGCAGAGATGACGACGATCAGATAGTTGGCGTTGAGCGTCCTCCTGCATGTGCTAGAGAGTTCGAGAGGAGCCTGGGGGCCAGGTTGCTAAACATGTGGCTCCTGAGGAGTCGGCCATGGGCTGGCGCGTGCCCAAAATCGGACTCCTTACCTCGTCTCATGCAACTGCATGGTTTCGGGACAAATGTCTTGAAACCCCCCCAAGATCGTCTTGCGGAAACCGCCTGGCTTTCCCACTCGATAAGCTGTTGGACCCGCTAGGGCACGGCAGAAAGGCTTGAAAACAGCGGGTCGCTGGCCTTTGGAGGGCATTCAGGCTGCTTGAAGCTGGCCGGGGCGGCTTATGCGGCTGACTGCGGCCCAACTGGCACAGGAGGGTTGGCAAACTTTATGCACTAGAGGAGCGGAACATGTTAGCAGGCATACTGATTTGGGTGAGACGCGCGGCTCAGTTGTTTTTGGTCTGTGGCGCCTTGGCGATGCTCTCGCCGGCGTCGGTTCTGGCACAGGGCAGCGTCATGCTCGCGTGGGATGCCAGCACGGACCCAACCGTTGTTAGTTATAATGTGTATTTCGGCGGTCAGAGCCGCGCCTATACCAACATGGCCCCGGTAGGCAGCGCTACCTCAGCGGTCCTCACGAACCTGGCTCCCGGCGTGATTTATTATTTCGCAGCGACCTGCGTCAACAACGTCGGCCTGGAAAGCGCTTATTCGATGGAAGTTTCTTATGCGGTGCCCCCGTTAGGCTCGAACCTGCCGCCGACGCTGGACTCGATTGCGAATGTGGACGTGCCCGAAAATTCAGGGCCGCAGAACGTGACTTTGACCGGTATCAGCTCCGGCACGACTAATCAGAGCCCGTTGAGTATCACTGCCGTATCGAGTGACACCAACCTCATCCCGACCCTTTCAATCACGTATAACCCGCCCGACACAACCGCTACGCTCACGCTGGTGCCGGGTACGAACCTCGGCACCGCCACGGTTACCGTGACCCTGAACAATGGCCAACCGACCAATAACCTCGCGGTCGGCTCGTTCCTGGTGAGCGTCATCGCCACGAATGCCCAAGCCTCCGGCAACTGGACGATGTTGTGGCAGCATTCAGACGGGTCGGTAGCGGCCTGGCAGATGAATCAAACGAACCGCACCGCCGCGATACGGTTGGACGCCGGCGGTGTTGGGACGGCTTGGAAGGTTGTCGGCACCGGCGACTTCCTGGGCGATGGCAACACGGATTTGCTTTGGCAGCACACGGCTGGATGGGTGGCGCTTTGGTTGATGGACAGCACCAATCATGTTGCCAGCGTGCGGCTCAACTCCAGTCCGGTGGACACCCATTGGCGGATCGCCGGCACGGCGGACTTTGACGGCAACGGTTATCCCGATATTTTGTGGCAGCACAGTGCGGGGTGGGTGGCAGTCTGGTTGATGGACCACACCAACCTCGTTTCCAGTTTCCGCCTCAACTCGGTGCCTGCCGGCCCCGGGTGGAACATTGTCGGCGCGTTCAAGTTCGACGGCTACAACAATGACATCCTGTGGCAAAACACTTCCGGTGACCTGGCGGTGTGGCTGATGAACGGTACGAATTGGGTCGGGCAAACCAAACTGAATCTCCCGCGGGCAGGTCAGACCTGGCGAGTGGTCAGCGCGGTGGACATGCTGGGCAACGGCAACCTGGACTTGATTTGGCAGAGTGAGGCTGGTCCGGTTGCCTATTGGATGATGCAAGGCACAAACCTGCTCAGCAGCGCGCGGTTCTCTGTCCTCAATTCGAATCCGGCGTGGCGTGCGGTTGGCGCGCGCTAATCGGCGCGCGGATAGTTCTGTCTGCATGGGATACTCGCAGGGACAGGCCACTGACTCACTTCTCGATGAATCTGCTCGGCGGCGGAGCGCGGACTTTTAGTCAGACTTTTAGTCCGCAGCAATGTGCTACGCACAACCTAACTTCTCGCTAGACCCAAGCCGTGTGTTCGAGGATTGCTGCGGACGCTCCGGCATTCCTGCGGCTCATCCTTCCTGGATCGAGGTCTTACCGCTTCGCACGTTCGCTATTTGTGCACCGGCGGCTTGTGTGCGACAATCACCTCCGGTCAGGCAGCCACGTTGGCTGGCCTGCCAAGTCAAACATGAACACGCAACTGATGCTGGCGGGGGCGCTGCTGCTGGGTGCCGTAGTCGCCACGCCCGCGCAACAAAAACCTATGGAGACCACCACCCCGCGAACGGAAACCGCAGTCCTGGGCGGCGGCTGTTTCTGGTGCACGGAAGCCGTCTATCAATTGTTGCCGGGCGTTAAGTCCATAACCAGTGGATACGCTGGCGGCACCGTCCCTAACCCCACTTATCAGCAAGTATGCACGGGGACGACCGGTCACGCGGAAGTCATCCGCGTCGAGTTTGATCCGACCCTGCTCTCTTACGACAAGCTCCTGCAGACCTTCTGGGATGCCCACGACCCGACGACATTGAACCAACAGGGCGCCGACACCGGCACCCAGTACCGCTCGATCATTCTTTACAACAGCCCGGCGCAAAAGGACGCGGCGGAGAAATCCAAAACCGAAGCGCAGAAACGGTTTCGCCGTCCGATTGTCACTGAGATTGTGCCACTAACCCACTTCTATCCCGCGGAGGGTTATCATCAGGATTACTTTCGCAGTCACCCCGACCAGCCTTATTGCCGCGCGGTAATTCAGCCCAAGGTTGAGAAGTTCGAGAAGAAGCTGCACGCGGAGAAATAGGCGCGCAGCGGCCGCAAGGTTTTGGACTGCGCCAGCCCTCTGGCGCTCCAACATACCAGCTCCGGCGAAAGCGCCAGAGGGCTGGCGCAGTCCAAAACGCTGGCGCGGCCAATTGCCCGGCGGCTGTTGCTTAGATCCCTTTCTGCAGCATGAAGCGCAGCAGGTCCGCCACGCGGCAGCTATAACCCCACTCGTTGTCATACCAGCTCACCAGCTTGAAGAAGCGCTTGTTCAGTTCAATGCCGGAACCCTGGTCAAAGATCGAGGAGGCTTTGCAGTGGATGAAATCCGAGCTGACGACTTCGTCGGTAGTATATTCGAGGATGCCTTTGAGATAGGTCTCGCTGGCCTTCTTCATCGCCGCGCTGATCTCGGCGTAGCTGGTGTCCTTGGTCGTGCGGACGGTCAAATCCACAGCCGAAACGGTGGGCGTCGGCACGCGGAACGACATGCCCGTCAGCTTGCCTTTGACTTCGGGCAGCACCAGGCCTACGGCTTTGGCCGCCCCGGTGGTAGAAGGAATCAGGTTCACGGCTGCGGTCCGCCCTCCCTTCCAATCTTTCTTGCTCGGGCCATCGACCGTCTTTTGGGTCGCGGTATAAGAGTGGATGGTCGTCATGAGCCCTTCCTCGACGCCGAAGCCCTCTTTCAACAGCACATAAACCAGTGGCGCCAGGCAGTTGGTGGTGCAGGAGGCGTTCGAAACCACCGAGTGTTGTTTGGGATCGTATTTGTCCTGATTGACCCCCATGACGAGCGTCGGGCAATCGCCTTTGGCAGGGGCGGAAATGATCACTTTCTTCGCGCCGGCAGCCAGGTGGCCTTTGGCCTTCTCGACATCGGTGAACAGGCCGGTGGATTCAATCACTACCTGCACCCCGAGTTGTTTCCATGGCAACTGGGCGGGTTCTTTGGCGCTGACCACCTGCAGCTTGCGCCCGTTGACGATCAGTACATCGTCCTCGGCTTTGTCCGGGCTGGATTTCTCAGAGCCTACCGTGCCGTTGAACCGGCCCTGGGTCGAATCATACTTGAGCAGGTAAGCGAGGTTATCCGCCGGAACGATATCGCCGACTGCAACAACATCGACGTCATTGCCGACCAAGCCTTGTTCGACCATCGCCCGGAAGACCAGGCGGCCAATGCGGCCGAACCCGTTAATTGCGACTTTCACTGCCATAATTCAATTTCAATAACTCAGTTCAAAGTTGACCGCGCATAGTAAGCGCGGACGGCGGCGGGTCAACGAAGAAACTGGCTGCGGCGCACAGTATCGGTTCGGCTGATAGAAAGTAGAACTTCGCCTTGCGAGCCCTACCTCAGCGGAGCGCGAACTTTAATCCGCAGCAATGCGCTACGCACAAATTTCTCGGTAAAATCGCGCCGTGTTGGCGTTCAGAACTTCCTGCGGATTAAAGTCCGCGCTCCGTCCTTCCTTCGCTGACGCAGCCGACGGTTTACGGCGCCTGCCGGCGCACCTGGCGCGTGATCTCCAAGGCCAGGTCCAGCGCTTGCTTAGCCGATTCGCCGCTTACCACCGGCGCGCGTTGTGCCCGCGCGCACTCGATAAAATTCTGCAGCTCGAGCTTCAGCGGCTCCTCTTTGGCAATCGGCACCGGTTCACGCACAATACGTTTGCCGCCGAATTCGCTGACAATCACCGAATCACGGGCGCGCAGCAGCTTTTTCAAAATCGAACTCTCCTGCTCGCCTTCGCGCGCGATCCGGTAAATAAACCCCGCCTGCGCGCGGTAATCCAGCGAGATATAGCTGGTCATGGCGCCGCCGCTGAACACGCGAATTTTGCGCATGCGTTCGGGGCTGACGCGGCTGGCCGTCAGGTTGGCGACACAACCATTCGCAAAGCGCAACCGCGCATTAGCGATATCTTCGGAGGCGCTCAGCACCGGGATGCCCACCGCATCGACGCTGGTCACGGGCGATTTGACAAACGCCAGCACCACATCCAGATCGTGGATCATTAAATCCAGCACCACCCCGATGTCCGTGCTCCGGGCGGGAAAGGGCGACAGCCGGTGCGTTTCAATAAAACGCGGTTCGGTGGCGACGGTCTCGAGGTATTTAAAAACCGGGTTGAATCGCTCTACGTGCCCGACCTGCAGAACACAATCGTTCTTCTGTGCCAGTTCAACCAACGCGGCCGCTTCGGCGGCGTCGTCGGTCATCGGCTTTTCCAGCAACAGGTGCTTGCGTTGCTGGAGTAACTTTTGCGCGAGCTCGAAGTGCGTCGCCGTCGGGGTCACTACGCTCAACGCATCGCTCACCGCGGCAGCTTCCGACGCCGAGCCGAAGGCGCGTACGCGATATTTCTCTGCCAGTCTGCGCGCAGTGTCCGGCAGCAGGTCATAAAGGCCAACGAATTCAACAGCGCCTGCCGCAGCCAGCTCAGCGTAGAGGCGCACGTGCTCCTTGCCGAGCGAACCGCCGCCCAGCACCGAAACTCTCAATTTCTTATTGTCGGGCATTGTTCGCCCAGGTTCGATTTGTCGTCGCGCCGGTTCATCCCGGCTCGGAGCGCGGACTTTAGTCGGCAGCAACGCTAACAAAGCACTTTCTCCATTGCATGGGAAATCTGGCGCGCCGGCGCGCGGACTTTTAGGCAGACTTTAAGTCCACAGCAACGGCCAAACACCCAAGAGAGCTGCAACATTCAAGCCGCGCGTCGTTCGACGGTTGCTGCGGACTAAAGCTAAAGTCCGCGCCCCGGTGCGCTCCGGCGTTTTCTCGCTAACTTTGCTCTTTGCAGCATTCGGGCCCCGTTCCTACATTGTGCGCGTGTCCTTGGCGCCCTATATTCTCAACGCCGCCCTTGCCTATTTGCTTGGTTCCATTCCGAGCGGATTTCTGATTGGGAAATTGCGGGGCGTGGATGTGCGCACCAGCGGCAGCGGCAATATCGGGGCGACCAATGTTATGCGTGTGCTCGGCCGGCCCGCCGGCATCGTGGTGCTCGTGCTCGATGGGCTGAAGGGCTGGGCGGCAGCCGTGCTCGTTGCGGGATTTGTGGTGCGTTCCGTTTATCCGAGCGCCGGGCCGCTGGCTCGCGAATGGCTGCAGATCGAAGCCGGATTTTTGGCGATCCTGGGGCACAACTACACTTGTTGGCTGCGGTTTAAAGGTGGTAAGGGAATTGCCACTTCCGCCGGCGTGCTGGCTGCCCTGGTGCCCTGGGCGCTAGTGTGTGTGTTGGTGCTTTGGGCAGTGGTTCTGGTGCTCACCCGCTACGTTTCACTGGCGAGTATTTGCGGTTCCGCAGCTTTGCCACTGGCGACCTGGCTTCTGCACTACAGTGCCGCACTGATCGGCACCACCACTGTCATGACCGTGATGGCAATCTACAAACATAAAGCCAACATTCAGCGGTTGATGCGCGGAACCGAAAACCGCTTTGGCGCCAAACCAAACAAAGCCGAGAAACGACCATGACCCATTCCAGCTCACCCATGAAGGTAACCGTCCTCGGCGCCGGGGCTTGGGGCACCGCCCTGGCTCGACTGTTGCGCTCCGGCGGCAATACCGTGACGCTGTGGGGCCACGAACGCGAGTGGCTCGATGAAATCGGACGCACTGGCCGGAACGAGCGTTTTCTCCCTGGGGTTGAATTGCCGCGCGACCTGCTGCTGAAGCCCGAGCTGGAATCCGCCGCAGCCACCGCGGACAGCATCGTCGTGGCGGTGCCCTCACAAGCGTTCCGCGCAGTCACCCGCCGCCTCTCTGGCTACGGCGGCCTCGTCGTAAGCGTCACCAAGGGGATCGAGTACGACACCGGACTGACCATGAGCGGCATCCTCGAGCAAACGACGCCGAAAGCGCGCCGGGCGGCGTTGTCCGGCCCGAGCTTCGCAATGGAAGTCGCCCGCGACATCCCGACCGCCATTGTCGCCGCCAGCACCGACCCACAGACCGCCGCTTGTATTCAGGCCCTTTTCAATCGCCCCTCGTTCCGGGTGTACACCAGCACCGATGTGCTCGGGGTTGAATTGGGCGGCGCGCTCAAAAATGTCATCGCTATCGCGGCTGGCGTCGGCGACGGCTTGGGCTTTGGCGACAATTCCAAAGCCGCGCTGGTCACTCGCGCCATCGTCGAAATTCGCCGCCTCGGGGTCGCCTGTGGCGCCCAACCCGGCACCTTCACCGGCCTGAGCGGCCTGGGCGACCTCATGGTGACCTGCTTTTCCAAGCTCAGCCGGAACCGAGGATTTGGCGAACGCCTCGGCAAGGGCGAGAAACCCAAGGACGTTGCGGCGAGCACTGTGGCTGTCGCCGAAGGCTATCCCACCGCCCGCTCGGCCTACCAACTGGCCAAGCGCGCGGGCATCAGCACCCCCGTTATCGATGAGGTCCACGCCATGCTCTACGAAGGAAAGAATGTCGCCCACGCCGTGCGCGATTTGATGTCCCGCGACCTCAAGCCCGAGGACTAGGAGTCAGACCGAGGTTGGCGTGAAATTCACGCCAACTGCGTGAAATTCACGCGGAGCGGCTGCCGAAAAATAATCCGGAGTGTTGGTTTATGCATGGTGAGCTTGCGGTATAACTTAATCCGAGCTCTCCGGCGATGTTTTTCCGGCTACGAACACCGACTTGGGCGCACGACAGAATTCTTCGGCTACGCCGCCAAGCTGAGGCAATCGTTGCTGGCAGCCTGAGTATTGAGCCGTTCCTTCCAGAACTGATCCCGGCGGCGACTGGCATGGATGCAGCGCAAAGCCAGTATATTTTCGGC
>DASYXT010000126.1:0-101486 GCA_035934555.1 Verrucomicrobiia bacterium | reverse complement strand
GCCCTTGATCATGTCGAAGGTGGGAGTGGCGTCGGCGAGGAAAGCGAAGCGGTCTTCGGCGCGGGCGAATTCGATGGCGCCGTAGCCGGCGAGGAACTGGCCCATGGGTACGATGCTTTGCTCGTCGATTTCGCGAGGGAGCCGGACGATACCGCCGATTTTGTGGGATTCGAGGGCGGCGAAACCGATGGTTGGTGAGAGGTCAGGCATGGCGGCTGACATGGCGACGGAGCCGAAGGTTGGTCTGGTGCCCATGCGAGGAGGTTTAGCAACGCCGAGGGCGATGGGATAGGGGGCCATTTGAGTGCGGGCGACACCGAACTGGGAGATGAGTTCGCGGAGTTCGCGGCCGTACTGGACGGGGAGGGGGACGTCGCCGGTGGTGAGGGCGGCGCGAGTGGTGAGGCCGAGGGTGCTGGCGGCAGCGCCGGCCAGGGCGTCACGGTGGGCCTGGGAAGAGGAAAGAGATTCGAGACGATTGCTGCGGGCGCAATGGGCGATGAAGAGTGAGCCGATATGTGCGGCGCATTCGTCGCTGACAAGGCCTGGTTTGGGGGCGGGGGTGGCGGGGCTGCGGGCGGCGATGAGGGTGCGCAGGCCGGTGAGCTGGCGCTCGACGTCTGTGCGGAGGGTTGTCATTGCAGCCGGCAGGGCGGTGAATTCCGGCAAGGCGCGGTGGAATTGCTGGAGGTCCGCGTAGATGGTGTCGAGGTCAGGGGTGGTGGTGGGAGGTTTGGTTTCGTTCATGTGTTTTGTTTGTTTTGGTTTTGTGGGAATTGACAGGATTAACAGGATTTACAGGATTGGGACTAAAGGCGTCTGAGCATCTGGGCCAGGAGGCGGGCTAGTGGGGCGAGGGTTGGGTTGGCCCAGCCAGCGGACGGATGTTCCAACACAGGTCACCCCGCTGGGGTTTAGCCGGCTCAAAGGAGGCGGCGTTACTATAAACAGGTCACCCCTCTGGGGTTTTGCTTCGCCCCGGATTTGCGTCACGGAGGGCCAACGAGACGTGGCAGCCGACGCCGGGATTACGACGGGATAACGTGTCGCGTGTTTTGGGTTGTCAGCGGCCCGGCGCGGCTGCACCTTGCGTTGGGCCGAATAGCATGAGTAAGCGCGTCATTGCACTCGTTGTCTTCGTTCTTGTGTGCCTCATCGTGCGGGGGGCAGAGACTAATATCCTCAGCTCCGCTTCTCCGAATCTGAAAAAGTTCCTGAGCGGCCACCCGACAGCAATGACGGAGTTTACCAACGCCATGTGGGGGACGTTTTCCAACAGAACAGTGAAGATCTTCTATTACTATTCGGACGACCCGGACGATCGTAGGCCGAGCCATTTCTCTCCACACACGGCAGGTATGCCTGATGTAATCATCTGCGTGGCACAAGATTCACGTCCCGTCGATGAATTCATCGGCATCCTTTACGAGATGCTCAATTCAAAGGGAGAGAAGCGATTCGGAGACCTCTGTGAAAAAGCCCAAGCGGGAACTATATCAAGAGATGACTTCGCAAGGGAGGTATTGAGAGTCGAATTTGACGCAGTGAGGTGCTGGCTGGGCTGAAGGCAGAGGTTTTTGAAATGGTCGTGGTTTTGGCCGAGGTACTGGAGCCAGATATCGGGGAGGGCAGCGAGGCCGGGGAGCCATTCAAGAGTTTCCCAGAGTGGGAGGGGGAAGGACATCGGAATGGGGGGGGCGGATTGATGGATTAATGGATTGATGGGGTGATGGGGTGCGTGCGGGCGAGGGGGATTGAAAATTGACAATTGAGAATTGCAAATTGGAAATTGGGTGGAGCGCCGGGGCGGGCTAGTTCAGGTAGATTTTGCTGTCGGAGCCGAAATCGTCGGCGTCGCCGTCGTTATCGCTGAGTGCCGGGGCGATGAGGGTGGCCAACGCGAGGAGGATGGGGGCCAGGGTGCTGGCGGTGGTCCTGAGCGCGGCGAACCCGGTATGTTGGAGCCATGCGAGGAGGGTTGCGAGGCATGCGGCACATTCGATTGTGAGGGTGGTCGGCGGTTCTATAGTGAGGGCCTGGGGAGCGGAGGCGCTGGTGCACTGGACCTCGAACTTTGCACGTGAGAGGCGGCCGTTGCGGGGGATTTTAATGGGCGGGTGGGTTGGGTCGAGGATGTTGTCTGCGCGAATGGTGATTTCGTGGTGGAGGGGGTCGTCGAAGGCGATGGAGAGTTCGCGGAGTTTGATATCTTGGATGGCTGGGTTTCTCTTGTGGTCGAGGGCTGCGGGGCCGAGGGAGCGGAGAGCGTTGAGGTTGAAGACGAATTGCGGTGGTGTTTGGTCGTTATCTTCCTTTTTCATGAGACTGCCAACGGTTTTGGGTGGCGGGGGTCCGGCTGCATTGTTCCACAGGGGCACCTGCCGCCACCCTGTTGTACTTAACGGGTCAGTGATGAAGCTTGACACATGCCAATGTTAAATTTGCGAGATTATTGAGGTGTTGGGCATGGGGATTGCTGAATGGGGAGAGGGGGAGGTGTATCGAAATGAGGCGAGGAGTGGCGGGGAATGGGACAGGGGAGAAGGGGGAAAGGCTAAAGGCTGAAGGCTAAAAGGGGAGAAGGTGTGGTAGTCAGTATTGGCTAATTCAGTATTCAGCCTTCAGAAGTCAGATTACAGATTACAGATTTCAGAGGGCAGAGGCGCAGAAAGGACAAGCCACAGAACAGCAGGGGACAAAGTCCAGCTTTGCCATGTGCGCCGGGTGCCGCGCGTCTATTACCCCTACCATGGTATTACCAGAACCGAGCGCGGCACGAGAGGCGCACATGCTAACTTCCCCCCCTGCGCCACACCCCGCCCCGCGCCCAGTTCGCTTGTTTCATTCGGTTCCCGCCCCCAGCCTTCATGCATTGGCCCTGGGCCGAAAGCAGGCGAAACACTGCCGAAAGCGCCCGAACGCCCCGGCGCTTGCTCCAGCCGGGCACGCTTGGCAGACTCAGCGGGAATGCGCCGAGTCCTGCGAACGTGGGAGAATTTCGAGACCTTTGTATTGGAGGTTATCCTGGAAGAACGGCGCGGCTGGCAGGCCGCGCTGGTGCGCTTTGTTTTGTACATTTTGTCCAGGATTTTCCAGGTAGTGGTTAAGACCCGCCGCTTTCTTTACAATGTGCGGATTCTGCGCGACTCGACCCTTGGGGTTCAGGTGATCGCCATCGGCAACCTCACCGTGGGCGGCACCGGCAAAACGCCGGTGGTCGAGAAATTCGCCCGCGAACTGCGCGACCAGGGCCGCACCGTCGCGATCCTTTCGCGCGGCTATCGGTCCAAACCTGTCCCGGTCCATCGCTGGCTGGTGAATAAGCTTTTCCTGCGCGATGACACCACACCGCCGCGGGTCGTTTCCGACGGCAAATCCTTGCTGCTGGATTCGGAAATGGCCGGCGACGAGCCCTACATGCTCGCCTCAAATCTGATGGACGTGGTTGTGCTGGTGGACAAAGACCGCGTCAAGAGCGGGCGCTACGCCATCGAGAAGTTCGGCTGCGACACGCTCTTGCTCGATGATGGGTTCCAATACTGGAAGTTGCGTGGGCGGCGGCAGGACATCGTGCTGGTGGACCGCCAGCAGCCGTTCGGCAACGAACGCTTGCTGCCGCGCGGCACCTTGCGTGAACCCCCCTCGCACCTGGCGCGGGCCAATACGATTTTCATCACCAAGAGCGACGGCAACACGGCGGAATTGCGGCGCCGCATTGCCGCAGTCAACCCCACGGCCGGCATTATCGAGTGCATTCACCACCCGCTGTACCTCGAAGACGTTTTTACCGGCCAGCGCGTCGGGATTGATTTCCTCAAGGGCCGCAAGGCTGCATCGCTGAGCGGGATCGCCCAGCCGGAAAGTTTCGAGAAGAGCCTCATCCAATTGGGCGCGGAGCTGGTCTATGCCAAACGTTTTGCCGATCATCACCGGTTCACGCAGCAGGAAATCCTCAACGTCATCAACCGCAGCAAGAAGCGCCAGGCCGAGGCCATCATCACCACCCAGAAAGATGCCGTCCGGTTCCCGAAGATCGATCGGCGGGACCTGCCGATCTACTTCATGCGCGTCGAGATAAAAATCCTCGCCGGGGCGAACGATTTCCAGGATTGTGTGCGCAAGATTTGTTTTCGTTGATGGACCGGCCGCTCTATTACCTGGCCCGTGGGCTGGTGGCCTTTATCCAGGCGCTGCCATTGCGGTGGGTGGCTCGGCTCGGGCGCGCGGGAGGCGCTCTGGCTTATGTCCTGGATGGGCGGCATCGCCGAGTCGCCCAACGCAACCTCGCCCTGTGCTTCGGCCGCGAGCTGGACCCCGAGAGCATTCGGGCCCTGGCGCGCGAGAATTTCCGGCGGATCGGGGAGAATTTTGCCTGCGCGGCCAAGACAGCCGGTATGACCGTCGAGCAGTTGAAGCCACACGTCGAGTTTGCCGCTCCGCCAGAAATAATGTCGCCCCCCTCGGGGCAACCACTCCGGCCCATTGTCGCCGCCATCGGGCACTTCGGCAATTTCGAGCTGTACGCGCGGTTTGGTCAGTTTGCGCCGGCTTATAAGTCGGCGACCACCTATCGTGGCTTGCGCCAGCCCTCAGTCAACCGGCTGCTGCAATCATTGCGCGAACGCTCCGGTGCCCACTTCTTCGAACGCCGCTTTGAAGGGAGGGCTTTGCGCAGGTTTATGCAGCAGCCCGGGGTGATTCTGGGTTTGCTGAGCGACCAACACGGGGGCGACGCCGGCTTGCGCTTGCCCTTTCTTGGGCACGACTGCTCGACCTCAGCGGCGCCGGCGGTGTTTGCGTTGCGGTATCAGTGCGCGCTCTACACTGGCGTCTGTTTCCGCGTGGGCCTGGCGCGCTGGCGGATCGAGGCGGGCGCCGAAATCCCGACGCAGGACAAGGGCCGCCCGCGCTCCAAGGAAGCCATCATGCTGGATGTGAACCGCGCGTTTGAGCAGGCGGTGCGCCGCGACCCTGCCAATTGGTTTTGGGTCCATAACCGCTGGAAGGCATACCTGACCGATCCCGCTAAGCCGGCTCCCCCGCCGTCTTCACCGGCGACCCTGGCCGGCACAACTTGAACTGTCCACGTGGCTTCAGTTCTTCAACCCGGAAAACCCGAGCCGCAGCGCCTCCTGGTCCGCGGTGTGAATTGGCTCGGCGACGCGGTGATGACCACGCCTGCCCTCCTGCGGTTGCGCGAGCGTTTCCCCCGCGCGCACCTCGCCTTGCTGACTGCCGAGAAACTGGCGCCGCTTTGGTCCCAACACCCGGCCCTGGATGCCCTGCTTATCCGTCAGGCCAAAGAAAGTAACTCGGCCGTCGCGCGCCGGCTGCGGACGGAAAACTTCGATACGGCGGTAGTTCTGCCGAGCTCGATTCGGGCCGCGCTGGAAATGTGGCTGGCGGGAATTCCTCGGCGAATCGGTTACGGGCGCCGCTGGCGAAATCTGCTTTTGACCGAGAACGTCCCGCCCCGCGCCGGGCGAGTAGCGATGCGCAAACGCGGCGAGAGGGAGATCCGCCGCCTGGTTGGCCCCACCGATGGCGGATGCGAATCTTCCAGAGCCCCGGGCCGACCAGTGGCACCGAGCCGCATGGCCACGGCCGTGCCCCCACTCTCCCACCAGGTCTATGAATATCTTCATCTGGCAGCCGCGCTGGGCGCCAACCCGTCCCCATTGGCTCCGCATTTAGAGATTGGCGACGCCGAGAGCAAAAGCGCGGAGGAAAAATTCGATTTGGCGCCCATCCTTCGCAATGGCCGGGCGATCCTGGCTTTGAATCCTGGGGCGGAGTATGGACCGGCGAAACGCTGGCCATTGGAACGATTCATTACCGCTGCCAAGGAAGTCCAGTCGCGCACAGGGTGTACCTGGCTGCTATTCGGCCGCGCACAGGAATACAGCCTTTGCGCAGCCATTGAGAAAGGATTGTCGAGTCAAGTTGCGGCCACTGGAAAAAGGGGTTCCTGCTTGGGAGCAGTCAGAAACCTTGCGGGTGAAACGTCTCTTCGCGAATTGATGGCGCTGCTGAAGTTGTGTCGTGTCTTGCTGACGAACGACTCGGGTCCGATGCACGTGGCGGCCGCTCTCGGCCGGCCCGTGGTTGTTCCCTTCGGCAGCACAAACCCTGAACTGACCGGTCCGCTTTGCTCCGGGACCATGCCGCACCAGGTTTTACAGGCGCACGTTCCATGCGCGCCCTGCTTCCGCCGCGTATGCCCGATTGATTTGCGCTGTCTCGCGGGCATTGCGGCGGAGCGGGCAGTGGCGGCTGTCCTGGCGATCTTGGGGTAAATTCCCACTATCACGTCAATCGGGCTTGACTCAGAGTGACGCCGAACGTGGAACTAAAAGCATTATTTCGGTTTTTGCCCACCCGCCCTGCCAGTCCCGATTGGCAACTCAGGCACAGGTGGTGCTTGACCGGAACGAGGCGGCGGGCGTCCACGTTGATTGAGCATGTGTGTCTCCCGAAAATCCCTCATCCTCGCCCGGCTTTCGCTGGGCGTCATAACTCTGTTAAGCCTGAGCGCGGCGTCGGCTGGCCTCAGCTCTGCTCCTGGCGCGGCATTGGCCTCCCAGGCCCAGAACGTTTCCTCGCCAGGCGCTAGCGGCGCAAACGCCCTCACGCCCGTGCAGTTCGGCCCTCCGGCCGTGCTGGCACCGGGAGTGTTGCGATTCGCCCCCGCCGTCATTGCGCCCGACTCTGGCGACACGCGTGTGGCGCCACTGGGCGGACTGCTGGCCCCCGGACATTTCGCAGCCGCGCTGGCCCTGCCGCCGCTCGGCGCGGCCAATCCAATGGAGCTAACGCAACTCGCAAACGCGGCGTCAGCCGCGCAGAACCATGGCCGGTTGCTGCTCGGTTTAGGCCGCGCGTTTGCTCAGGCGCTAACAGTTAATCCTGCGACCACCGGGCCGACCAATTGGACTTTGCTGCCCAATGGATGGCGTATTTGGACGGCGGAAATCAGTTCTGCGGGTGCCGCCGGTTTGCGGGTTCATTTGCAAAACCTGCTTCTGCCGCCCGGTGCGCAAATGCTGGTTTACGCGCCTGACCAGCCTGCTCCTGGCACTCCCATTACCGCAGCAACGCTCAACGGTCAGTCCGAGGCCTGGACCGAGACGGTGTTGGGAAACACGGTTGCAGTGGAATGCCAGCTCCCTCCCGAGACAGACCCCGGCAAAGTCGCCTTCAGCATTACGGGCGTCTCCCATCTCTACCTGCTCCCGGGCGCGCAACCTCAGGGATCGACTTGTGAGAATGACATCGCGTGCTACCCGGCCTGGTTAACACCCGCTAATGGGGTTGCCCGAATTGGGTTTGTCGAAACCGGCAACACCTATTTATGCACGGGCTGCCTGCTCAACACTGTGCCCACGACTTATTCTCCCTACTTTCTGACCGCCAATCATTGCATTTTAAATCAAACGGTCGCTTCGACGCTCGAATTGTGGTGGTTCTACCAAAGCAGCACCTGCAATGGCACGCCGCCTTCCGTCACTTCGGTACCGCACACCTCCGGTGGTGCGGATTTCCTGGCGACGTTTGGTCCGAATGATTTCACGTTCCTGCGTTTGCGCCAGCCTCCGCCTGCCGGCGTCCAGTACCTCGGCTGGACAGCGACCCCGCCGGCCATCGGTACGGCGATCGTCACCCTCCACCACCCCGGCGGCAACCCGACCAAGATCAGTTTCGGCAACATTACCAGGTCCGACAGCTCCTTCTGGTACATTCAATGGAACAACGGCGTGACCGAAAACGGGAGCAGCGGTTCGCCTTTGCTCAATTCGAGCCAGCAGGTCCTCGGCCAGCTCTATGGCGGATATTCCTCATGCACTACCCCGAACGGCATCGATCAATTTGGCCGCTTTGATGTGACTTTCCCTTATGTCGAGCAATGGCTCCAGCCCTCGACCACCAAGGTGCTCAGCCTCGGTGGTAACCTCAACTTCGGCGGTGTGCAGGCGGGCCAGCGCGCCACGAGTCCCCTCGTAATCCACAACTCCGGCACAGGCAATTTGACCGTGTCAGGCATCAGTTATCCGTCCGGTTTCAGCGGTGCGTGGAGCGGCACAGTCCCGCCCAACGCTTCGCACACCGTCACCGTCACCTTTGCGCCCACCGGTCAATACGTCTATGGCGGCACGATCACGGTCAGCAGCGATGCTTCATCCGGCAACAACTCCACCGCCACCTTCGGCACAGGCTATCTGCCTTTGAGCCATGCGTGGACAGTGTGGTGGCAGGATGCCGGCGGCAATCTTACCGCCTGGACCATGAGCGGTGCCAACGCCACAAGAACGGTGCAATTGCAGCCGGGCAATTCCGGCGCCCGCTGGTCCGCCAGTGGCACTGGCGATTTTAACCATGATGGTCGAACGGATTTGCTCTTCGAGAGTGGTTCGGGAAACGTGGCGGTGTGGCTGCTGAACGGCTTTAACCAACTATCCTCCACCTTGCTGACCCCCAATCAGGTGGATCCGCAATGGCAGATTGCCGGCACGGGCAATTTCAATGGCCAAAGCGATATTCTCTGGCAGCACGCCGACGGCGAGATTGCGGTTTGGCTGATGAACGGCACCCGGGCCACCTCGACGAGCCCCTTCAACCCCAGTAACGGCGACCCCACTTGGCACCTGGTGGGAGCCGCGGATCTCAATGGCGACTCCCATACCGACCTTATTTGGCAAAACGACGACGGCCGCGTCGCCGCCTGGTTGATGAACGGCACCACGCGAGTCAGCTCCGTTTATCTCAGCCCGAGCCAGGTCAATCCCGGCTGGAAAATCGTCGGCGTCTGGGACTTTAATGGAGACGGCCACCCCGGGTTGGTCTGGGAAAACGGCTCCGGCGCCATGTCGTATTGGGAGATGGCCGGCGTCACCCAAGTGCATAGTGGCTATCTCAATCCGGCTTCGGTGGACCCCTCATGGCGAGTCGTCGGCCCGAAGTAGGGGGTGGTCCTGCCTGGATTCGCAGGTTCAAGATTAAACCTGGTCGCCGAACGCGGCCGCCTTGCCGCACGCGAAGCGTGAAAAAGGGTTGAATTGCCAGCTTCGGCGGGCTAGCCTGCCCGAACCGTGTGTAATTGGGCGCACCCTGTTGGTGCGCCTCTTTGTTAGGTGACCAGGGCCACTTCCAGCGCCTGCATCAGCCATGCGCCACGCCTTGGAGTCAGCGGCTAAACCTCACTCGGAGAAAGTGCATCGGAGCCGTCGCGATCCCAGTCAAATCAGTGATGCTTACCGTCGCGGTGCCATTCCCATTATCCGTGACCGTTTGAGAAGTATAGCCGGTGCCGGAGTCCCACACGGGCGACGCCAGCGAGCCGGTCACCTCCGCGATGTAACTAACATCCGGCGGTGGCGGATTCGGGCGGAGGTAACTAACCGTCACGTGGCCGTTAACAACAGACCATGACAACGGGTTGGGATTCGGCACGTTCGGGTCCAGGCCCAGCGCATATTCGACGAAATTCACCAAACCGTCATCGTCGGGGTCGGCACTGTCGGCTGCCGCCCCCGTGTTATTCGTCGTGCCGAAGTGCATCCAGCGCCAATAATCCACCGGCAGCACAATGCTCGCAGTGAACGGCAGGATCGTCAGCGGAAGTGACGGATCGGCGGTCTGGACCAGCACCGTGGCGGCATAGTTTCCCCGGTTCAGCGAGGCGGGATTGAGTGTCACATTGAGCGTGTCGGCGCTGGTGCGAGGGACTAAGCCCGCATTGGCCGAAAGGGCCAACCAGGCCGGCGGTGTCAACCGCACCGCCCAACCGCTCTGCAAATAATTCTGGTTATCGGCAAGTTGCACGCCTTGGGTGCGGGCGCCGTTTTGGATGCCGGCAGTGCACGCGTTCGAGATGCCCATGTTCTTGTATTGCATGACGATTTCGCCGTCGGTTTTGAGCAGCAATTGGCAGGTCACCGTCGCGCCGGTCCCTTTGAGTGGCACATTCTGGAATTGGACGGTGAACGTGCCGGCGAATGAATCCGTCGCGCAATAAATGTTACCGCCGGCAGTCAGGTCGAGGTCGTCCCAGAAGAATGCGATGCAATTTGAGGGCGCCAGCGCGCTGGGCAAAGGCCGGTTGGTCGAGGTGTCCCCCGCGAATGGGCTGAACGCGATGTAGCCATTCGGCGAGAGATAAAACTGGGTGAATACGTCCGGGGATTGGCCGCCGCTGAAGAAAGGAAATCCGAATCCGATGTTCAACGGGCCGGCGATGCCTTCATCCTTGGCGCCTTTCGCCGTCAAAGGTGTGAACAAGCCGCTCACCTCCCGGCCCACCGCCGAGATGTCTTTCCAGCCGAACACGGGTCCGCCGGGCTGGCTGGAACTGGAAACGGAGTAGCTGGCCGGCACCGCGCCGGTAAGGCACAAAGAGTAGGCAAGCGGCAACCCGCCCGAATTAGTAATCACCAACGGCAGGATCAAGGGCGGTGTATTCGTCGCCAGGACCTGGTTCAGTGTGGGCGCCATTACCACCGCTTTCGCCGGTGTTCCGGCAAACAGCGCAACTGACCGCAGCACCGGTGGTGTGCTAACCGTCACCGGATTCGGCCCGGTGACGTTCAGGACAAAATTGCTAATCGGCACGCCGGCAAAGGTATCCCACCAGGTCGCCGAATAGGCCCCGGGCGCCAACCCGCTCACGGGCACTGCGCCAGTCAGCGCGGCGGTCGCATTCGTGTAATAGATATTTGTGCGGTGCCAGAGCCACAGCGCCGCGAAGTTGGTGTTGTTCAGTTCATAGCCGCCGAGCATCGAAGCGTAGGGATTCAGCGTCAGGTTACCCAGGTTGAACCAGTCGGTGCCGGCGTTGGTCAGCACGATCGAGTGCGCACCCGCTGGCACACTCATTGTGAACGTGATATTCGTCGGTCCGCCGCTGGTGTAGGGAAACAACACGTTCGTCTTCACCACCCCGTCGAGGCTCATGACGAAAATTGAGTTGCCGAAGGTCGAGGTTTCCACCACCTGCGCCGCGAAGGTCCCCGGCTGCGAATAGTTCACCAGGAACGTGTAGCCGTTGCTGGTCATATCGCTGTGCCAGATGCCCTGCAGATAACTCGGCAACGAACCGATGCCGTCCGGCGCGTTATCTCCGACCGTGAAGACGTATTGGCTCGCGGTGCTCCAACCGCCGCCCGGCGCAAAGCTCAGGCTGCCCAGCACCGGGCAGCCCACGTGCGGCGATGAACGCGCGAGGTTGTCCTGCTCGGCCAACCCGCTAAGCAGCACAAACCCGCGCGCGGCAGCGAACAGGTCGTAGGCGTTATCGGCATCGACGTGGTCCCAGTACCATTGCTGGGAAGCGCCGGCTTGGCCGGCCATCAACCCGGACCAGAGCGGCGCGTGATAGCCCAAATAAGGCGTGTTGTTCATGCCGCACTCACCGCCAAAGATGGGTTTAATCGGTTGACCATTCGGAACACCCGGCGCTTGCTCCAGCGCGGATATGAGATCCGCGGGATAATCATGGTGCTGGTAATAATCGCACTGATCCCAGATGGCTTGGTCGAGCTGTGAACTGGTCGTGATGAGGTGATGATAGGAATCCTGCGAGCGGATGAATTGCGCCATTTCATCGTGCCACGCGGCGATATTGGTCCACTGGCCCGCCTGCGCAGCATCGGTGAATTGCACCTCATTGAACAATTCCCAACCCATGACCGAAGTTGAGTAACCCCAACGGGCAATCGCGTAACGCAGTTTGCGTTTCGTCAGCGCTTTGGCCTGCGCATTGGTAAAAAACTGGGTCGCGTTCGCCAGAAATCCGCCATTGGCCGTGTTATAGGGATTCTGCGGCCAGTTCGGGTCCGTGGTGCTCGAATATTGGCCGTGATGTTGTAGCGTCATTTGCACTCCCACCCCGGCCTGCTCGGCAGCCGAGAGGATCGCATCCCACTTCTGCGCGACCGTCAGGCTGAGCGTGCCGAATGGGCCTACGCTCGGCCAATCGAGGTTCTTGTTGTCCCAGTGGTCCATCCAAACCCGGGCCCAGTTTTCATGCGCCGCCCCGAGCTTGGCGATGATGCCGGCGACGTTGGTCGTTGCGCTCGTATCCCAGGCGACATCCTGGCCCAGCGGGTAATAGCGCCGGCCATTGCTGGTGATGAAAGCGTTGGGATTGAGCGGGTCGCGTTGCACGTAGCCAGGGCTGGTGGGCGTGCCCGCAACCGTCCACGTCCCGGGCTGCAGCCCCGTAAAGGTCGCGGGCTGACCGTTTAAGGTGATGCCCATCACTTGATAAATCCCAATTAGGAGCGGCGTGTGCCGCACTCGCCACGTCGTGCCGCCGTCGAAGAACGCCGGCAAGGATATCGTCGTGCCGTCGGGTTGCAGGATTTGCACCTGCACATCCGTAACGGTAAAGTCGAAAGGGTCGGTGGTCAGATTGGGGAGATTGAAAACCGCCTGAAGTCGCGGATAGGCGCCACCGGCCCATGCCGGCCCGGCGACGAGGAGCAAACCAGCGCAAATCAGAACGGCCAGGCGACTGCGGTGTCGAAACGCCATGCTGAGGTTTGTAGCACAAATTACCCCCGCCAGCCACCGTAATTTCAGCCGCCGGGATGGGACGCTCAGCTCACCAGCCAGTTCAACACCGCCTTTTGCGCGTGAAGGCGGTTCTCGGCCTGGTCGAAAATGACCTCCGCATTGGCCTCAAAGGTCGCTTCGTCGATTTCCTTGCCACGATAAGCCGGCAAACAATGCATGACCAGCGCGCCGGGTTTGGCGCGCTTCAGTAGTGCCGCATTTATCTGATAGCCCCGCAGCTTTTCGATCCGCTCTGCCGATTCGGCCTCTTTGCCCATCGACACCCAAACATCTGTGTAGAGGATATCTGCGCCGTCCGCCGCCCCCCCGAGGTCCTCGGTGCAAATTACTCGCGCCCGCGCCCGCTCGAGCAACGCCGGCGGTGGCTGGAACGCGCGCGGCGCGGCAATGCGCAGCTCGAAATCCAGCTTGGCAGCGGCAAAAATCCACGAATTGACCACGTTGCACGCGCCGTCGCCGATGAACGTCACGACCTTGCCCGTGATCGGGCCGCGCTTTTCCTCAAAGGTAAAAATGTCGGCCAGAATTTGGCACGGATGCTCTTCGTCCGTCAGGGCGTTGACGGTGGGAATCCCGGCGTACTGGGCAAACTCCTCGACATCCGCCTGCGCAAACGTGCGAAAGATGGCGCCGCGTACCATCCGCCCCAAAACGCGGGCGGTGTCCTTAATGGGTTCGCCGCGCCCAAGTTGGATTTCACTCGCGGGCAGAAAAATCGCCTCACCGCCCAGCTCACGGATACCCACTTCAAAGGAGACGCGCGTGCGCGTCGATGCCTTGGCGAACAACATCGCCCAGACCTGGCCCGCCAGCGGCTGGCGCGCCGGGCGCCCGCGCTGCTGCTTGAGCGTCGCGGTATCGGCCAGCATGCGCTCCATTTCCGCCCGCGAAAGTTTCTCGATGCTCAGGAGGTGTTTCATCACGAGGCCAATTTCGCCACCACTGCTTCAAACAGCCGCAACCCCTCTTCGGCCTCACTCTGGCGCAGATTCAGCGGTGGCAGCAAGCGCAGGGTTTGGGCGCCGGCGGGAATGGTCATCAGGCCGGCGGCATGAAGCAGGTTCGCCAGCCGCACCGCCTGCGTTTTTCCGGTATCACCAGGCAATTTTGCAATCTGCGGACATAACTCCACCCCGAGCATCAGCCCCAACCCGCGCGCCGTATGGACCACACCGGGATAGCGCGCGGCCAACTCGCGCAGACCCGACAGCAGGTAATCACCGACTCGCCGGGCATTGCCAGCCAGCTCCTCGCGTTGGATCACCTCCAGCACCTTCAGCCCCACCGCGCACGCCAGCGGCGAGCCCCCATACGTCGTGCCGTGCGAACCCGCGCTCAGTATATCCGCATACGGCCCGCGCACCCAAAACGCACCCATCGGGAAGCCCGCCCCGAGCGACTTTGCCATCGAGACCGCATCCGGCAGGAAGTGGCTTCCTTGCGGGCCGTCCTCGAGGATGCGCTGGAAACTCTGGAACCGCCCGGTGCGGAAATGGCCGTCCTGCACCCCGTCCATCAGCAGCAGCAGGTTCTTTTCGTCACAGAGTTGGCGCAAACCCAGCAGATACTCGGGCGTGGCTGGCGTGACACCGCCCTCGCCCTGGATGCCTTCCACCAGCACGGCCGCGGTCGCGGGTGAAACCCCATCCCGCATCGCCGCCAGGTCGTTATAAGGCACTTGCCGAAACCCGGGCACCATCGGCTCGAACCCTTTCTTCACTTTCTCCTGCCCGGTCGCGGCTATCGCCGCCAGTGTCCGCCCGTGAAATGAGTTGGCCGTGGTGAGGATTTCGAACCGGCCCTCCTCATGGCCGAATTTGCGCGCGAGCTTGAACAGGCCTTCATTGGCCTCGACGCCGCTGTTGCAGAAAAAACACTTTCCCGGGCCCAGCAACGAAACCAGCGCCTGGGCCAGGCGCCCTTGCGGCTCATGATAATAAAAATTCGAAACGTGCACGAGCTTGCGCGACTGCTCGACCAGGGCCTCTGTCAGAGCCGGGTGCGCGTGGCCGAGCGAGCTGACCGCGATCCCGCCGCCCAGGTCGAGATACCGTTTGCCCGTCACGTCATACACGTAGCTGCCCTGGCCGTGGCTGAGCACCAGCTCGAACCGGCCGTAGCTGGGAATCACGTGCCGCTGGAACAGCCCCTGCACCGCCGCGACTTCGTTGCGCACGATCGACGGCGGCGCCGGAATAATCTCTTTCATGCTCTGCACATTGCCCTTTCGAAAAAGAAGGGGAAACTCTACCGCGAACCCGCACGGAGGGAAGAAGAAAAAAGCGAAGAAACTGCGACTTCTGCCTCCGTCGTCCCCATGGTACAAGCGGTGGAAGGCGTGACAGAATTTCTGTGTCTGGTACGAGCCGAGGTCTCCAGCCTTCTTTTACAAGCACTTCGGCATCTCCGAGACCTACTTCGCCTGGAGAGAACAAGGTATAATCGTCTGCCTCGTGTACCTCCATTTCGAGGCGCATCTGGCGCATGGGGCCAGAGCCCGGAAGCTGGCCCTCCGTGACTATCCGACTCTGGAGGCTGCGGTCTATGCCCCCGTCCGCCACTGGTTAAACGAGCACCAGTACCCTGCGGAACTGGCTCGCGACTTCAGTTGAGCGGGAACTGTTACACCTTCCTGAATTTGAGTAAAAGCTGGGGTCGCTCTTCACATGTCACAATTATTGGCTCGACGCGGGCGCGGCCCGTCGGCTGGGGGTCCCGCGCTCGTACCGCTGGAGTTCGTTCCGGGCCCTGGCGGGCTACGCAGGGGCGCCGAAGTCGCCTGAGCCCGACGTGAACCTGCGCCAACTGGCCAACCGGTTGCTGAACCAGCAGAACTGATTCGACAAGTGTGAACAGTGAAGATGCGACCCTCAAATTTCCAAATTGGATTGAAGCATCCTACGAGGGCTCCTTACCGGGTTTGGTGTCACTCGGAAATTCCTTGTTGCTTCGAGCCAATATGCCGGCATAGCGTACCGACACTCTCCTGGATCGTCGGCCAAGAGTAGCATGAGCACGAAAGACATGCGCAGTCGTCTATCGAGAATTCAAAATTGGGAAGCTCTGGCAAGCGAGGCTGACTTCCAGGCTTCGGTCATTGCTGCCTTATGCTCGGTTTCCTTGCGCCAATTAGAGCGCTTTTTCATCGCTCGTTTTCACCGCACCCCGCAGCAATGGGTCCGAGACACAAGGGTTGAGTTCGCCCGGCAGCTCATCGCCAAAGGATTCTCCGACAAAGCGGTTGCCATTCAGCTCCATTTCGGAGGTTCATCTCATCTTTGCCATGAGTTCAAGAGAGTTTACGGCACTTCTCCCCAGTCATTCGCGCCAATCCCCAAGGTAGGCGCGCGCCCGAACAAGCACTGAACGCTTCGGCCCTTGCTGAGTCCGTCGCCGCAGATGTCGCCCCCAGACAATAATGTCGCTTTTGGACAATAATGTCGCTGCTGAACAACACGTTTCCTTTGAAGCTCTGAAGGCTAAGTGCTGTAGTCAGGGTTATGGAAACCAAAATGCAATCTAATTTCCGATCCCATCCTACTACCCAGCTCACCCTAATCCTCATAGTCTCCCTTACGGGTAGCGTGCAGGTTCTTGCTCAGGACCCAAACGGCGAGCTTGCGGCCAGAATCGCTGGTTCGGTTTTGCTGTATCAGGCGCCCATCTGGACCGGGCAAAAGGCACCGCCTGCTGCCGAGAGCGAACAACTCTGGGCGCAGTTGGAACAGCTTCGCCAGCACACGGCCGAGCCGAACTTAGAGGGGCTGGAGCGGTTCGTGACCGATCACCCCGATTCGACATGGCGGCCATCCATCGAAGCAAACCTGGGCCGCTACGATTACGAACACGGGCTTTACACACGAGCGCTCAACCACTGGCAAAGCGCCTGGAACGCCACCCACCTGGCCAGTGACGGCGCGGCCAAGCACATTGCCGATTTTACCTTCGCATATTGGACACGGCTCCTGGCCAGTCTCGGCCGCGAGGACACGCTCCGCGAGCTCTTCCGCGCGACCCAGGGCCGGGTGTTCGACCGGGGGCCGCTCCAGCAGATCGTCAACAGCACCAAGGAAGGCTACGAAATGATGCTCAGCCAGCCTGGGGAATGCTTCAAGTGCGGGACGTACGCTCTGGCCAATGTCGGCAAGGAGCTCAAGGGAACTTCCTTCCGCACGCGCCCTATCCTTGATGTCCCCTCGCCGGTAGCGGGATTTAGCATGAGTCGCATCCTGGAGTTGGCATCCGCTTCCGGACTGGATTTAGTCGCGGCCCGATGGAGCGCGGACAAGCAGCCAATTGTTCCCTCGATCATACACTGGAAGCAGGATCATTACGCTGCCATTCTCAACAAACGAGGTGACATGTATCTGGTGGCCGACCCCACCTTTGGCCGGCAGCGATGGCTCGGCGCCACAGACATTGCTGAAGAGGCAACCGGTGAGTTCATTGTGCCCAAAGACAAACTGCCAGCCGATTGGCAGCTACTCACGGCCGCCGAGACCACGAAGATTTACGGTCGAGGCTTTGCTGGGGGTATTACTGACCCTAACGATGGCTGCGCCAATGGCAGCGGTGGGAGTTCCCCCGCCGGTACCCAGGCGAGCAATCCCGGGGGCGCTTTGCCTTTGGACGCCTCGTGCAGCACATGCGGTGGCTCAAGCGGAGATGGCGGCGACTGCTGTCCCGGACAGGACAGCCAAGGCAACTCCGGAACGCAACCGGGCGAAATGCCGCTGCTCCAGGCAAGGGGTTCCGCTGGCACTGCTACCTGGTCCGTTTCCGAGCCCTACGTCAACCTGTGGCTGCACGACAAACCTGTCGGGAGTTATCACCCGGGCCTCGGCTACGACATCTCTCTGAACCTCTCCTACAAACAGCGCGAAACCCGCACTATTTACACCAACATTTTCAGCTTCGGCAACATGTGGGATTGTTCGTGGCTTTCGTATGTCACCGACGACGACCCGAGGTACGGCAGCCAGGGGACACTGGCAGTTCCGGGCGGTGGCGCGCGCACCTACAGCATTTCGGACGGAACCTCAGTCATCGATTTCTTGAGCAACACGATTCTTGAACGCAACCCAGCCACCGGCACTCCTCTCACCAATTTCATCGTCACCTATGCCACAGGCGCGGAGGACATTTATGGCTTTGTGCCCAGCACGGTGCAGATTGACATGAACGACGTTGCTTTCCTGAGCGCCAAAGTGGATCCGTTTGGCCACACCACCCAGTTCCTCTACCAGGAGACCAACAGCTCAGTTCTCCTTTTGTACGTGGTCGATGGCGATGGCCGCACTAACACCCTCTCGTACACCAACTCCGCGTTTCCCACCCAGGTCACCGGAGTAACCGATCCTTTCGGCCACAAGGCGTTCTTCCAATATGACGCAACCGGCATGCTCACCAACATCATCGACGCCATCGGCTTGACCAGTTCCTTTGCGTACGACTCCCTCGGCTGGGCGACCTCGCTCACGACCGCATACGGCACTACGGAATTCCAGTACTACACCAATGGCACCTATACCGGATCGGAGTTCGGTTCGTACGGCGACTCCAATTACGACGCGTTCCTCCCGATTCGCTCCGTGAAAATTATCGACCCGCTCGACGGCACCAACTTGTACATGCTCAAGCAAGACTCAAGCATCGTATATACCAACCCGAGCGACTATTACAACAATACCAACAATTATCTCGTATTCCTGCCCGACAACTACACCAGCACCACGGTGCTCCCTTCCGGTCCCACCAGCACCCTTGACACCAATGTGGACGCTCTCCTTTACTACCGCGACAGCTTCCACTGGGGGCCGCGCCAGTGCGCTTCGCTTCCCGCCGACGTCACCACCTTCTCACCGTCGGATTTCATCAGGGGCCGCATGCGCCACTGGCTCCACAGCGATCAGAATATTAGCCAGATTCTCGACATGGAACAGGCGCCCAGCCCGGATGGCGTAACACTTGGCCAGACCACCTGGTTCGATTACGATGGCAAGGGCGAGGCAATTGCCGTCGGCACGCAATCGCTGCCGTCCCTGATCGCTCGGGTCGTGCCGGATGGCACCACGGCCTATACCTGGTACCAGCGGGACAACTGGGGCCGGGCCACGAACGTGATCGAAACGTATTCCACCTACTCCGGCCAGGCCGCCTCCACCCGCACCAACAGCTATATCTATGCCTCCAACGGCATTGACCTTTCCCAGATCATCGGCCCGGCCGGCGAACTGCGCGCCGGCTATGGCTACGACGCATACCACGAGGTCACCAGCTTCACCAACGCCGTGGGCGACGTCACCACTTACACGTATGACTCCGATGGCCGCCGCACCAGCATGCACAGCCCGGCTGGCCTCACCACCACCAACATCTATTTCTCCAGCAGCCAGTACACCAATTGGGTCGAAACCAAGATCGACCTTGAAATCAGCCGCACCAACTCTTGGACGTACACCAACGACCTCGTCTTGACGCACACCGACCCGCGGGGGCTTACCACCACCTTTACCTACGACGCCCTCCAGCGCCCCACCACCATCGCCGACTCCCGTGGGACCATCTACTATTATTACAGCAAGCTCGACCCCTCTCAGATCACCGATCGCATGGGCTTCAACACTTGGTTTGGCCATGACGCCCTCCGTCGCCTCACGGCCGAAACCAACGCCCTCGGCTACTATACCCTTTACAATTACTGCTCGTGCGGCGCCCTCGAATCCGTCCAGGACAAGCTCGGCAATCTGACCTCCTTTTACTACGACACCGCCGGCAGGCTCACCAACACGACCTACCCGGACGGGTACGTCGTGACCAACGAACTCGATTTGCTTGGGCGCGCCATCATTCGCGGGGACAGCGCCGGTATCCGCCTCACCAACTGGTTCAATAACCAGGGCCTGCTCTATGCATCGACCAATGCCGCCGGAGTCCTCAAAGCCGATACCTTTGACCTTGAGGACCGTGCCACCAACAGCGTCAACGGCAATGGCGTTTCGGTCGCAGTAAGCTATGATCTTATCGCCCGCACGCTCACCCGTGCTTACGCTGACGGCGGCGTCGAGAAGTTCGGCTACTCATCGGCCGGTCTCGTCTCCTACACCAACCAAATCGGTTTCGTAACCCGCTACACCTACGATGCGGCACAACGAAAAACCGCTGAAACCAACGCCAACTCCCAAACCACCGTGTTTTCCTACGACTCTGCGACTGATCTCCTTACCCTCACCGATCCCAAAAGCCAGACAACCACCTGGAATTACGACCAGTATGGGCGGGTGACCAACAAGCTCGACCAGACCTCGACTGAAATCCTCCAGTACACCTACGATCTCGATGATCGCCTGACAAACCGCTGGAGTGCCGCCAAGGGCGACACGGCGTACAGCTACGATCATGTGGGCAACGTGACCCTCATCAGCTATCCCGTCACGCACAGCGTCACCCTTACGTACGACCCCATGAACCACCTCACAAACATGGTGGACGGGCTGGGCACCACGGTGTATGGTTACACCGCTGCCGGCCAGCTTCTCTCCGAAGATGGCCCGTTTGCGAGCGACACCGTGACCAACGGCTACAGCAACCGACTGCGCACCGGATTGGGCCTCCAGCAACCCACCGGCGAGTGGACCAACGGCTTCACGTACGACGGCGCCGGCCGGTTCAGTGCCGTCAAATCGCCTGCGGGCACCTTCGATTACTATTACGCCTCCGGCGTGCAGAACCTGGTCGTGGGCATTTCGCTTCCCAACCTCTCATTCATCACCAACTTGTATGACCCCGAGGCGCGGATGACCGCCACGTACCTCGAGACCAGCGTTTACACGATCCGCGATTCGGCGCTCTACGGGTATAACCAGGCCAACCAGCGCACCGCATTCACGAACGCCGCCGGCACATACGTCCAGTACGCCTACGATAACATCGGCCAGTTGAAAACGGCCATCAGCTCATCGAGTTCCGAGAATCGCGGCTATGCCTACGACGCCGCCTGGAACCTCAACTGGCGCACAAATAACGGAGCAACATCTCAGTTCCTGGTGGACACCAAAAACGAACTGACCAATGCTTTTAACGCCGCTTCCGGCTATGATGCGAATGGGAATCTGATCTCTCGGAACAACGGCACGAACGCATACGTTTATGATGATGAGAATCGTCTCATCCAGTGGTTCTGGTACAATAATGGGATCAACTGCACAAACGGCGGCTATCAAACGGACTTCTTCTACGACGGTCTCGGTCGGTTGCGCAAGCGGTTGGAGTACTCGATCCCACTGTCTTCCGGTGGCGGGGGCAGTGCATCTCCGCCCAGCGGTGGCGGCGGCGGAGGTGGATGTTCATGGAATCTCAACACCGAGGTCCATTACATTTACGACGGCAGCCGCGTGATCCAGGAACTCGACGGTAGCAACAATCCGTTGGTCGGTTATACCCGCGGTCCGGACCTGAGCGGCTCGCTTGAGGGAGCCGGCGGCATAGGCGGCCTGCTCGCCCGGTCCGACACCTACTCCAGCGGTAACTTCACCAGCCACACCTATTACCATGCCGACGGAGACGGCAATATCACCTACCTTGAGAACTCCAGCCAGAGCGCTGCCGCCATCTATCGATACGATCCCTACGGCAACATCCTTTCCTCCAGCGGCACATTGGCCAACGCCAACGTCTATCGCTTCTCCAGCAAAGAATGCTGCACCAACAGTGGATTGTACTGCTATTTGTTCCGGTTCTATGATCCGACCATCCAGAGGTGGATCAATCGTGATCCTATCTACGAATTCGGTGGATTGAATTTGTACGCGTACGCGCTAAATAAAGTCCCGTACGTAATCGACCTATTCGGCTTAGACGCTAATGTTCCAAGCGGTTTGCCTAATGGCGGAAGTTCCGCGTCGCCCGATTCCCAATATTGTTCCCACACCTGGGCTCCGTATGTTCCCCCTGCCCCACCTCCCCCTTTTCGACTGCTCTCGCCGCCGCCCATAACGAACCCGCTTCAAGGCATCCCCGGCTGGTCAGGAACGACCTACACTCCACCTCAAAGCACCTTTCTTAATGGTTCTTGGGGCAATAATGGGAGTGGACCTCCGGCAAGCTCTCCAAGCTATCCAGGTGGAGTGATTAGTGGTACCATAACGAATTCGGGACCGCCACCAACGAATCCACCAATCGTGTTGCCTCCAATCACCAATGCTCCACCCACGAACACAGGCACAAATGGACTTCAGGGCCCTATTGACTAGCAACAGAATCGCGAAGCGAATGCTTCGAATTGACAACTTCCTCACCCTTGGACACCCGCTCACGGGAGGCGCAATGTTAATCAGTGTTCACTGATAAACCCGACTCGTTTCCAACGTTAATAATCTAACTTACGTCGTTCCATGTGCGCCAGTGCCCGCGATCCGACCTGTAGCACTCAGAAACTGGATGCGCGCATCCGCCTAATAGATCCCTTGTTTTGGATTTGGGTTCTGTTTGCAATGCTTGGCGAGCTTCAGTCAGCAGGCTCTCCACTCACGGCCGGTGAAGGCCTGACTCGAAGAGGGGAACTGTCCAAAATAGCGATTGTCGGCTTAAGCAACTGTACCAGTACAACCAATGAGAGCCATTGGGCCCTGCTCGCCACACGGCTTTTTGCGTCAGAGATACGTCAATCACCCAACGTTCAGGTCGTGGACGCTAGCCACTGTACGCTCAGCAACCTTGGAATATCCGCGCGCGCTTCTCTTAATGTCACTCAGGCAAAGGAGATAGCAGCGGCTCTTGGTGTGCAGCGGTTACTATGGGGCACATACCACCGGGACGGAGACAAATGGCACCTGAACATCAGATGTTTCGATTCTACAGCCAAGGATGGTCTGTACTACATTGAGGCTGACTCAACAAATTGGTTTGAAATCTGTGAGGAAAGCGCAAGATCCATACTCAAGAGTATTTCACCTCAAGATGTATCTGAACACGGGTGGGTTCCTATGGCTCGCTGGACAGGATCTGTCCTTGCACTCGACGCGTACGCCCGAGCACTGAAAAGCGACGAGGCTGGGGGATTATTGTCAACCTCCCAGCAAGATGCGCAGGAAGCCGTCCAACTCGATCCGAGGTTTTCCCAAGCGTATGTGTTGCTTAGCGACCTCCTGTTGCAGCAGAGCCGCATTTCGGATGCCGAAAGAGTGATCTCCCGAGCATTGGAGCTTAATCGTAACCTCGCTTGTGCTCACACCGAATTTGGAGCGATTCTAATTTTTGAAAAGAGCTTCTCTGCTGCGGAAAAGGAATTGGCCAGGGCAATCGAGCTAGGCCCTAACGATTTTGCGCCTTTCGAACTGCTTGGCGAGATGTATGCACAAGTAGGCGAACACGCGAAAGCCATAGCGAACTTCAAAAAGGCGCTGGAACTTGACCACCTTTCCGCGAACACTCATGCCCACTTGGCCTATGAATTTGCAAGTACCGCGGACCGTGCAAGGGCGCTTACCGAACTGCGAGTGAGCGAAGGTCTGATGGACCACCATGACCTTCGCACGGAACAGGCCATTTGGAGTGCGTATGCGCTTTTGCATGAGGAAGATCGGGCGGCTGCGCATTGTGAAAAATTTCTTTTGCTTGCCAGAACGCGCGGTATCAACCCGGAGTGGCTTAAGCCTCTTGAGAGCGAATTGGCTGACCTCCAGTCTCGGCTTACAGTGACGCCTTTTACCAATACGCCCCCAAGACAGTTTGACGGGGCGGCGCTGGTCAGGATACTTAACCAAAAGCTGAAACCTGCACTGATTACGCACGTTGTAAATCCATTGGAGGATTCACCAGGAATTAGGCATTGGGCCCACACGTTAGCTGAACCCGGGACGAACGATCTCCAGAGGGCTCGACTACTGTTCGAACCTCTAAGTCAGCGCCTGCAAACGACACAAGTGTACGCACCTCGCTCTGCGCGGAAAGTTTTTGAGGACTGGAATAAGCCAGGAATCTCAATTCAATGTGAAGGTGACTCCTTCTTGTATGTGGCACTTGCACGAGCAATAGGCATCCGGGCATGCATTGTGGACGTCAGGCAGACGTGCGATGGACAATTTGGTTTCCACCTTTGCGCTGCTGTGTTCGTCAATAACGCATGCTATTTAGTAGATCCAATGTATCACTGGTTCGGAGTACCTCATAAGAAGTTCGTCGAACTCGATGATGTGGCGACCATCGCACTATACCTCGCGGAGCATCATGATTTAGAATCCTGCGCCATAGCCGCGCAGCTTGACCAAGCAGTTCCTCTTGTCGAATGGAACTACGCGAATGGGCTAATGGATGATAATCGTTGGACTGAAGCTCGCGCAACTCTGCCCATTATTGAGAGTCTGGACACCGACAAGTGGATGTCTCTTCTCCCGCGTGCAAGGCTCGCACTCCACGACGGCAACCCCGATGAAGCCCTTGAGCTGTTGCGCCAGGCGACAAAAAAAGCCCCCCTTCTAGGGGCAGCTCACCTTCTCTTAGCCGGTATGTTATTAGATAAAGGGAAGCTCGACGGCGCGCGAGCTTCGTTAATCGCTGCACAGCGGTGCGTGTTGGACCAACAGCAGACCCAGAAAGCACGAGCAGTTCTCGCGCAACTCGACGCCGGCAGGCACGCAGAAGCTCACCGGCAGGCAAAGTAGCGTTTACCGTAAGCGGTAAGCCAACCTGGGCGAGAAGGCGAGAAAGCTACGAGAATTGGGGTCCGGCGGCAACAGCCTTGTGCCCGTTTTCTGCCAGCCACGTGCAGGTCACCCGGGTACCGCCTGTGTCCAGCGGTTTGATCTCCAACATCGCCCCGATCGTGTTGGCCCGGTAGTTCATGATGCGCAGCCCCATGCGGTTGCGGGCGCCCTCCTTAACCTCGAATGGCAACCCATCGTTGCTAATCCGCATTTGCAGTTGCTGAGGGTTGCAAGCCAGAGCGATCGTGACCTGGCGGGCTTTGCCGTGTTTGATCGCGTTACTGACCGCTTCCTGGGCGATTTTATAGAGCTGCATGGCGGTGTGCTGCGGCAGCACCGGCGGGGTGCCCTCGACGCTGCATCCGCAGATGATCCCGAACATCTTCTTTACATTCGAGGCCAGGCCCTTGAGCACCGTCGGCAGGTCATCCCCTTTCACATCCAACGAGCTGAACTGCCGTGCCAGGTTATGGGTGTGGTGGATGATCTCATCCATCAGCACCTGGATTCTTCGAGCTTCGCCCAGGCACCGATGGTTGTCCGAAGCGAGGCGCTGTTCCAGGCCCTTGAGCATCATCGACACGCCGGTCAGCTTTTGGCCCAGATCGTCATGCAAATCGAACCCAATCCGGCGCCGCTCGTTTTCGGCGATCTCCAGCAGTTCGTTTTCCAGTTGCTTGCGTTCGCGGATGACGTTTTCCAGCTTCTGGTTGGCCGCCCGCAAATCCGCCGTGCGCTGTTCGACGCGCAACTCCAGCTCCTGGTGCGCGCGCAGCAGGTCCGCCTCCGATTTGCGGCGGGCGCGGCGCACCTCGGCTTCGCGCAACTCGCGTCGGACCGCGGGCACGAGCCGCGCCAGCCGGTCTTTCATGATATAATCGTGGGCGCCAGCCGTCATCGCCGCCACGGCCGTATCCTCTTCGATGTAACCCGAGACAATGATGAAAGGCACGTCCACGTCGTGTTGTTTCACCAACTCGAGCGCTTCCGGCGCGTTGAAGCTCGGCATCGCATGGTCGCACAGGATCAAATCCCATGGCTGCCGCCGCACCGCCTCGTCCATCCCATCCCGGGTATCGACTCGGCAGGTGGTCACGGCAAACCCGCCGCGTTCGAGGGAACGTGCGAGCAACAAGGCGTCGGCCTCTGAATCCTCCACAAGAAGAACACGCAAAGGCTGACGGCTCGGGCCGGAGTGCAAGTTGGAAGGTTTGGATTGTTCGCTGCTCATCGGTCGTGGGCGGAGCCCAGTGGTATAGACACTCCGCCCTATAGGAGATCCCAGGACATTGTTGGTAACGTGTAAAGCACGCTGGTTGATTCGTCATCGCCAAACTACGGTATTCTGCCCAAAATTGAATGGGGTTTAGTGCCTATCTCGCTGAGCAGAGCGCGATTACAACGCCCGAGCACTCGATCCGGCAGGAGTGAACGCGGCCGAGGGCAGCCGCTGTCCAAGACGCTGCCGCGCTTTCTGGCACGCCGCTCATCCCGCGTGGTTTTGGACTGCGGCTCCTCTGCCGCTTTTTCTGCCGACCGGTGGTTTTAAGCGCACCAATGCTCAACAGTCGCTCCTGGCTTGCCAAATCAATCCATCGGCCTGAAGATGGCGTCACGTTCAGGTCCACCTATGAACTCCACTTCATCGCCGGCGCAATCCACCTCACGTCGCCAGTTTCTGAAGCAATCCAGCGCCGCGCTGGCCGGGGCCGCGCTGGCCGGGGCCGCTGCGCGACCGGGCTACGCCGCCGAGCAGAACCTGATCAAGATTGCGCTGGTGGGCTGCGGCGGCCGCGGGACGGGAGCCGCCGCCCAGGCGCTGTCCACGCAAGGCCCAACTCAGCTTTGGGCGATGGCGGATGTATTCGAAAACCGCCTGCAAACGAGTTTGGCCACGTTGCGGCAGGGTCACGACCAGCAGGTGCGCGTGCCGCCCGAGCGCCAGTTCATTGGCTTCGATGCATTTCAAAAAGCGATGGACTCGCTTGATAAAGGGGACGTAGTGCTGCTGACAACTCCGCCGGCGTTTCGCCCGTTGCACTTCGAGACGGCAGTTAAAAAGGGCCTGAACGTGTTCATGGAAAAATCCTTCGCGGTGGATGCCCCGGGCATTCGGCGGGTGTTGGACGCGGGACAGGAAGCTGGACGAAAGAACCTGAAAGTCGCTGGCGGTCTGATGTGCCGGCATTACGCGCCGTTAGAGGAGGCTGTCGCGCGCATTCATGATGGCGCGATTGGCGAAGTGCTTACCGAGTGGGCTTACCGAATGCACGGACCGGTGGGCTTAAATCCCCGCCAGCCGGGGATGAGTGAAATGGGGTATCAAATCAGTAACTATAGCAATTTCACATGGCTCAACGGCAGTTTCATGGTGGATTGGCTCATTCACAACATCGATGTGTGCTGTTGGATCAAGCAGGGCTGGCCGGTGTCGGTCCAGGGCATGGGCGGGCGCCAGGTGCGGCAGGACCCAGATCAGCTCTTCGACCATTACGCTGCCGAATCCACTTTTGCCGATGGCGCCCGCTTAATGGCTCAGGGGCGGCATATGAACAACTGCTGGAGTTTTTTTGGCAGCCTCATCCAGGGCACCAAAGGTTGCGCGGTGCTCGGCGAAGGCCAGCCCAAGCCCCGCCTGTTCAAAGGGCATCAGCCGGCGTCCGAAAACCTGCTGTGGAGCTTCAAAGGTCCCGAGTCCGACCAGTACCAGCGCGAACATGATTTGTTATTCGCCGCGATCCGAGCCGATCAGCCTTACAACGAGACCGAACGCTGCGCCAAGTCCTGCCTGGCGGCCATCATGGGGCGGATGGCGTGTGAATCGGGGCAACTGATTACTTTGGACGAGGCCGGGGCGTCGAACGTCGAATTGGCGCCGGGTCTTGGGGAATTTAGCATGCAGTCCAACCCGCCGGCGATGCCCGATCCCGCCGGCCACTACGCCATCGCGATGCCGGGGCGGCAGCAGGGAGCGTAGAGCGGGCGGCGTGACGCTTGAACTGCGGCGTGTCGCACGCTATCCTAAGCCTATGGACGGCTATGTAGATTCGACCGATCGGCGCCCGGCTGATTTCGTGTTGTTCGCGTTTGGCTTCTTCGGATTTTTGCTGATGGGAGCAGGCGTGATTGTCGCTTCCTGGCCTGCGACGCTGGCGGGCTTACTGATAAAGCTGTTCTCGATTTCGGCTTTCCGGCTGCGGCCCTGAGGACGTGGAGCGTGAGAGTGTGGAGCGGCCTGACCCGTTAACCGCAGTGATCTTTGTGGTTAAGTCCATGACGCCCAGGGCCGGTTTATGTGGCCAAAGGAGCATGCCGGCGATTAAGCCCGCCAAAGCGACCCGATACCAGCCGAACGCCACAAACGTGTGCGTCTGGATGTAGCGCAGCAACCATTTCACCGCAATGAAGCTTACGACAGCGGACACAAAGAACCCGAGGATGACCATATCCCAATGCTCGGGGGCGGCCGCGGCGGGTGGATGATGGAGCGCCTTGAAGATTTTCAGTCCGCCGGCCGCGAGCATGGTGGGAATGCCCACAATAAAACAAAACTCCGTGGCCGCCGGCCGGCTCAAACCGAACAGCAGGCACAGCAGAATCGTGGCGCCTGAGCGCGAGGTGCCGGGGAACACCGCCGCCAACAGTTGCCCCAGCCCCACCGCCACGGCAATGGTCCAGGTGACCTGCTGTCCGAGTTGCTTGCCTTTGAGCCAGGCTTCGACGCCAACGAAACCAATGCCGCCGACGAACAGGGCGATGGCGATCGGCTTGAGCTCTTCCGGCAGCTTGAAGCCGTGTTTGTCGAGCATGAGCCCCCCGATCCCGGTGAGGACAAAAGCCAGGATGAGCTTGGCCGCATAAGCCTGCGTCTCGCGGTCGCGCCACTTAAAAATGAACTGGTGGAACCGGTCGCGGAAAAGCGGGATGACGGCCAGGACGGCACCCGATTGGATGACGATGTTGAACAAATCGCTCTGATGCGAGTGCATCCAGCGTTCCGCAATGATGAGGTGACCGGTTGAAGAGACCGGCAGAAACTCGGTTATCCCCTCGACCACGCCAAGCACAACAATAATCAACCAAAGTGGCATCCTGTTAGAAACGAAAACGCCGACACCAAAGCAAGAAAGATCGGATTTTAGTCAGACTTTAGTCCACAGCAACACTCGAAATTGAGGTGGCCTGGATTTCACTGGATTTCGCAGGACGCTTGAGTGTTCGGACGGTGCTGCGGACTAAAGTCCGCGCTCCGAAACCGGTTGATTTCGCCTTTCCTTCCATGCGCGCAGACCTTAATTTTTTGCCGCATGGCGCTATGGATCATTCGCGTTCTTTTCCTGTCAATGTGTACGGTCGCAGGCTATGCCGTCAGTCAGGTCCGTCCAGAATGGGTGGGCGTTCCTTACAGTTGGATTCTGGGCATGGTAATTGGGTTTGGGTTCGGCTGGCTGATGATTGCGGTGGACGAGATGCTGAAAGGGTTTTCGTTGCGCGCGTTTTCGGCGACGACCTTCGGCCTTTTGCTCGGTACAGTCGTCGCGGTGCTGATTGACCGCTCCGGGCTGTTCGAAAACGTCGAGGAACACCCGACCCGCTGGTTGATCCGCCTCGGCCTGTTTCTGAGCTTCAGCTACATTGGGATTGTGCTGGCGATGCGCAGCAATAAAGAGGATTTCTCGCTAATCATTCCCTACGTCCGTTTTGCCCCGCAAAACAAGCCTGACAATCTGCTGCTGCTGGATACCAGCGTGATTATCGACGGCCGCATTGCGGACCTGATCGAGTCCAACTTTTTGGAAGGGTTGATTGTCGTCCCACGGTTCGTATTGAAGGAATTGCAGCAAATTGCCGATTCGGCCGACGCGATCAAGCGCGCGCGCGGGCGGCGCGGCCTCGAGATGCTCAACCGCATCCAGCGCAACACCCACATCGAAGTCAGAATTCACGACGGCGATTTTCCCGAGGAAAAGGAAGTCGATGCGAAGCTGGTGCGGCTGGCGCGCAACCTCGGCGCGCGCTTATTCACGAACGATTACAACCTGGGCAAGATTGCCGAGCTACAATCAGTCAAGTATGTGAATCTGCATGACGTGGCGCGGTCGTTGCGCTCGGTGATGGTGCCCGGCGAGCTGATCTCTTTGCGCATCGTGCGTGAGGGCAAGGAAAAGGGACAGGGCGTGGGCTACCTGGCTGATGGGACGATGGTGGTGGTCAACCAGGCGCAGAGCTGCGTCGGCCAGCAGATCGAAGCCCAGGTGCAGAGCCTGCATCAAACCGGCGCAGGAGTGATTGTGTTTGCCGATTTGAAGAAAGCTTCATGACAGTTTCCAAGGGAAAATCTAAAATCGGAAATCGAAAATTCCACGCGCTCCAATCCCTCCTCTCTCCCAGTGAGTTTTCCCTCGATCCGTTAGTGCTCGCAGCTTATGCGAGCGACAAATGGTTCGCCGCGCACACTCCAGAGGCGGTGGCCCTCCCCCGCAGCACGGAATCGGTCGCGGCCATCCTGCGCTTCGCCAACAAACACCGCATACCGGTCACCGCGCGAGGCGCAGGCCATGGCTATGTCGGCGGCTGCGTGCCGGTGCGCGGCGGCATGGTGCTGTCGCTCGAACGGCTGGACAGAATAATCGAGATCAATTCAGGCGATTTTGTCGCGGTGGTGCAGGCGGGCGTCAATACTCAGCGGCTGCAGGAGGCGGTCGAAGAGCGGGGCCTTTTTTACCCGCCCGACCCCGCCAGCCGCGCCGAAAATGCCATCGGCGGCAATATTGCGACGAACGCCGGCGGACCGCGCTGCCTTAAGTACGGTGTGACCCGTGACTACGTCCTGGGGCTGGAGGTGGTCCTCGCGGACGGAACCCTCGTGCGCCTGGGCGGACGCACACACAAGAACAAAACCGGTTTTGAACTGCACCGCCTGTTTGTCGGTTCCGAAGGGCTGCTGGGCGTGGTGACGGAGGCGACGCTAAAGCTGCTGCCGCTGCCCCCGTACCGCGCCTGTCTCGCAGTAGGCTTTAGCTCGATGCGGGCGGCCGTGCAGTCGCTGCATGGGATCTTAGCCGCCGGTTTCTTGCCCGCCGCGCTTGAATTAGCGGACCGTTTTACTTTGGCGGCAGCGCGCAAGCGCCTCGCTCGACTCAGAAGTGAGAAGAAGAGGAGCCATGCCGAGGGCGCTAGCACGTCAGCCCCGTCCGAAGCGCTGCTGGAGCCAGGCGCGCAAGCCCACCTGATTATCGAGCTGGATGGCCAGCCTGAGTCTGTGCGCCGCGAGGTGCGCCAGGTGCAGCGGCTCCTCGAACCGCAAAAGCCCATTTCCGTCCACGTCGGCCTGGGCGCCGCGCAGTGCCAGGCGCTCTGGCAAATCCGTCGCGAGTTTTCCTATGCCCTGCGCGATACCGGCCTGACCAAGCTTAACGAAGACATCGTTGTTCCCCGCAGCCGGCTTGAAGACCTGTTCGCCTTTGCCAGCCGATTGCAAAAGAAGTATGGGCTGGAGATCGCCTGTTTTGGCCACGCCGGCGATGGAAATATTCACACGAATATTATGGTGGATTTTGAGCAAGCCGGGGCAAAGCAGCGCAGCCAGGCCGCGCTGGACGAGTTGTTTGGGCAGGTGTTGGCCTGGGGTGGTGCGATTACCGGCGAGCACGGCATCGGCCTGGCCAAACAACGTTGGTGGCCCAAAGCCGTTTCTCGCCAGGCACGGGCCCTTCATAAAAGCATCAAGCACACGCTCGACCCGAAAGGGATTCTCAATCCCGGCAAATTTGTCTAAGCGCCGGAATGTGCCGGGCAGGGCTTTAGGATGACGCGACCGGTCAGCGCACGCGCGCCGTCAGCACCAGGCCGGTGACAGCAAACGCGAGGTTGGGGAACCAACCTGCCAGCCAGGCCGGCAAGTTGCCTCCCGCACCCAGCGCAAGGGAGACCTGTTGCAAAACGTAATAGGCAAAGAAAATGAGGATGCTGCCGGCGACCCCAACAAATACGTTGCGCCGGCCGGAAGCGGCTCCGAAGGGGATCGCGATTAATACCACCACCAGACAGGTCCAGGGCATGGCCAGCCGCCCCTCCAGTTTGGTATAAAGCAGGCTCGCCTGGGCCGGGTGTGGGTGGAGGCGTAAATAATGCAGAATCTCAACGATCGGCAGGTCGGGATTCTTGGCGCGGCGATTAAGCGAGATGCCCGTGAGTGTGCCGATCTTGATCTCACTGGCTATTTCCTCAAGCGTTTCGGTGAAGTCCGGTTTAGCCAGCACATTGGTCACAAGCAACAGGACAGGTGGCGCGTTGCTATGCGGCGGGTCCTTGTACTCATGCACATCGTAGAAGATCCAGGACCCGTTCCGCCGCTCGGCACGTTCCGCATACAGTTGGCGAAAGGAGCCGTCATTCATGCGCGTGATGATTGGCCCGGGGCGGAGCATCTCGCCCGTGCGGGTGTCGTAAACGCCGATGTGCCAATGGCGGCCGTCCCGTTCGTTGGTAAAATCCACATTGCGCAACTTGGTTGGTGTCAGAGAGCCGGGGGGCGGCGGGAGGCGGCAGTTCTTGAGTTGCTCCATTTTATCGGCGGTGCCGGGCACCCACAATTCATTCAGGGCCAGCAAGACCAGGCTGGCTGCAAGCCCAACCACAAAATAAGGCAGGCTGAGGCGCCACAGGCTGACGCCGGCTGCGCGAATCGCGGTCAACTCCTGATGCCGCGCGTGATTGGTCAAGGCGTAAAGCAGCGCCAAAAGCAGCGCGATGGGCAAACCCAGCACCAGGAAGCCGGGGACCTGGACCAGGTAATATTGCGCGATGTCGCCAACATGCAGTTTATGCTCCTGCAGCGAGCCTAGTTCGTTAATGAGATCCGCTACAATCCAGAGCAGCAAAAAACCGCTCAGGCAATAGCACAGCGGAACGAGCAGCTCGCGCAGAAGGTACCGATCCAATAACCGCACGATGCCGAAGCTAGAGAGCCCTGCGGGCGAATGCAAGCGGCCATAGGGTAGTCACCCCATGCCCATCCTACTCCCAATTCCCCATATTCAAACCTGAGCGACCGCAGCCGCAATGTTCGCACGTAAAGATTTCACTGGACCGCGCCCGGTCTGGTTTGCCAAACATCAGGTTCGCCGACAGTCCGTTTCAGGGGAGGGAGAAGGCGAGAACTCGCCCCACGAGGAACGGGTAGCCGGTGGATATATGAAAACCGCCTTAACGGCCTTCGCCCGACAGATCATCCTGGCGGCGCTTTACGTTGCCGCAGGCAAGCTGGGGCTGATGATGGCGGCGCCTGGTTCGCTCGCCTCACCCTTTTGGCCGCCAGCCGGGTTGGCGCTAGCGGCGGTTTTGCTGTTCGGCCGAGGAGTTTGGCCGGCAGTGCTCCTCGGCGCCTTCCTGGTAAATTACACGTCCAATGTTCCCCCTTCGGCAGATCCGGCGATTCCACTTTTGGCATCGCTGGGCATTAGCCTGGGAAACACCCTGGAAGCGCTGGTCGGGGCGGAATTGGTGAACCGGTTCGCTCAGGGCAAAGCAGCCTTCCAGCAACCGCGGACGGTGCTGGTGTTTGCCGCGGTGGCCGGATTGGTCAGCACCAGCCTGGCGGCGAGTGCCGGATTAGTGGTTGGCGAGCTGGGGCATATGTTGCCGCGGGGTTCGGCGGGTGATTTCTGGGTTACCTGGTGGCTGGGTGATATGGTTGGGGTGCTGGTGCTGACGCCGCTGCTGGTGGTGTGGAGCAGCAGACAGGTGCCACGCTGGAACCGCAACCGCGCGCTCGAAGCCGCGGCCGTATTGTTGCTGCTGGGGTTGGCTTGCGGGTTGATCTTCGCGGGAGTGCCGGTGCTGCGACTGGAGAGGCCTCCGCTGGGTTTGCTGATTATTCCGGCCGTGCTTTGGAGCGCGTTGCGGTTCGGCCTGCGCGGGACGACCCTCGTGGTTTTGTTGGTTGCCGTCGGCACAATCGCTGCCACGGTCGAGGCTCACGGTCCCTTTGCCATGGGGCAACCGAGTACATCCGAGCGATTGCTGCAGAATTTCGTCGGACTGCTGAGTGTCATGTCGTTGCTGTTGGCCGCCGATGTGCTCCAACGCCAGCGAATGCAAACGGCCTTGCAGGCCTCAGAGCAAAGATACCGGGAGTTGTTCGAGCGCGCGGCGGCCTTTTCCGAACTGGGAAACCGTCTCAGCGCCTGCCGAACTGCCAAGGACGCTGCGCGAATCATTGTTGAGACCGCCGACGCATTGCTGGATTGGGACGCCTGCTGCTTCGATCTGTGTTTCCCCGACCAGAACACGATGAAGACCATTTTGTGCCTTGACACTGTGGAGGGAAAACGCAAAGACGTTTCCGCCGAATGCACCCACAACCGCCCAACGGCGCACACGAAGCAAGTCTGGGAAAAGGGTGCCTGTCTGGTGCTGCGGCCTGTCGGAGCGCCGTTTCCACCCGACGTTGTGCCGTTCGGAGACAAGCAAAGGCCCTCCGCGTCGCTCATGTTTGTGCCGGTGCGTTCGGAAGCCAGGATGATCGGGGTGCTAACGTTGCAAAGCTACCGGCCTAACGCTTACACCGATGAGGATCTAAAGCTGTTGCAGGACTTGGCCGACCATTGCGGTGGTGCGCTCGAACGCCTCCGCGCCGAGCAGGAAGTGCAGCGGCTCGACCGGGAGTTACGCCACCACTTGGAGGAGCTCCAGACTGTCTTCAACACCGCTCCGGTCGGCATTGCGCTGGCGCACGACCCGGAATGCCGGAATATCACTGGCAATCCGACCTGGGCGGCGATGCTTGGGCTGGCCGCAAAGAATAGCCCGCTGGATGGCGCGCTGCGCGACGGCCAGCCGGTAAAGGTGCTGAGCGCCGGCGAAGAGGTGCCGGCGTCAGACCTCCCTATGCAATCGGCGGCCCGCAAGGCAGCGCCCGTGACCGGCCAGGAACTGGACATCGTCTTTGGTAATGGGCGGGTGATTCACTCGTATGTCTCTGCCTCGCCACTCTATGACGAAGCGGGCAAGGTGCGTGGCAGCCTGGGGATCTTCGTCGATATGACCGCGCAGCGGCACGCCCAACAGGAAATCCTCCGCCTCAATGCGGAGCTCGAGCGACGGGTACGCGAGCGAACCGCCCAACTGGAGGCGGTCAATAAGGAGTTGGAGGCTTTTTCCTATTCCGTGTCGCACGACTTGCGCGCGCCGTTGCGCGGTGTTCGCGGGTTCAGCGAGGTGGTGCTGCAGCGCTATGGGGCCAAGCTCGACCCGCGTGGACAGGAATTCCTCCGCCGCGCTTGTGAGTCCGCCCAGCAGATGGACCGGTTGATCGAGGACCTGCTGAACTTGTCACGCGTGGGGCGAAGCGAGTTGCAGCGCCGCCACGTTAATCTCTCGGCGCTGGCGCAGGAAATCGTGCTGGGTTTGCGCCAGGCCGAACCGGAGCGCGCGCTTGAGGTGGTGATCGCTGCGGACTTGCAGGCGAGCGGTGACGAGCGGCTGTTGCGCATCGCGCTGGAAAACCTCTTGCGCAATGCTTGGAAGTTCACCGGCAAAGCAGTCAAGCCCCGTATCGAGTTTGGCGTTTTGACCAGTCCGCAGCGGACATTTTTTGTGCGCGATAACGGGGCGGGCTTTGATATGAAGTACCTGGAGAGATTGTTTGGTGTATTCCAACGGCTGCATTCGAGCGGCGATTTTCCAGGCACGGGCATCGGTCTGGCCACAGTGCAACGTATTATCAACCGCCATGGCGGCCGGGTGTGGGCCGAGGGCTGCCCGGGCCGGGGCGCGACTTTTTATTTCCGTTTGCCGGGGGAGCAGCTTTTCGAATGAGTCAGCCGCAACCATTGCAGGTGTTATTGGTAGAAGACTCGGAGAACGACGCGTTGTTGCTCGAGTTGGAGTTGCAGCGGGCCGGCTATGAACCAGTCTGCGTACGGGTCGAGAACGGCGAAGCGATGAGCGACGCGCTGGCCCGCCAGCGGTTTGATTTGATCATCGCCGATTATATCATGCCGCGGTTCAACGGGCTCGAAGCGCTGGCGCTCGTAAATAGCCGCGCGCTGGACATTCCCTTCATCATCGTCTCCGGCCATATCAGTGACGACACCGCCGTCGCTGCCATGAAAGCCGGCGCGCACGATTATGTGATGAAGGACAATCTCACCCGGCTCGGCTCGGCCGTGCAGCGGGAACTGCGCGAAGCCGAGGTGCGCCGGCAGCGGCGCGCCGCCGATGCCCAGCTCAAGGTCGAACAGGTCTTCCGTCAGGCGATCGAGAATTCCGTGCCTTCCGGGATTACGGCCGTCGATCTGGATGGCCGGCAGACTTATGTGAACCCGGCGTTCTGTGCGATGGTGGGGTGGAGTGAGCAGGAGTTGGTGGGCGTGCAGCCCCCATTTGCTTATTGGCCGCCGGAGCAGGTCGAGACCATCACCCAGGCCCTGAGCAGCGTGATCGAGGGCCATGCGCCTGCGAGCGGATTAGAACTCCGGTTCCGACGGCGAACGGGCGAGCGCATCGACGTGCTGCTCCAGATAACTCCTCTAAAAGACCCCTTCGGCGATATTACTGGCTGGGTTAGCTCGGTTTCCAACATCACCGAACGCAAACGTGCCGAAGCACGGCTGGCGGCCGAGCATGCCATCACCCGGTTGCTGGCCCATGCGCGGTCGCTCGATGAGGCGGCGCCCGGTTTGCTGCAGGCCCTGCTGGATGGCTTGGAGGCCGATTGCGGCCTGCTGTGGCTGCCCCAGGGCGACCCGGCCGCCCTCCGCGTCCGCGCCGTGGGGCTGCGCTCTGAATCCAGTTCCATGGCGTCGCTCGCCCAGGCCAGTCGCGAGGTGGGCTTTACCCCGGGGGCGGGTTTGCCCGGTCGCGCCTGGCAGGAGCGCCGGGCGGTTTGGATCACGGATTTGTCCGATGAGGAAGGCTTGCCGCGGCTCGACGCCGCCGTGAAGGCCGGTGTGCGTAGCGCCGCCACTTTTCCGCTGCAGAACGCCGGCGACTTCTTCGGTGTGCTGGAATTCTATGCCTTGCGCCGAATGGAACTGGACCCTGCGCTCGCCAACATGATGCACGCGATTGGCAGCGAGGTTGGCCAGTTCATCCAACGCAGGGCGGCCGAGGAGGCGCTGCGCCAGGCTCACGACCAATTGGAGGTGCGCGTCCAACGCCGAACGGCCGAACTGAAGGCGGCTAACGCGAAGCTGGAGGCGGCGATTGCTGAGCGCCGCCGCCTCGAGGCGGAGTTGTTGGAGATTACCGAGCGGGAGCGGCGCCGGATTGGCCTGGATTTGCACGATGACCTCGGCCAGAAGCTCTCGGGCATTGCCCTGATGGTGAAAGGCCTGCAATTGAAGCTGGCCAAACAACATAGCGATGGAGCCCAAGACGCTGCCAAAGTCCACAAGTTGGTGCAGGAGGCGATGAGCCACGCCAGTGACCTTGCTCACGACCTGGCGACGCTCGACGTAGCCAAAAAAGAATTGCCGGCCGCGCTGGACGAGTTGGCCGCTCGCGCCCGCGAGTTGTTTCACATCCAATGCCGGTTTAGCCCTGAAGGGCCCATCCCCTCATTGGAACCAAATGTCATCACCCAGCTTTACAAAATCGCGCAGGAAGCCCTTACCAACGCGATCAAACACGGCAAGGCCAAGCGAGTCGGGATTAATCTCGCCAACGGTTCGGACCGGCTGGTTCTGACCGTTCAGAATAGCGGCGTGCCCTTCCCGGACCTGCACAGCCATTCGACCGGCATGGGGCTGCGGATTATGAACTATCGCGCGAGTTTGATCGGTGCGTCACTCGAAGTCAAAGCCGCCGGAGACAAAGGCACACAGGTGACGTGCTCGTTACCGTTGGAAAACAAGAGCTGAGCGTCGCGCGGGCAGGTTGCAAAAACCTGCGTTACTCCGGTTTGTCCTCTCCTGCCAATTTCCGATACAGAGTCGCCAGGCTCACCCCGAGCAATAACGCCGCTCTTTCCTTGTCCCCGCCGCATTCACTCAGCGCGCGGGTCAGATGCGCCTGCTCCTGTTCGCGCAGGAAGGTTTTCAAAGGCGGAAATCCATCCAGGCTGTGGCCATCGGGGGAACTCTGGTCACCGCCAGAGGCCGGCTGAAGCGGGTACAGAGCCGAGTCCGGAACGGCCGGCAATGCCGCGGCGAGTTGCGATTCGCCCCCGGCGAGCGGGACCGTGGCTTTGACAGCTTCCAACAGGCTCGGCGGCAGATCGGCTGCTTGAATGATGTCGCCTTCGCAGAGAGTCGCGGCTCGTTCGATGGCATTTTCCAGTTCGCGCACGTTGCCGGGCCACGCATGGGCGCAGAGCAGCTCGATCGTCTGGCGAGTGATCTGGTACGGCCGTTCGGTGCGGGGGTTGGTTTTATTCTTGAGGAAATGCGCGACCAGCAGCGGGATATCGTCCAACCGCTCGCGCAAGCTCGGCAACTGAATGGAGATGACGTTGAGGCGGTAAAAGAGGTCTTCTCGGAAAGTCCCTTCCTTGATCCTCTTCTCCAGCGGCTCATTGGTGGCCGCCACCACCCGCACGTTGACATACACTGGCGTGTTGTCTCCCACGCGCCGCACCTCCCGCTCCTGCAGCACGCGCAGCAACCGGCTCTGCAGCAGCAGCGGCATTGAACCGACTTCGTCGAGGAAGATCGTGCCGCCGTCCGCTTCCTGAAACAGCCCCTTCTTATCGCTGATCGCTCCCGTGAAGGCGCCGCGGCGATGGCCGAATAATTCAGATTCCAGTAGGTTTTCCGGCAGCGCGGAACAGTTGATGGGGACGAATGGCGCGAACTGGCGGCGGCTGTTGAAATGCAGCGCCCGCGCGACCAGTTCCTTGCCGGTGCCGCTTTCGCCGAGAATCAAAATTGTGCTCTCGGTATCGGCGACGCGCTCGATCATTTTGAAGACCTGCTGCATCCGCGACGCGCTGCCGATCAGTTGATTGAACTGGTATTTCTTCTTGAGCTGCTTGCGCAGGTAAGCGGCCTCGCTTTGCAGCGCGTTATGCGTCAACCCCCGCTGCACGCATAATTTAAATTCGTCCACCTTGAAGGGTTTCTGCAAGTAGTCGAACGCGCCTTCTTTCATCGCTTCCTTGGCGGTCTCGATCGAGCCAAAGCCGGTGATGACAATAACGACCGGGGGCGGGCTTAATTCCTTCGCCTTCTTGAGAATCTCCAGGCCGTGCGGACGCGTTTTGTCCAGATACAGGTCGGTGATGACCAGGTCGGGAGCGTAACCGGCCAGAGCGGCGGTTGCGGCGGGGCCGTTGGTGAAGGGCTGCACGTCATGGCCTTCATCGCGCAGCAGACCGGCGACCATTTGGACCATGGTCAACTCGTCATCCACTAACAACACTTTGGCCATTGGTGCGAGCCTAGTGCATCGGCCGCCCGCCGAGCAAGTGAAACCACAACCTCAGGATTCGGCGCTCGTATCCATGCACACACCGCGTTTGGCGCCGGCCAGGAAATCCATTAGCACCTGTGCCGCGGGACTGGAAAACTGTTTGCGCGCGGCGGCGAGCGCCGCGCCCAGGTTGCGCCCCTCACGAAACAACGCGTGATACAGTTGTTTCAGCTCCAATCTTTCAGCGGCTGATAGCCCGGCGCGGCGCAGGCCAACGGTATTGAGACCGCAGATACCATTGTCGCCGCGCGCGACCGTGAAAGGCGGCAGGTCTTTGCTGATCGCGGAGCCCCCTTGCATGAGTGCCAGCGCGCCGACGCGCACAAATTGATGGACCAGGCAGTTGCCCGAAATAAAAGCGCGGTCCGCCACGCTGACGTGCCCACCCAACAAAGCGCCGTTCGCGATTATTACGTCGTCACCCAAATGACAGTTATGCGCGACGTGGCTGTTAGCCATGAGATAATTACGCGACCCCAAAACCGTGTCTTCCCCTGCCCGCGCCGAGCGATGAACGGTCACGTGCTCTCGGAAAGCATTGCGCTCACCAATCCGCAGCCCGGTGGGCGCGCCATTATATTTCAGGTCCTGCGGCGCTTCCCCAATGACGCAGCCGGTAAAAAAACGGTTTCCCGCCCCAATCTGGGCCCGGCCGGTGAGATGCACGTGAGGCCCGATCACGCACTCCGCTCCGAGTTGCACGTCGGCATCGATCACCGCGTAGGGCCCAACCTGCACCGTGGAATCCAAGCGCGCCTGAGGATGGATGATCGCCGTCGGATGTATCATCCGGGCCAGAGTGCCCGCGCACGCCGGCGGAAGTCAAAACCAAAGCCGGGCGGAGCGCAAACTTCAGTCCGCAGCGAGACTCGAAATTGAGGGAGGTCAGGAAGATGTCGCAGCGCAATTGCGACTCGAATGTTGCTGCGGACTGAAGCTGAAGTCCGCGCTCCGCTCGCCTCAGACCCGTTTGCGGAAGTATTCGATCGTTTTGACCAGGCCCTCCGCGAGCGGGACTTTAGGCTCCCAGCGAAGGAGCTTGCGCGCCTTGCTTATGTCCGGTTGGCGTTGTTTGGGATCATCCTGGGGCAAGGGTTTAAAGACAATCCGGCTATGCGAGCGGGTTGCGCGCACGATGTCTTTAGCGAACTCCAGCACCGTCATCTCCGCGGGATTGCCAATGTTTACCGGCAAGTCATACTCACTGAGCATCAGCCGATAGATGCCCTCGATGAGGTCGGCTACGTAACAGAAGCTGCGTGTTTGGGTGCCTTTGCCAAAAACAGTAATAGGTTTGTTTTTGAGGGCCTGGCTGACAAACGCGGGCACGACGCGGCCATCGTGCAACCGCATCCGCGGCCCGTAGGTATTGAAAATGCGGACGATGCGTGTCTGGACGCGATGTTCGTTGCGGTAGGCCATCGCGAGAGCCTCGGCGAATCGCTTCGCCTCATCGTAGCAGCCGCGCGGCCCGATGGAGTTGACGTTGCCCCAATATTCTTCCGGCTGCGGATGCACCAGGGGATCGCCATAGATTTCCGAAGTGGAGGCCAGCAGGAACCGGGCGCCTTTGTTCTTGGCCAGGCCGAGGGCCTTGTGAGTGCCCAGCGAGCCGACTTTCAACGTCTGAATGGGCAGCTCCAGATAATCGATGGGGCTGGCCGGCGATGCAAAATGCCACACGTAATTGACCGGCCCATCCAAAAAAATGAATTCCGTCACGTCCTGCTGGATGAACTTAAAATCGGGGTTCCCGCCCAGATGGGAAATGTTATCCACGCTGCCGGTGACGAAGTTATCGATGCCGATGACTTTGTGGCCGCGGGACAACAGCAGATCGGTGAGGTGGGAACCCAGGAAACCGGCGGCGCCAGTCACCACACTGGTGGGGCGCGATTGTTTTGCTTTGGAGTGCAGCTTTGCCATAGAACCCAGTTGAATTGCCGCCGAGCCCTTACCGGGCCCCGTGCCCCACCAACACCACGGGCACGGTGCGGAAGAGGATTTTAAAGTCCAGCCATAGCGACCAGTTGTCAATGTATTCGAGGTCCAGTCGCACCCAATCCTTGAAATCGGTCACGTTGTTGCGGCCGCTGACTTGCCAGAGACACGTCAATCCCGGTTTGACACTTAAGCGTCGGCGGTGGGCGACGTCGTGGAAGCGGCGCACCTCATTAACCGGGAGCGGGCGCGGGCCGACGAGGCTCATCTCGCCGCGCAGCACGTTGAACAATTGCGGAAACTCGTCGAGGCTGAATTTGCGCAGCAATTTGCCCAAACGCGTCACGCGCGGGTCATTGGTAACCTTGAACACCGGGCCGCTCATTTCGTTCATGGCGGCCAGCTCATGCTGGAGCTGTTCGGCGTTGCTGACCATTGTGCGGAACTTGTAAAGCGTGAACGGCCGGCCATTCAGCCCGGAGCGTTGCTGGCGGAAGAGGATGGGGCCCGGGGAGGTAAGCTTAATCAGCAGCGCCACCGGCAGCATGATCAAGGGCACCGAGACAATCAGCAGCAGCAGCGCGCCGGCGAAATCCACCAACTGCTTGATCATGCTTTGCCAGGAGGCTTCGGGCGCGGTGCGAAACACCAGAATCGGCTGCCCGTAGAAATCGTCGAACGAAGTGCGGGAAATCTGGGTTTTGAAGAAATCGGCGACAAGCCACACCTCGATGCCTTCCAACTCGCAGGCGCGAATCGCCGCTTCGATTTGGTCGAAAAAGGCGCGTTTGCCGCTGACGATCACGCCGTTAATGGAGTGTTCGTGAAGCAATTCCACCAGGCGCTGCAGCGGCGCTTCGTTCAAATCCAGTTGGGCAACGATGTCAATGGCCTCCGGAGATTTGCTCTTGAGCTCGCGTTGGAGGCGGAGGGTTTCCTCGCCGGTGCCCACCAGCGCAAAGCGGCGGCGGTACTGCGAGCGCACCAGCGAGCTGTTGAGCAGCCGCATCAGCAGTTCCTCTTTAATGAAGATGAGGAGGAAACTGATGGGACCGAACCAGACGACGATCGCGCGCGGGACGTCCAGTTTGAACAGGAACAAAACCAAAACCAGGCCCAGGCTGCTGACCACGCACCCCTTCAGCAGCAGCCAGGCCGTGGTCGAGCGGGAGCAAAGCAAAGGGCGGTTATAAAACCCCTGCGCTTCGAGCACCAGCGGCGCAAACGGGATTACCAGGTACAACCACAGGTATTGCTCGAAATGAATGTCGGGAATCTCTCGGAGTCCGAACAGATCAACGACGTTGGGGTCCGAGCGCAGCACGTACGCCAGCCAGAAACTGACCATGAACAGACACGCGTCCAGCAGTTCGTGGACTTGCATGCGGATGACGCGGTCGCGGCGCAGCATACGTTATTGTGAAGGGTTGGCCGCCGCCACCGGCGGAACCGCCGCCGGTTTGGGATACAACTGGAAGCCCGGCGCGGCTGCGGCGATGAATTGTTTCATCCGCTCGATGGTGGTCTGTTCCTGGCCGGGCAGGCAAAGCGAGAAACAGCTCACATAAGCCCAGCGCTGCAGCACGCCGGTGCGCAGCAGCCGGGTCGCCATCAGCAGCATCCGTTGGAACCCCAATTCCCCCGCGCTGAGCGCGTCGTCCGCCACGTACCAGTAAAGGTAGATGCCGCGCACTCGCTGCTTGGTCCCGTCGCGCTCGACCTCGCCGTTGGAGACCAGCGCCACCACGGGCAAATCGTAAGGCTGGGGCGCCTGGACCCGCACCGTCTCGGCCCGCGACGCCGGCTGATCAATATGGAAGCCCTGACCCTCCAGGCAGAACTGCGGCTTGTGCAGACTGGTGCGGTCGCCGCCCATCAGCACCACGTTGAGCAGAATCTGGAAATCGTCTGGGCCGTGGTACAACCGCTGGCCAAAGCTGGTGTCCGGCGGCAAGGTGGTCCGGGTGATGTCGTCCACCTCGCGCCACTCTGATTTGTAGTCGAGCACTTCGGGCGGCAGGTCCACTACCAGCCGGTCCGTCGAACCTGGCAACGGGTGGGTCCTAACACCGGGCGCGCCCAATCGCTGGTGGGTGCGCAAATGGGCCAAGGTCACGCCGGTGCCGGCAATCAGCAGGAGTGTGAGCACCAGCAGCACCAGTTTTTGGCGATTCACGGCGTGCCCTCCTGCGAAGCTGCCTCGGGGGCCGGCGCGATTGCCCGCGGCCGATGCAGATAATGCTCCAGTAACAGAAGCCCTGCGAACGCGGGCACATAGGGAAGCAGGCTAAACAAGTCCAGCGGCCCGCCGTCATGAACATAGTTGCCCCATTGCTGGCCGCCCAATTCGGCGGCGATGACGATGGTCAGCATCCGCAACAGGTTTCCCAGCAGCGCCAGCGGAAAGGCCGAGCCGATGACCAGCAGCCTTTTCCACCAGGTGCGGAAGGAGAAAAAAGCCAGGATGACTGACAGTGCCAGGGTGGCCATCATGCTGCGGATGCCGCTGCAGGCGGCGGCGACTTCATACTGATACCCCTCAGTTGGGTTGATGAGACTGGTTCCGTGCCGGATGACATTAATCACCAAAACATTGTGGGCAATGACCGTGACCAACTCGCTCACCAGCAGCCGGAGCCGAAACGTGACCGGCAAGGCCAGCGTCCCCAGCGGAACACAAAAAACAAACAGAAAGAACGGGAAGAAACTCGCGCGCAACCACCCTTGGCCCCACGCCAGCCCGGTCAGGCCATAAATGCCGACAAAAAAGCCTACGACCGAAATCCGCGGCTGCTGGCAAAGGAAGCCCAGCAGGTGCAGGCCCACGCCGCTTAGCAACAGCAACAGGCCGGGCCACCAAACGCCCAGGCGCAACCCGAGCAACTCCTTCCGCTTCATCCAGAACAGCCCCAACACGACCAGCGGCATGAGCATCCCATAGCCTTCTTCCGAATCCAGCAAGGCCTTGCCGCCGGCCGTGAAGGCATCGAATAGGTAGAAAAACAGCGATGAGGTATGGATATAGCCGCGCGTGGAATTGCCAACCAGTTGAAACAGAATCGACCAGGCCGCCAGCAGGAGTAGAAAAAAGCCCTTGTTGGGCAGCCGATGCCAGCAGTCCAAAAACTCAATCCGGAATTCCTCAAGAACCCCGGCATCTGATTGCTTTGCCGTGTGCGCGCTTATTCGACTTTATTAGATACGAAATCCTTAAGGTTCGCTCAATCAAATTCCATCCGGGGCATTCCCTAAGCGGGGTCCGTAAGTTACCGGAGCGGGGGGCAGTGCCGAGGCGCCGCCGAGACCAGGAAGGTTCACTGCGCAATTTCAATGAACGGAGAATTGCGGCAGATCGCTTGCTAGGGCCGGGTGATCTGCAGCACCTGTTCGCATTCCAGCGAGAACTTCTTAATCGCTTCGCTGATTTTTGCCGGTTGTTCGCCCAGGCTGCCGAGCATGCGTTGGGCGCTGTCCGGCTTGTGCCGAAGCAACTCCAGCGCGGCCACCATTACGGCCAGGTGGCCATTAATATCGTGCCGCATATCGGCTAGTTTGCGATTCAACCCGGCGACCTGCTCCGGCGTCAAAGTTATTGATTCAGCGGGCAAACCCATTGGCTGCACAATGACCTGACTGCGGCGGTAAATGCAAGGGAAAGTATAGAGCCGGGTAAGCGTCAGGAACGGAGCGTGTAAGTTGGCAGTTGCTTTGCTTTTCCGCATTTTTTGCCATACTCATGCCAATGGAACGAACGGAAGCGGAGCTGATTGGCGCCGTCCTGCAAGGCGATGCGGCCAGCTTCGAACCACTGGTGGAACGGTACTCGCCGCGGGTATTTGCCACCGCCCGGCGTTATGCCCGCCGTGAGAGCGAGGTGGAGGACATCGTCCAGGAGGTTTGGCTGAAGGCTTTTCAGAAACTCGGGAGCTTCCGCGGTGACGCACCGTTCGAGCACTGGTTGATGCGGCTGACCGTCCGGACCTGCTTTGATTTTCTGCGCGGACACCAGCGCAACCGGGAAACAACGTTTTCTGAATTGAGCCAACCGGAGAGCGATTGGCTCGAGCATTTTGTCGCGGAACCCGAGGCGGCGGAAGCCGATGCGGATGCCGCGCGCCAGTTGGTGACGCGGCTGCTGGAGCAACTGCCACCGGCGGCTCGGCTGGTGATCACGTTACTCGAAATTGAGGAACGTTCGGTGAAAGAAATTGCCGAGCTGACCGGCTGGTCGGTTCCACTGGTGAAGGTCCGGGCGTTCCGGGCGCGTGCGCAAATGCGAAAGGCGCTGGCCAAGCTGTCGAGTGAGAAGTATCTATGAATGCATGTAACCCCGTGCGCGACCGGCGCGTCTGAAAAAATGAAGGCCCTATGAATCTGGACCAACTCCAACGCCGATTGCTGGCAGCGGCCCGCGTGCAGACCCCGAGCGAGCGGGTCCCGTACGGTTTTGAACGACGGGTGATGGGGCGTTTGCGCGCCGTTCCGGCGCTGGACTCCTGGGCGCTCTGGGCGCAAGCGCTTTGGCGGGCTGCCGCTCCGTGCGTCGGCATCATGCTGGTGCTGGGGGCCTGGACGCTGCTCGCCCCGCCGGCTAAGTCAACGACGGCGGATTTTTCGCAGCAATTGGAGAACACGGTCTTTGCAACGGCCGACCAGGAGCAGGTGCCGGCAGATTTGCTGCGGTGAATACGTGGAAAGTTATTACCGCGACGCTGGTGATTTTCGTAGCCGGGGTCGTGACCGGTGCTTTGGTAGTTTGGCATTCCGACCGGCTCAACCTGACCCCACAACGGCGAACGCTGAATGGCGCGCGCCCGACGATGGCCGGAACGCCCGGGGTGATGCGGATGGAACTGTTGCGCCGGATGCAGCGGGACCTGGATTTGACACCTGAACAACACCAGCAGATCGATCAACTGCTCAAGGAAAGCCAGGAACGCACCCGCAAACTGATGGAACCCATCACCCCGCAACTGCACCAGGAATTTCAACACACCAAGGAAGCTTTCCGGCAGGTGCTCACGCCGGAGCAGCGGGTCCGTTTCGATGAAATGTTGCGCCGCCCACGGCACCCGGCTCCCCGGCCCGACACGCGTGGCACCAATGTGACCAGCAGCAGCCCCAGCGGCATCTGAGGCATAGTGCGGCAGCCGCGGCCTCTGCAAACCCCGCCGCTCAGGCCCGCCAATGCCGCAACCGAAGCGCATTGCCAATTACCACAAGGTCGGACAGACCCATTGCGGCGGCGCACAAGATGGGGCTCATGAAGCCCAACGCGGCCAGTGGGATGCCGACGGCGTTGTAGAAGAAGGCCCAAAAGAGGTTCTGGTGAATCGTGCGCAGCGTGGCGCGCGCCAGCCCCAGGCTTTCCGGCACAGCCTCGATTTCGGATTTAAGCAAAATAAGATCAGCGGCTTCGCGCGCGATGTCACTGGCGCGGCTGACCGCAATGCCAAGATCGGCCTGCTCGAGCGCGGGGGCATCGTTGATCCCGTCGCCCACAAACGCGACCCGTTCTCCCTGCTCCTGCAACCGCTTAACAAAACCTGCCTTCTGATCCGGGCGCACCTCAGCAAAAACCGTGTCCGTTGCGAGGCCGGCTTGTTGGGCGATACTCGCCGCCGTCAAAGAATTATCGCCGGTGACCATGTAGGTTTTAAGCCCCTGCCGCTGGAGTTGGCCCACCACGCCCCGCGCTCCTGGTTTAACCGTATCTTTGACCGCGACCAAACCGACCAGCATATGATCTACGGCGACGCCGATCAGCGTCGCGCCTTTCGTGGACCAGGTACGGATGAACTCTTCGCCGGTCCCGAGCTCGACCCCTGATTCGCGCAACCAACGCAGTGAGCCCAGCCGGCAGAGCGCCGGCGAAGTGCCTTGGCCAACCGCCAGCATCAGCGGTCGGGCAGCCGAGGGCGTCAGGCGCGCGACAATGCCGGCGCCCGCTTGTTCCCGCCAATCCGTGAGCGCCACGTCGGGTCCGGCTAGTTTGGCCAGGGCCTGACTGATGGGATGATTGGAATGCCGCGCCAGGGCCACTCCGAGCCGAATGCCTGCCGGCAGCTCCACCGCCGGTTCAGCCAAGCGCACTGTGCTACCGCCTTCCCACCCTTCCACGACCGCAGGCTTGCCGGTCGTTAAGGTCCCGGTTTTATCGAAAACCACCGCGGTCACCCGGCCCGCCTTTTCCAACGCAACACCATCCCGGACCAAGATGCCGCGAGCGGCGGCGGCGTTGGAGCCGGCCATGATGGCAGCCGGAGTGGCCAAACCCATCGCGCAGGGACAGGCAATGATCAGGACGGCCGACGCGATAATGAACCCGGCTGCTGCCGCCGATTCGGGCGGCTGCGCCAGCCAGGCAAACTGCGCGAGCCATTGGTGCACGAGCCGAGCGGATTCCGGTGCCAAACCCCACCACAGGCCGGCGGCCAGCGCGATCGCCACGACTACTGGCACAAACACATTGCTGACGCGGTCGCCCAGCCGCTGAATGCCGGCGCGGCTGGTTTGCGCTCGTTGCACAGCGGCGATGATGTGGGCCAGGGCGGTCTCTTCGCCAATCGCTGTGACCCTCATCAACAGCGGCCCGGTGAGGTTCACAGTTCCGGCGTAAAGTTCCTGCCCGGGTGCTTTGTCCACAGGTACCGATTCCCCGGTGAGCATGCTCTCATCGAGGGTCGAGACGCCCTCCAATACCAAGCCGTCAGTTGGGATGCGTTCCCCAGCACGCAGAGCAACGACTTCGCCCGGGCTTAACTCCGCTGCGGGCACTTCGGTGTCGGTGCCATCGGGATTGCGCCGGCGCGCCGTTGCTGGGGCCAAATCGAGCAGCCGCCGCAAAGCGCTGGAAGCGCGCACGCTGACCCGCGATTCCAGCCAGTGCCCGAGACTGACCAAGGTGATGATCGAAGCGGCTTCCATGAAGTACGCGTGCCCGCTTGTTCGGCTCAACAGAGCCCAGGTGCTGTAGCCGAAGGCGGTGCTTGAGCCCAACGCCACCAGCGTATCCATATTCGAACTGCGCGCTTTGAATTGGCGCCAGGCGCCCCGGTAGAACCGCGCGCCCGCCAGGACCTGGACGAGTCCCGCCAGGCCGAACGCGGTCCATTGAAACCACCTCGCCATTCCGAGCCCAAGAGCCCATTCGCCGATCATGAGCAGGGCGGTGACCGGAATACCCAGCAGCAGGTTCCAGCGCCACCCGGCCAGCGTATGCTCTCCCGTTTCGCGTGTTTGGGTCGTCAGAACCTCGGCCTCATACCCCTCCTTTTCGACGGCTTGGATGATCGCCTGTACGTCCGCTTGCGCACCGGGCTGCCAGCGGACGGTTGCCTGGTGGGCATCGAGGCTGACATTGGCGCTTTGGACGCCCTGGACGCTGAGCAGTGCCTCATTGACGTGGCGGGCACAGTTGCCGCACGTCATGCCGGCGACCGATAATTCAGTGGTTTGCCGCCCTGGCGGGGCTTGTTGCGCTTTACGAGTATTCTCAGTGATGGTTGGCATCAGCTCTATACCACTTTAACCGCCCAGCTTGCCCACCGCCACCTTGCAATTCTGGTCACCGCCAGTACTTTTATCTCATGCCGGAGCGATATTCCATCGCAGCCCACTGGGCTGAGGGATTTGACGAAGCGGGCCTGCAGAAATGGGCTGAGAATCTGAGGGGCCAGTTAGACCACGAGATTTCTTTGGGACTGGTGTTTATGGCGCCGCGTTTTTTTACGCAGGCCAAACAGGTGCTCGAGATCCTGCGCGTTCATGCGCGCATTCCCTTGCTGCTGGGTTGTTCGAGCCAGTGTTTAATTGTCGGTAGCGACGAAATCGAGCAAAACGCCGGGCTGACTTTGGCTTTGTACGCGCTGCCCGAGGCGGAGCTGAAAGCGTTTCATTTTACCCAGGAGCAAGTGGAAGAGGCGTTTGGGCCGGGGTATTGGGCGCTCGAGAGCGGGGTGGAACGGGACCAGACCCACGGCTGGCTCGTCTTCATCGATCCCTTTCACCTGGACAGTGAATCGTGGTTGAAAACGTGGAACGAGACGTATGCGCCCGCACCCGTTTTGGGGGGGTTGGCGAGCGGCGAGTTTACCGAACAGACCACGCAAGTTTATCTCAACGGGGAGGTGTACGAAGAGGGCGGTGTGGCACTGTCGGTCGGGGGTGCGTTTGCTTTGGAAGGAATGGTTTCGCAGGGCTGCACACCCATCGGGGAAACGTGGACGCTGACGAAAGTCGAACAGAATATCATTCGCGAAATTGGGAATCGCCCGGCCTATGAAGTCCTGGCCGAGACCTTCGGCCAACTCAAACCCGACGAGCAACGCAAAGCACGTGGCAACTTGTTTATCGGTTTGGTCGTAAATGAATATCTCGAAGATTTTCATCGCGGCGATTTCCTCGTGCGCAATCTGCTCGGCGCCGATCCCAATTCCGGCAGTATTGCGGTTGGCGCCTTGCCGCGCCTTGGCCAAACGGTGCAATTCCAGCGCCGCTCGGCCAGTGCCGCTACCGAAGACATGGAAGCCTTGCTCAGCCGGACGCGCACGCGCGTCGGCGACCGGATGGTATATGGCGGGTGCCTGTGCTGTTGCAATGGGCGCGGGCAAAATCTCTTCGGCCAGCCCAGCCACGATGCACGGATGGTCCAGGAGCGCCTCGGTCCGTTGGGGCTCACCGGCTTCTTTTGTAACGGCGAACTGGGCCCGGTCGGTGACAAGAATTTTCTTCATGGCTATACCGCCTCGCTGGCCTTGTTCGTCAAACGATGAACCGATCGCGCCAGGAGACGACGTTCTCTCCACGCAGGCTCGACCAATTCTCTCTCACCGCGTATTGTCTGCGGTATGACTTCTAGCGCGACACAAGCGGTGCCCGACGCCCGCGGCCATTTCGGGCCGTACGGCGGCCGGTTTGTGCCTGAAACCCTGATGCACCCGCTGCAAGAGCTGGAGCAGGAGTACTTTCGCGCCCAGGGCGAGCCTGATTTCCAGCGCGAACTGTCCTATTATCTGAAGGAGTTTTGCGGCCGGCCCACGCCGCTCTATCTGGCGCAGCGCCTGACGAACCATCTCGGCGGGGCCAGGATTTATCTCAAGCGCGAGGACCTGCTCCATACCGGCGCGCACAAAATCAACAATTGCATTGGCCAGGTGCTGCTGGCCCGGCGGATGGGCAAGACGCGGGTGATCGCCGAAACCGGCGCCGGCCAGCACGGGGTGGCGACAGCCACCGTCGCGGCAATGTTCGGGTTGAAGTGCGTCGTTTACATGGGCGCGGTGGATTGCCGCCGCCAGGCACTCAATGTTATTCGCATGAAACTCCTCGGCGCCGAGGTGGTTTCCGTCAGCGCCGGCCAGCAGACGCTCAAAGAAGCCATTAACGAAGCGATGCGCGACTGGGTCACCAACGTCCGCACCACGCATTATATCCTGGGCACAGCCTACGGCGCGCACCCTTATCCGCTGATGGTGCGTAATTTCCAAAGGGTGATCGGGGACGAAGCGCGGCAGCAAATCCTGGAAAAAGAAAAGCGGCTGCCCGATGCGTTGATTGCCTGCGTGGGTGGCGGCTCGAACGCCATCGGCCTTTTTTATCCGTTTTTGACAGACCAGTCAGTCCGGATGGTCGGCGTCGAAGCCGGCGGGGAAGGCATCTCGGCAGGCAAACATGCCGCGCGCTTTCAGGGCGGCTCACTCGGCGTATTGCAAGGCACTCGCTCGTTTCTCCTGCAGGACGAATTCGGCCAGGTCCAACTCACGCACAGCGTTTCCGCCGGACTGGACTACGCCGCTGTCGGACCGGAACATGCCTGGTTGCGGGACCAGGACCGGGTGGAATACACGTATGCAAAAGACGACCAGGCGCTCGGGGCCTTCACCACGCTTGCCCGCCTCGAAGGCATCATTCCAGCTCTGGAAAGCGCCCACGCGGTGGCCGAAGTCATCAAGCGCGCGCCAACCATGCGCAAGGACCAGGTGGTCATCGTCAACTTGAGCGGCCGCGGCGACAAAGACGTGTCGGAGGTTGCCGCGCGGCTAAAGCTCACGCAGTAATGCGGTTCCTTCTCAAGCGGGCCGTAGCCAATCAATGGTTGGTTGGCCTGATAGGGCTATCCACTGTGACGACGGTGGGCGCGGCTGCCAACCTTCGGTTCGTGGAGCACACCATCGCGACGAACCTCAGGGGCGGTTATCAAGTGGTCGTCGCCGACCTCAACCAGGATGGCAAGCCAGACCTCATCGCGCTAGCCAGCGGCATCCCGGAGTTGGTTTGGTACGAGAATCCTGGCTGGCAGCGCCATGTGCTGGCGTCGAATTTGACCGAGATGATCAACTGCGTGGTCCTGAACTCCGGCGGCCGGGAGGAGATTGTACTGGCCAGCGGCTTTTCCAACGATGCCAGGCGCAGTACCGGGAATGTGTGGCTGCTCGAACCGGGCGCGGATGTCCGCCAGCCTTGGAGCATTCGGGAGATTGACCGGGTACCGACATCTCACCGGTTGCGCCTCGCCGACATTGACGACAGCGGACGCCCGGTTGTGCTGGATGCGCCTCTGACTGATGCCCAAAGTTCGCCGCCGGATTACCGTTCCCAGACCCCGCTGGTCTATTACCGGCCCGGTGAGTGGCGGCGCACACTCATCAGCAACGACAACCCCGGTATCATGCACGGCCTTTGTGTGGTGGATTGGGATGGCGACCATCGCGACCAAATTCTGACCGCCAGTTTTGGAGGCATCGCGCGCTATAAACTCGAGCGCAATGGCCGATGGACGCGAATCTTGCTCACCCCGGGCGATCCAGCGCCCTGGCCAAAGTGCGGCGCCAGCGATGTAGCGGTCGGTCACCTTGGCAGCCGTCGCTTCCTGTGCAGTATCGAGCCATGGCATGGCCACGAGGTAGTCGTTTACCACGAGCAAAATGGCACTTGGCGACGCCAGGTCATCGATGATTCGTTCGACGATGGGCACGCACTGGCGACCGCCGATTTGAACGGAGATGGTCGCGACGAGATTATCGCCGGTTATCGCGGCAAAGGCGGTGGGCTGGTGTTTTATCTGGCGACGGGTGAAAATGGGGAGCAGTGGCGGCGCACGAATCTGGATATTGGCGGCATTACCACCGCTTCGTGTGCCGTGGTTGACCTGAATGGTGATGGCAAGCTCGATGTGGTGGCGATCGGTTCAGCCACGGCCAACCTGAAGTGGTACGAAGCGATGCCGGACCGTTGATGATTGCCAGTGCCAGGTTCTAGAAACACCAACCACAAGGATCAGTCGAAGAAAATTGTTCGCCTGCCACCCCCCCATTTCGCATAATGTGAGTGGATGAAATCAATGACGGGATATGGGCGCGGGGAAAGCTCCCAGGACGGGTTCAAGATCACCGTCGAGGTTAGTTCGGTTAACCGCAAGCAAACGGAAATTGCGGTGGCGTTGCCGCGGGAAATGGAGATGCTGGAGGCCCCGATGCGGGATGTGATTAACCGTTATGTCTCGCGGGGCCGGCTCAATGTGCGCGTAGGGCGGCACGCGGGCGCCAGCAAGCTTTCGGCGCGCATGCATTTGAATGTGCCGCTGGCCAAGGCTTATGCGCGTGAGCTGGGCCGTTTGTCACGCCAGCTCCGTTTGCCCGGCCCGGTCACGCTCGACCACCTGGCCCGCGCCCCGGGGGTGTTCCAAACTGACGAAGAGATTGTCGAAGAGGAGAACTTTTGGCCGGCGGTGGAGAAGGCGCTGCGCAAGGCTCTGAGCACGCTGGTGGGGATGCGGGAACGAGAGGGGGCGCACCTGGCGTTGGATCTGGCGCGGCGAGTCGAGGTGATGCGCCGGGCGACCAGCCGGATTCAGAAGCACGCGCCGACGGTCGCCAAACGATATCGCCAACAACTGCTTGAGCGCATCAAGAGCGCCGGCCTGGAGGTTCCGGGTGAAGACGAGCGGTTATTGAAGGAAGTGGTTTATTTCGCCGATCGGTCCGACATCACGGAGGAATTGACGCGCCTGCAGAGCCATTTCCGCCAGTTCGCCGATTGCCGGAAGACCAAAGAACCGGTCGGGCGGACGCTGGATTTTCTGGCGCAGGAAATTAACCGGGAAGTGAATACGATTGGGTCGAAAGCCAACGACAGCTTGATTTCCCGCGAGGTGGTGGTGCTAAAAGCTGAGTTGGAGAAATTCCGCGAACAGGCGCAGAATGTGGAGTAGAACGATGAATCTGCAAACCCCGGAACGGCAGATGGAAACGACCCCGCGGCTTGCGCCGGCCAAGAGCCCGCTGCTGGTGCTGATCAGCGCCCCTTCGGGCGGCGGCAAGACCACCTTGTGCGAGCAACTGCTGGCGGCGCGCCCGAACATGACACGGGCGATTACTTGCACGACTCGGCCGCCGCGGGAAGGCGAGCGCGACGGGACACATTATTACTTCCTGACGGCGGACCAGTTCCTGAAGCGGCTCCAGGCCGGCAACTTCCTTGAACACGCGACCGTTTATGGCCACAGCTACGGCACGCTGAAGGCTGAAGTGCTGGGCAAACTGCGGCAAGGCAAAGACGTCCTGCTGAACGTGGACGTGCAGGGGGCGGCGACCATCCGCGAGAAAGCGCAAAACGAACTCGAGCTGCGCGAGTCCCTGGTGACGGTCTTCCTGACGCCGCCCTCGCTGGCGGTGCTCGAGCAACGCTTGCGCAAGCGTGGCACCGATTCCGACGCGGTGATCCAGAAGCGGCTGAGCGTGGCCCGCCAGGAAATTGCGCAGTGGAAGCACTTCGATTACCTGCTGCTCAGCGGCAGCATCGGTGAGGACCTGCACCGCATGCTGGCGATTGTCGAGGCCGAGCAGATGCGCAGCAACAGGGTCCAGCCGCCGGTATTTTGAAGACACGCACGGTTATGGCTGAAGGCAAAAATGTGGTGCTGGGGGTGACCGGCTCCATCGCGGCGTACAAGGCGGCTGATCTGGCCAGCCAGCTCACCCGTAGTGGCTGCGAGGTGCATGTGGTCATGACGGCCGATGCGCTCCATTTCATCACCCCACTGCCCTTCAAAACCCTCTCGCGCAATCCTGTCATTACCGACCTGTACGACGAGGAGGAAGGATGGAAACCGACGCACATTCGACTGGCCGATGAAGCGGACCTGCTGCTGATCGCGCCGGCGACGGCCCAAACGATCGCAAAGCTGGCGCTCGGGCTGGCTAACGACGCGCTCAGTTGCGTCGCCCTGGCGCTCAATCCACGCGCAGCCATTTTAATTGCCCCGGCGATGAACGGAAAGATGTGGTTGCACCCCGCCACGCAGCAAAACGTCGCCACGCTGAAGGCCCGCGGCGCCGAGTTTATCGGGCCGGAAGAAGGCTTGCTCTCGTGCGGATACGAGGGACTGGGCCGCCTGTGGCCGGTCGAGCAGGTCGTGGCGCGTGCGTTGGCATTGCTGGGGCGTGGCTCGGGCGGGACGGCTCCAGGACCGCAATCTCCCCGATGAGCCACACCAAGACTTCCAGCCTGGAAGGCGCGGCTTCGGTGCCGTCGTTTTCAGGGCAGAGCGCGACCAACCAGGCTGGGGCGCAGCCCGGGGCGCCGGCGCCCGGGGACGCCGGAGGGTTTCTGCGCTATCCGGCAGTGCGGTCGCGTCGGTGGGCCAAAGCATGGCGGCAGTTCTTTGAACAGGTGGTGGAGCTATTGCGGATCCGGCCGCCGGACCCGCGGCAGATACTGCGGCGGATTGAGACGATGGAAGGGCACATTGTGCTCCCGATCAAACTGGCGGGCATCGCGATTCTCCTGCGTTATTTCACCCCCTGGATTGGCGCAGCCACGGGCACGCTGGAGGTGCCGTTGGAAGCTGCCCGCGACTTTATCTGGGCATACATCGCCATCAACGTCGCTTTCGTCCCATTGCTGGTGAAGTTGCGGCGCTTGCGACTTCGTTTGCTCGAACGCGCCGTATTCGTCATGACGCTGGTGGATGGCATTTTCCTGGGCGTCCTGACGCTGGTAACGGGTGGTTATAACAGCTCGCTGTACTGGCTGTTCCTTGGGTTGATCGTGCGCACGGCGGTGAGCGTGCCGCGCGCCACTTCTCAATTCCTGTTAAACCTGACTATCGGCGCCTGTTACGTGCTGGCGGGCATCATGGATTCCCTGATTATCGGCCGGCTCACTCCCATCGAGCGTAACGCCATGGACGCGATTTACTCCGGCGACCCCGCCGAACCGCTCTTGCTACGCCTGGCCCTCCTGCTGCTGATGACCTTCGGCTGTTACGCCGTGCAGGTGTTGCTCGAGCGCCAGCGTCAGGCCGCCGAAGAAGCCCGCGAGTTCGCCGTGCGCGAAGTCCAGCTCCAATCCGCCGGCCGGCTTGCGGCGGAATTCGCGCATCAAATGAAAAACCCGCTGGCGATCATCAACAACGCCGCCTTCTCGCTCCAGCGCGCCGCCGCTGAAAACAAAACCGCGCCGCTCGAACAAGTCGAGATGATCCAGGAGGAAGTCGAGCGGGCCGACCGCATCATCACAGAAGTGATGGGCTACGCCCAATTAAGCGAGGGCCACGTCGAGAAACTCAACGTCATCGAGGAACTTGACCGCGCGCTGGAGCGAGTGTTCCCGCCCGCGGCGGAATACCCGGTGCGGGTGGTTCGGCAGTACGCCGGCGGTTTTCCGCCGTTGCTGATGCTGCGCCGTCACGCGGCCGAGGCGTTCCTCAACGTGCTGCAAAACGCGCGCGAGGCGCTCGGGCCCAAAGGCGGCATGGTGGTGGTGACCGCCCGCGCCCTGGGCGACCACACCATTGAGGTGGCGATTAGCGACGACGGGCCCGGGATTGCCGCCGACAAGCAAGGGCGCATTTTCGAGGCGTACTATACCACGAAGGAAAAGGGAACCGGGTTGGGGTTGGCGACAGTCAAACACAACCTCGAATTGTACGGCGGGACGGTGCGAGTCGAATCGGAGCTTGGAAAGGGGGCGCGTTTTGTTTTACTCTTCCCTGCCAAAACGTTGATGAAATTGGCCAGAACCTCATGAGCGCGCCGCTGCCTTCCGTGCTCGTCGTTGATGACGAGAAGAACATGCGGCTGTCGCTGAAGAAGATGCTCGCCGACGAACGCTACTCGGTTCGCGCCGTTGAGTCGGCCGAGGATGCTCTCGCGCTGCTGGGGAGCGAGGAGTTTTTCATGGTGATTACCGACGCCCGGCTCGGGGGGATGAGCGGCTATGATTTTTTGCCCAAAGTGCGGAAGCAATGGCCGGACCTGCCGGTGCTGATGATTACGGCTTACGCGACGCCCAAGCTGGCGGTCGAGGCCATCAAAGCGGGCGCGATTGATTACCTGGCCAAGCCTTTTGCTCCCGAGGAGCTGCTGCACGCCGTCGGCCGATGTGTCGAGCGCTACCGGCTGCTGCAGGAAAATGCCAGCCTGCGCGCCCGGGCCAGCGAGACCTACCGCCTGGAGCATATCGTCGGCGAGTCGCCGCAAATCCGCGAACTGCGCCAGCTCATCCAGCGCATCGCCCCTACCGATGCCCGTGTCCTCATTCTGGGCGAAAGCGGCACGGGCAAGGAACTGGTGGCGGGGGCCTTGCACAGCCTCAGTCAACGTTCGCGGGCCAGCTACGTGCGGATTAACTGCGCCGCGATTCCAGAAACCTTGCTGGAGAGCGAGCTGTTCGGCCACGAAAAAGGCGCCTTCACCGGTGCGCTCAAACAAAAACCCGGGCGGGTCGAGGAAGCCGACGGCGGGACAATTTTCCTGGATGAAATCGCCGACATGAGCCGGCCGTTGCAGGCCAAGCTGCTGCGGTTCCTCGAAGACGGAACGTTTACCCGTGTGGGCGGCACGCAGGAGTTGCGCGTCAACGTGCGGCTGCTCGCCGCCACCAACCGCGATATCATCAAGGCCATTTCCCAGGATCAGTTTCGCGAAGACCTCTTCCATCGCCTCAACGTCGTCCAGATGCGGCTTCCGCCGCTGCGTGAACGAGGCGACGACGTGGTTCTGCTGGCGGAATATTTTCTCAAGACTTTCAGCGTTTCGATGAATAAGGCCACGCGGGCGCTTTCACCCGCTGCGGGTGAGAAACTGCTGTTGTTTCATTGGCCGGGCAACGTGCGGGAGCTGCGCAACGTGATCGAACGGGCGCTGATCCTGGAGAACGATCCCGAAATCCAGCCTGGCAGCCTGCCGGATTTCCAGCTCGAAGCGCGCCTGCACAAGGGCCCGACGCCCAAGGCCATCCCGACCGGCTCATTGGACGAGATTATGGCCACCTACGAACGGGAGCTGATCTCGTCGTTGCTGGTGCAAAACCACTTCAACCTGGGCAAAACTGCTGAGCAATTAAGGCTCAGCCGACATGCGTTGCGTTACCGCATGCAACGGCTCAATATTGCCGATCGGGAAGCCGAAGGGGAACCGGTGCTGCCCGGGGGAAAGGATCTCGCGCCATGAACAGCCTCCTGGCGGAATTCGATTTTGACACTCCCTGGCAAAGCTTCGGGCAGTTCGTCCGGGATTCGCTTGTGTTCCTGGTTCCGCTCGCAGCGGTATGCCTGCTGATCCTGCTCTGGGCGGTGCTTCTGCGCAAGCGTCCCCGCCATCACCTCCATCGGTTTGGTCACCGGCACCACCGCTCGCACTCCGAGAATCCGCCCCCCTCGCCCGCTCCCGTCCTGGCCCGGCGCCCGCGGGAACATAGACCGCGCCGTCACCGCCACCGCGAGCATCGGCCCCGCAATCCGACGCTCGCCGAGACCGGCGGGCTGCCTCCGCTACGCCCGGCGCCACCGCCCGAGCCGCTGCCCTAAGCTATGCAGGAAAGCCGGGCTATTACCCGCAAGAGCGCCTCGAACCTCGCGCTGGCTTTCGTGCTCCTCCCCAAACCCAAGCGGGAGGCCATGTCGGCCCTTTATGCGTTCTGCCGTGAGGTCGATGATGTGGCCGATGAGGACTCGGCTCCGGTTGAACGCCGGCAACAGCGCTTGGCCGAGTGGCGCGCCGATGTGCGGCGCGCCTGTGGCGATGAACTGCCGCACTTCGCGGTCAACCGCGAGCTGCAACAGGTCATCCGCCAATATCAGTTGCCCTTTCAACTGTTCGACGAACTTCTGCAAGGCGTGGAAACGGACCTCACCATCCATCGCTATCAGGAGTATGAACAACTGGAGCTTTACTGTTATCGTGTAGCATCTGTGGTCGGACTCTTAAGCATCGAGATTTTCGGATACGGTGACCCCGCCACCCGTGCCTACGCCGTTCACCTGGGCAAAGCCTTGCAGTTGACGAATATTCTTCGCGATGTCCGCACCGACGCCCAGCGCGGTCGCATCTACTTGCCGCTCGCCGAACTGGCCCGTTTTCGCGTGAACCCGGAAGAAGTCCTCCGGCTGACCTACTCGGACCGGTTCGCCGCCGCGGCTGGGGCGGTCGCGGTGCGCGCACGTCACTTCTACCGGCTGGCGCGCGAGACTCTGCCGGCCGGCGATCGCCGGGCGATGGCTGCGGCTGAGTTGATGGGTACGGTCTATTGGCGGCTCTTGCGCAAGCTGGAGCGCCGCCGCTTCAACGTGTTTGGGCCCAATCCCACGCGGCTGAATAAAATGCACAAGGCGCTCTTGGTGCTGGGCACCGGTTGCCGGCTGGCTCTCGGCGGACTGGCCCCCAATTATGGGTAAGCGCCTGATCGTCAATGCGGATGATTTTGGCCGGTCCCATTCGATTAACGAAGCGATTCTGCGCGCGCACCGCGAGGGCATTCTCACCACTGCCAGCCTCATGGTCAACGAAGCGGCCTGTGCCGAAGCCGTCGAACTGGCGAAGGCCAATCCGCGCCTGGGCGTTGGGCTGCATCTGACCTTCCTTTGCGGGCATGCCGCGCTGTCCCGCGCCCAAATCCCGGGTCTCGTTAACCAAAGCGGCGAGTTTACCGAAAGTCCGGTGGCGGCGGGGTTCCGCTATTTCTTTAACCGCTCATTGCGCGAACAGTTGCGCGCCGAAATCCATGCGCAATTCGAAAAATTCCATGCCACCGGTTTGGCGCTGGACCACGTCAACGGGCACTTGCACCTGCATCTGCACCCAGTCATCTTCGGGATTTTGATGCAGGATGCGGACGCGCTGGGCGTGCAAAGGGTACGGCTCACTTTCGACCCGTTTTGGCTCAACCTGCGCATCGCCTCGGGAAACCTTGGCTACCGCGCTACGCACGCGATGATTTTTCATGTGCTGGCCGCGCGTGCCCGGCCGCTCTTGCGCCGGCGGCATCTGCGGCATACGCAAGCCGTTTTCGGCCTGCTGCAGAACGCCAGAGTGGACGAGGATTATGTTCTGCGCCTGCTGCCGCGTTTGCCGGTTGGTGATTCGGAGCTTTACTCGCATCCGTCGCTGGATGAGTTTAAGCACGAATTCGACGCGTTGGTGAGTCCACGCGCTCGCGCCCTGGTTCAACAACTTGGCGTCAATTTGATCCGCTACCAGGATTTGTGACAATGTCTAAATTACTGCTCATTCTCCTGATTGGTCTTGTCTTTGAGAGCACCGGCGTGGTGCTGCTCAAGAAAGGCATGACCCAAATCGGCGAAATCAAGCTCTCCTCGGCGAGCGACGCTGTGCGCGTCGTCAAAGCCGGTGTGACCAATGGCCGCATCCTGCTGGGGGTTTTCTTCGAGGCGCTGTTCTTCGTCTGCCTGCTGATCCTGATGGCTCGCAGCGATATCAGTTTTTTGTGGCCACTGACCGCGCTGAGCTTTGTGTTTGCGACGCTGGCGGCGATGTTGTTCCTGCACGAGCAGGTCTCCTCGCTCCGCTGGCTGGGCGTCATCCTGATTATGCTCGGGGCCGCCCTGATCAGCTACAGCGAGCATAATAAGGAAGCGAAGGCCGCAGCGCGGAGCGCGGACTTTAGTCCGCAGCGACAATCGAACTGAAGGCGGCTTCGACAAGGTGGCAGGCGCTTGAGCATGCGGGGCTTTGCTGCGGACTCAAGTCCCGCGCCCCGGGCCCGGCCCTACTTGCTCCTCGTCAGCTCGGGGCTGTTTTCCCAGTACGGCTGGCGGTTGAAATGGGCGAAGAGGTTCTGCTCGTACTGGCGCGTGATGGCAACTGAATCGTCGTAGGCGGGCGCGCGCTCGATGGTGTCGCGGTCAAAATCGACATACACGCGCGCCTCTGACCAACTGATCCAGGCAATCCATCGCGGGGACACCAGCACATGCTTGCCCGGCCACCAGTTGCGGGTGTCGGCCACCAGGTAACGAATTGCCCAGCTCGCCTCTTCAAAGATGAATTGCTGGATATGCCCAAACGCCCGGTCCAGCCCTTGCACTAAATAACCGTGGAACCCGGCGATTTCGTTGACACTGCGCAAATGCGCATCCTCTCCCTGGCGCGGCGGGGTTGGGTGCGGTGGGGTGGGCAGGTTCAATGGTATCTGGGGGCCGGGGAAATCCATTGGGCCCCACAGCAGCGGCCCGGGCCAGTAATAAGGCCAGCCGTAATACTGGTAATATTCCATCTCGAACTGCCGCGAGATCGGCATATGCGTGGCAATTGCGGGGCTTTGCTCGATCTGTTTGCGCGTCAGATTTAGCTCGATCCTTTTATGCGGCGTTTCAGTAAGGCCAGCGACCGCGTGTGGAGAAATGAGCACGCGCCGATGGGGCAGCCACTCGCCGGTGTCGGCCACGAGATAACGAACCGTCCAGGTCTGCTCGTCAAAAAAGAAATCTTTGAGATGGCCGAACTCGCCGTCGCGGGCGCCCAACCGGTAACCGCGCAGTTCTTTCGTGTTCCTTAACATTGGCACCTCTTTTCTACAATACGCCTGTGATGGCTTACGGGCAAGCGGCTGGGGGCGGGGGCCGTCGTGAAGCGGGGCGCTGGGAGAACGGAGCATAAGTCAAGGGGAATTAGTGGACGGTGAATTGGACGGGTCCAAAAGCAGCGTAAAAAGCTTCGCGTCAACGAAATAGGCAAGGGGATTCACGCGGTTCCTGGACGGCGGTGCGGTTTCTGTAAATGAACCGAAACCGTCAATCGTATGAAGACCAAAGAACAGCTCCAGGAGCGGGCGCAGTTGGTGCGCATTCACGAGGCCAACTGCCACATCGAGTATCCCACACCGGAGGAAGCGAACTTCCGGCTCGCGATTATGAAGCAGCTCGGGCGGGAGTACGGCCTCAAGGAACTCCGCAACGTGGCGATTACCGGGCCGGTAACAGCTACTGCAGCACGACCTCGGAACTGAATAGGCATGACTACGGCAGTGGCTCCGTAGCCGGCTTTTCCGCACTCCTCATTTGCTTATGATCCCTTCTCTATCGTCCCCCACGCCGGTTGAACTTGCCGCGTTTCTCGGCTGCCTGTTTTTCCTGGTTGCCGGTTGGAACCAGGTCGAGAGCTTTCTGGACCGGCGCAATCGCCGCGGCGCCGCGCGTGAGATTCAGCCGCAGCCGCTGCCGGTGGCCAAGTTCGACCAGCCGCTGACCGAGAGTCTGTGCCAAAGCCGGCGACAGGAACTGGCCGGCGAATTGATCCGGCTGGAACAGGAACTGGGCAGCCTGCGGCGCGAACGCCGGTCGGATGTTGGCGAACTGCACCAAAAGGTGAACAAGGTGGACCGCGAGGTTGGCGAGTTGCGCGCTTCCATCGAGCTCAACAACCAGCAACTGCTCCGGATTGACGCCAAGCTCGACCGCGTCATCGAGCGCCAAAACCCATGAACCCGATTCCCGATATTAAACGTTATTTATTGCGGGCGCTGTGGCGGCTCAACGGTTTGCCCTGGCCCGATGCGCTGATGGATGAAGCGGTGCGCCAGGCCATCGTGCCGCGCCCGCTGCAGAGCGATATCCACCAGGCTAAACGCGAACTGGAACGGGCGGGTTACCTCCATGGCAGCCGCGATGAGCTGGATGATTCGCTCTCGTGGACACTTACCGACAAAGGCCGACACAAAGCCCAGCAGTTGGGCTAAACGCGTCATGCGCAAACCACGCTCAAATCCACCCAACTGCGCCAACGCAGCCTTGGCGCGCTGCGACGAGCCTTCACCGGGACGAGCCGTCCGGGCTCCTGGCGTCTGCGCGCCCATCGAGCAATTGCTGGCGCAGATCGCCTGGGCCGCGCGGCATTGCGCCGAGTTGGAAGCGCAGTTTGGCGCTCATCCGGCACCGCCACTGGAAACGCTGTTAAAGGTCTATCGGGTGCTGATTCTCAAGCTCAGCGCCGAAGCCAACATGGACCCCGAGCAACTCAAGCTGGCGATGGGTTTGTTGCGGCCGGTGTTGGAAGGCGCGCGTCTGGACGAACAGCGCAAGGGCCGCGAATTGTCTGAACGGAAGTACGGCGAGCAGGTTCGGGTGCGCGAGGAAACCCGGCAGCGCGCCAAAACCGGCGGCGGCATCAAACCTGAAACGCTCGAAGAAATCGAACGGCAATTGAAGCTCATCTGAGCGCATCACCAAAACAATCGCACCATGACGCCAGACACACAGATAAAAAGCGAGTCGGCAAAGCAGGCGCCGGCCACACCCGCGCTCGCGCGCGCTGACGCAGTGCCAGACGCCTACTTCCTGCCTTACCAGCGCGCCTGGCTGCGCGATGGCGCGCGACTGAGGATTTGCCAAAAGAGCCGGCAAGTGGGGCTGAGCTACGCCGATAGCTACGACAGCGTGCGCAAAGCCGCCATACGTCCCGGTGGCCGCGACGTGTGGGTGATGTCGCGCGACGAGCTGCAGGCCAAACAGTACATCCGCTATTGCGCGCGCTGGGCGCGGCTGTTGCACCTCGCCGCCGCCAATTACGGCGAGCAGGTGTTGCGCACCGATTACGGCAAAGCCGTCGCCGTCCAGGTGCTCGCCTTCGACAGCGGCCGTAGCGTGTACGCGCTGTCGTCCAACCCGGACGCGATTGTCGGCAAGACCGGACACGTGAAGCTGGATGAGTTCGCGTTGCATAAGGACCAGCGGACGCTGTATGCGGTGGCCAAGCCGGTGATTCAATGGGGCGGCACCCTTTCGGTCATCTCGACCCACCGTGGGATGGGAACGGTGTTCAACGAATTGATCACCGCGATTGAGCAGCGCGGCAACCCGATGGGGTGGTCGCTCCACACGATCCCGATCCAACGCGCGGTCGAGGAGGGCTTGGTGGAACGGATCGGCCAAACCAGCGGGGGAGCGTTAAGCGTGCAACGGGGAGCGTGGCTGGCGCGGCAACGGGCTGAGTGCATCGATGAAGAACAATGGTTGCAGGAGTATTGTTGTATCCCCGCCGACGAAGCGGTTGCGTTCATTTCGTTCGAGTTGCTCAACGGCTGCACCGAACCGGGGTTGGGGGTGGGCACGCTGGGCGAACTTGAGTCGGCGGCGCAGGCCGCCGCGGGCGCCGTGTGGTACCTCGGCGTCGATATCGCCCGCAAGAAGGACCTGTGCGTGCTGGATGTCGGCGAGAAGATTGGCGATGTCGTTTGGGACCGGTTGCGGCTGGAGTTGCTGAACCGTCCGTTTGCGGAGATCGAGGAAGCGCTCTACCGGCTGTTGCGCCTGCCGCAAGTCAAACGCGCCTGCCTCGATGCGACCGGCCTCGGCCTGCAACTGGCCGAGCGCGCCCGCGAGCGGTTTTCCTGGAAGATCGAACCGGTCACTTTCACGGCCGCAACGAAGGAGGAACTGGCACTGGGACTGAAGATTGATTTGGAGAAACGCCTGCTGCGCCTCGCGGACGACGAAAAACTCCGCGCCGACCTGCGCGGCATCCGCAAGGAAGTCACGCTGAGCGGCAACACCCGGTATGCCGGTGAAGCCGAGGGAAGCCATTGCGATCGCTTTTGGGCCAAAGCGCTCCGCCAACAGGCGGCGCGCTACAAGATCCGCGCCGCAGCTCGTGTCGGCTAGCGAGCCTTCCAAATCCAACACCTATGAAAATTCTGGGCTTTAACGTTCAAATTTCCCGCGCGAAAACGCCGGCGATGGTGCGCAAGGCTTTCGACCCGTCCGCGTGGCTGCGCGGTGAGGACCTCGGCAGCCCGATGCTGGCGAATGCTTACGAGCAGGTGGTCTGGGTGTATCGCGCCATCAACGCTCTGGCCGAGCAGGTCGCCAACGTCCCTTTCCTGTTCTCGGTGGGCGAGCGCGGCCAGGAGCACCTGGTTACCTCAGGGCCGCTGCCGGATTTTTATGCGCGACCGCATCCGCAGATCAACCGGTTCCAGTATTGGGAGCTGCGGGTGATGTGGTTGATGCTGCGAGGCGAATGCGTGCGGGTGCCGTTATATCAGGACGCTACCGGGACGCTCGGGCTGCGCCTGGGCCGGGCAGGCGGTCCGGACGGCGCGACGCTCAGGCAGGTGCTGTTGCTCGACCCCGCGCGCTTCCAGCACATCATCGAGGACCACCAACTCATTGGCTGGCGCTACACGGGATTCGGGCCGGAGGCGCCCCTGGCCAGCCAGGTCTTTCTGCCTGAGGAAATCTGGTTCGAGAAACTCCCCAACCCGTTCAATTTCTGGCGCGGGCTGGCGCCGCTGACCGCCGCCGCGCTCGCGGCCCAGACGGACTTTGCCGCGGGCGCGTTCATGCGGGGCATCATCGAAAACAACGGCGACACCGGCGTGATGGTGCGCACGCAGGATTGGCTCAGCGACGAGCAGCAGGAGCAATTGTTGTCGGCGTTGCGCCAGCGTAAGAGCCGTGCCGGCCAGGCCGATCGCCCCGTGTTGCTGTTGGGCAGCACCGAAGTCATCCGGCCCCAGCTCTCGAGCAGCGACCTGCAGTTCCTGGAAAATCGCAAATTCTCGCGCAGCGAAATTTGCGCCGCGTTCGGTGTGCCGGAGGAAATCATCACCACCACCGAATACGCGAAGTACGACGTGATGACCGGGGCGCGGCTGAACTTCATCGAGAACCGGATTGCGCCGTTGTGCAGCCGGTTGGAGGCCGAAGAAGCGCCGACGATCCATGCCCTGGATGCGCAAGCCAGCGGCTGGTTCGACCTCGATAGCCTGCCGATCTTGCAGGAGGCGCGCCGCAGCCGCCTGACGGCCGCACGCACCGGCTTCGAGATGGGCATTCCCTTCAATGACTTGAATCGCGTTTTGGACCTTGGGTTCAAGCCGTTGCCGTGGGGCGACCGCGGGTACCTCGCCGCGAAAATGCAGGAGGTCGGCAGGAGCGCCGACGAGACGTCTGCGCGTGGTCGGGGCGCGGAGGTCGCGTCCGCGTGTCGTGGGCGCGCAGCCGCCTTGTCCGCGCCGCGCCGCGTGGAACCCGCGGACGAGACGGCCGCGTCCCCAAACCCGTTGGTGCGCGCGACGAACTTTCTGGGGCTGCTGAACTGGCCAACACCGGTCAGTAGCCAAACGACGCAAGCTGCGCCGGAGGAACCCGGCACGCCGAATCCGACGCCAGAACACACGCTTTCCAGCGCAGTGGAGAGCAGGCTGCGCCGGTTCTTTTTCGAGCAACGCGGCCGGGCGTTGGCCGCGCTGGGCGAATGCGAAGCCAAGCCACCGGCGCTTCGTCGCTCGACGTTTCTGGACCCAAAGACCGAGGCAGAGCTGTTGGCGGCACGTTTGGGCGCGCCGGTGCCCGAAGACGCATTGGCTGCGCTGGTGCGGATGAACGACCGAGTCCTTACCGATTTGCACCGAACTGTGGCAGAGGGCGTGGCAGCGCAGGAGACCGCGCCGCAGCTCCTCGCCCGGATCAAAGCACTCTACAACCAAGCCAAAATTCTATGAATGAATCCAACCTTTCAACCACGACTCCAGGCGGCAGTTTTTTGCTGCCGGTCCAGTTCGGCGCCGAGCCGGAAAACGCCGGCGAATCTTCCGGGTTGGCCGCGCCCTGGGCGGGCCTCGAACCCACGCGCCTTGTCCCTTTGTGCGACGGCCGTGCCGGGTTGCGCGGCGCGCTGCAAATCGAGACACAAATCCCGATTGCCAGCGCGGCAGGGGACGGTCCGGCGATCATCGATTTCATTGCCAGCACCGGCACGCTCGATCGCTACGCGGAAATCATCACGCCTGCGGGTTGGCGGCTCGACAACTACCGCCGCAACCCGGTTTTCCAAAATGCGCATCAATATGGCGACATCCTGTTCACGCTGGGCAAAGCCCTGATCACCGAGGTACGCGAGCTGCCGCCAGCCAGCGGCCAGGCACGCAGCGCGCTTTTCCAGCGCGTCGAGTTTGCTGTCGAGGCCAATCCGCTGGCCCGCGTCGCTTACGGGCTTTATCGCGGGCACTTCCTCAATGCGGTCAGTGTCGGGTTCATTCCTGTGCGCTGGGAGAATGGCGGTCCGGAGGCGGGCTATCGGCGGCGGTATCTCGAACAGGAGTTGCTGGAGGTCTCGGCGGTTGGCATCCCCGCCAATCCCGAGGCGTTGCAATTGGGTTTGAACGCCGGGGCAATCGATCAAGCCGACCTGGAGGAGTTATGGGAGCTGCTCCGCGGCCTGGTCGGCGCAACCCGGGAGAATTTACGCAGCAAATTGGAGGGCGGCGGCGCCGACACCAGCGCTTTGGGCGCCGCCGCCAACGGAGCGCACCTGCTGCGGCTCGCGCGCGCGCTCAGCGACATCCTGGGGCGCGCTTAACCCGAATCGCGAGCGAGCGCGATTCAACAGAAAACGAAAGAACATGAACAAACAGAAAATCGGAATGATCGGGCTGGCGTTGTTGGCAGCGCTGGCGGTCGGGACCTGGGCGCTGGACGCGAGTTGGTTGGCGCCGGCGGTGGCCTTGGCGGCAGCGCCGCTGGTGCTCACGGAAGGACAAGTGGCCGAGTTCCAGGGCATCCTGGGCGACCTCAAGAGCGGCTGGGCTGAGTTGAAGCCGCTGCCGGCCACCTGCCGCACCTTGCAAACGGAAACCGCCCGGCTGGAACAGCACCTGGCCGAGGTGCGCCGCCTGCTGCTCACCCGCGCGCTGCAACCGGGCCGCGCCCGTGTGCCGGGACTGGTTAGTGACGCCTGCGCGAGTGAAGTCGCCGCGCGGTTCATCGCGCATTGCGCCAAGAGCGACATGCTCGAAGCGCTCTGCTCGGCGCCGGCCCAGCGCGATGCGCTGGCCGAGTTCGCCCGCGGCACGCTCAACCTGTCAACGCGCGCCGCGCTGACCACCGGCGACATCCCGTTGCCGGCGCAATACGGCAGCGAGTTGCGCGAGTTGATCTCGGAGTTCGGGGTCGTGCGCCGGCGCATGTCACTCTACCCGATCGGCATGGGCACGGCCAAACCGGCGCGCATGGGCGCCCGCGCGGCGTTCAGCTCGATTGCGATGTCGGGCGCGTTCGGCGAGAAATCGCCGGCTTACTCGTTCGCGTCGCTTGAATCGCACAAGATTGGCGGCATTGTGCGGTTGCCGCGCGAACTCGACGAGCAAAGCATCGTCGCGCTTGGCCAGTTCCTTGCCCGCTACGGCGCGGTTGAGTTTGCCCGCGCGGAAGACACCTGGGGGTTCCTGGGTGACGGCAGCGTCAATTATGACATGGTCAAAGGCATCGTGCAGGTTGCCCGCGACACCCTGCGCACGCAGGCGCTGGCGGCCGGCAAAACCAAACCCAGCGACGCCACCCTCGACGACTTCCGCAGCTTGCGCACGAAGGTCAACAAGGCGGCGCTTAATGGCCGACTGTCGGCCTACTACCTGGACAGCACCTGGGAAACGCGCCTGCCGTCGTTCCGGTCGGCCGGCGAGCCCAATGTGTATCAGCGCCTGCCGGACGGCAGCGCGTTGCTCGACGGTTACCCGATTGTGTGGACCGATGTGCTGGAGCCTTACGGCACGGCGGCCTCGGCCGACAAACCGCTGGCCGTCTTTGGCGCGCTGTCCTTCTGGTGGCTGGGCGAGCACGGCACCCCGCGCATCGACACCTCCGAGCACGTTTGGTTTGCCAACGACCAGCTCGCGGTTCGCTTCATCGAAGAGATCGACTTCGATTACGCCGCCAATGACGCCACGGCGGCGCTGCTGACGGCTGCGGCCTAATCCCCACGCTTCCTGTCCCTCGCTCGGCTGCCCTGCCGGGCCGAGGGCAGGACGCGGGCTTAACCCATTTGCCATCCAAATCCGAGCCACATCCAAACCAATTCCGGGAAAAAAATTCTATGCTCACACAACTTTCGACCGTTAAGGCCCGTCTGGGCATTGCGGCAACGGAACCGAGTTACGACACGCTGTTGACGCAGGCCATCGAGGCGCTCGGCGCCAGGTTCGACCGCGAGTGCAACCGGGTGTTCGGTCGCACCGAGAACGCGACCTTCGAGTTCCCGGCCCGCCAAACCGAAGTCTCGCCTCCGTGTTATCCCATCGAATCCGTTTCGAAATTCGAACTCAAAACCTCTGAACAAGAGGGCTGGCAGTTAGTCGATCCTTCCCCGGCTTACCTCATTCGCGCTGGCTGCGTCATCTCCCTTGGCCAGCTTCCATCCAGCCTCAACCATCAGTTTTCGACCTGCCGGCTCACTTACACCGGCGGCTATTACCTTCCGGATGATCCCGGCTATCCTCTGGCAACCCTCCAGTATCAACTTCCGCCCGATCTGCAGCAGGCAGTCGTCGAGCAGATCACCTACTGGTTTCAAATCCGCGACAAGTTGGGCCTCGTCCGGTACTGGCCCAAGGATGCCGCGTACGAGCAGTTCGCCGACCCGGACCTGTTGCCGGGGACTCGGGCGATTTTGACTAAATACCGGCGCTGGAGTTAATGACGCACGTGCGGGATGACGGCTGTGGATTGGCATTTGGCGTTAGATGAATTGAAAATTGAGTATTGAACATTTATCATTTGTTATTGAAGGAACCCCGGGAGGACGCCAAATGTTGATCGTAAATAATTGAAAATTGAGATATTCGGAATTATTCGGAATACCGAAAGTTCATCCGGCGTCATCCTGGGAATTCTTCAATAACAAATGATAAATTTTCAATACTCAATTTTCAATGAATCTAACCTAAATGGGCCGACACCCTACGACGAAGCATTCGGCTTTGGGGGGCAATGACACATCACCAATCTTCAATGCTCAATTTTCAATAAACAGAACTGTTCATTGAAAAAAATTGCTCAGTTGTAATTAAAAAGAACCCACGGCCTAGAACCTCCGCTTCGGCGCGTCCACCGACGGCGAAAACAAAGGCATCACCTTAGGCTCTTCCGGCTTGGGCGGTATATAGAGTGGGTTCCACTGGTTGAGCAGCGTCGAGTTGTGGTCCGGCAAAAAGCCGGGCGTGGGAATCACTGTTGCCATGACCGGGCTGGGCGCCGGGCGCGAGCCGGTTTTGAACGGGTCCAGGCCCGGGTAAGCCGGCTGCGGCACCATGCGCGGGCCGGCAGTGAGTGGCTGTGCGGGAGCCACCGGGTTCTCCAGGAACTTCCGGTAAGCATCCATATATTCCTTATGGGCCTTGGCCTGGTCGTCGTTCGGGGAGGACTCGGGCGGCTTGGGATTAAATGTCACCCCAAATATGTGGTCAGCGGCTGGCGTGCCGTAGCCGGTGTCCGAATTCAGCCCGAGCATTTGCTTGAGTTTCTGGACCGGGCCCTGGAACTGGTCGGGCAGTTTGTCCTCGGGGTTCTTTTTGGGGTTTGGGTCGCCCGGCAGCCACTGGTCTTTAAGGTTGGCGTCGCCGAAATTGCCGTTCAACCGCTCGCGCTGGTGCTCGAGTTGTTCGTAAAAGGATTCCAGTTCGCCTTTTTTCTTTTGAGTGTCGTCGCCGCCGATGTTCGGTTTAGTCAGCCAATCTTCCGCCGGCGAGCTGGACACTTCCAGCGGGTCGGTGAGCAGCCAATCGGTCTTTTTCGGTTGCGGCCGCGCCGCGCGCCGGAATATCGCGGCCGGTAAAGGATTGTGATTCGGCTCGGCCTCGTCCAGCAGGTGCTGGGGCGAGACCCCCTTTAGGCTTAGCCCCAGCGCCTGCTCGAGTTGCTGCAACCGGGCTTCGCCATGCGCCGCGGGACTGGCGGCAGCCGAAGGTGGGGCACTGTTGGTTTGAGCAGTGGATTGGGCACGACCCGAGCCCATTGCGCAGAGGCTCGTCAACACTGCACACGCCATGCAAAACCTAAAACTCATCGTCGCCTGAAATTATGTCAATTGGACAGGGGCCGTCAATGCTGCGTTCAGGTTAACTTCGCAGCGGATCGGCGCGTTTCTACCGACCCGTCACGGCTGGGCAGTTGGAGACGGCGCTGAAAGGCGGATGCGTGAAAATCACGCGTGATGCGTGAAAATCACGCGCAAATTAGATGAAGAATTTCCTTGATCAACCGGGTTTTCTGAGGAAAATGAGCTCAATCCTGCTCTGGCACTATCATTGCTAAGAGAATGTTAAATCGGTGTGACAGCGTGGACCGGGTTAAGCAGTTCGCAAGCTGTCGGCCAAACGAAAAGAAACCAAAACCAGCAGAAAGTATGAAAAACCTACGCAGAAAACTCCGAGCGTTCACGCTGATCGAGTTGCTCGTCGTGATCGCGATTATCGCCATCCTGGCGGCTATGTTGCTCCCAGCGCTGGCCCGCGCCAAAGCGCGCGCCCAACGCATTAGTTGCACCAACAACCTGAAAGAATGCGGTATCGCCACCAAGACCTGGGCGCTGGATAACAGCGACCGTTATTCGTTGGCCGTGCCGGCTACCGAAGGCGGCCCGCCCAATGCCACCGCCTGGATGGGCGGCGTCCCCGTGACCGTCGGGTGGATGTACCAGGTATTCGGGGTGATGTCGAACGAGCTGAGCACGCCCAAGATCGTCAACTGCCCCTCGGACGCGGCGCGCAGCCCACACACGAACTGGGCGTTTGGCCCCGGCAATACTGCGTTGATTACCCCCACCAGCCAGGCGTCTGACAACCAGTACTTCAACCTGTGGAAGGTTTCCTATTTCATCGGCGTGGATGCGAATGACAATTTCCCGCAGATGGCCCTGTATGGTGACCGTAACATTTATGGCGACGCCCAGCACTTGGTGCTGCCGAACCCAATCCCAAATAATGGCTACGGCAATGGCCCTCAAACCTGCAATGGCATGGGGACGAACTTCACCTCCACAGCGTCAACGGCCGCGCCGGCCTGGACTACGACCATGCACCAGAACAATGGTAACGTGCTGATCTGCGACGGTTCGGTGCAGCAATTGAGCAGCTCAAAGCTTCGCGACCAGTTCCGCAACAGCGGCGATACCAGCACGTATCAAACCACCTCCGGTGGTCCCGTGCCGAATCGTTTGTGCTTCCCGTAATGGTCTGACTCCGAGTCTGATCCTCTGTTTCAAAGGCGCCCGCAAGGGCGCCTTTTTTATTCTTTCATCGCGCGGGCGATGGCGTTCCACCACAGGTCGTGCAACTCGGCGAGCGGGCATGACAGAGCCCCAGCGCCGGCCTGAATCGTCAGCGAGTCGCCGCCGACCGTGCCGATGCGCGCGGCCTGAATGCCCAGCAACCGGGCGCGTTCGACGACTTTGGTCGCATCGAGCGGATGCGTGCTGACGATAATGCGCGCCTGGCTTTCGCCAAAGAACAGCGCGTCGAGGCGAGGAGGTGGCGCAGGCACAACAGGCGGTGCCGCGGGGACCGGCGCAGGCGTGGCGTCCGGGACCTGTGCTGCTGAGGGCGGAACGGCAGAAGGCTGAGCGGCGGTGGCCTGAGGAGGGAGTAGCTGCGTCAGATCGATTTGTGCGCCGATGAGGTGCGGAGTATCGCGGGCAATCAGACGGCTAATGCAGCATTCGGCGAGCGCGACAGCCAGGCCGCCTTCGCTGCAATCGTGGGCGCTTTTGATATTACCAGCGTGGATGAGGCAGCGCAGCGCCAGGTGAAGGTCTTTCTCGCGTTCGAGGTCGCACCGCGGCGGAGTGCCGGTTTTGAGGCCGTGCAGCACTTGCAGGTAAGCCGAGCCGCCCAGGCCCTGCAACGGGTCGGCCAGGTCCACCGGCGCGCCCAGCAGCAGAATCGCGTCACCGGGGTCCTTGAACCATTGCGTGGTGACGTGTTCGAGGCGCTCGATTTGGCCGACCATCGCGATGGTAGGGGTCGGGTCGATCGGGCCGTTGGGGCTTTGGTTGTAGAGGCTGACATTGCCGCCGGTGACCGGCGTGTTGAAGGCGCGGCAGGCCTCGCCCAAACCGCGCACGCTTTCGCGCAATTGCCAGAAGATTTCCGGGTTGAATGGGTTGCCGAAATTAAGATTGTCGGTGACGCCGAGCGGGATGGCGCCGCTGCATGCCAGGTTACGGGCGGCTTCGGCGACGGCGATTTTGCCGCCTTCATAAGGATCGAGGTAAACGTAAACAGCGTTGCAATCAACGGTGAGGGCGAGGAGTTTTTCGGGCGTCTGTCGGTTGGAAACCGGCGATACAGCAGGTTGTAAACCTGCGCTACTTTCACTGGGCCGGTCAACGGAGACCTCATCGGGCTTCAGGGTCACCCTCTCCCCCTCGGAGGAGGAGAGGGCAGGGGGGAGGGGGGCATTCGGTTCACATGGAGTTACGGATCTGGCGGATGCCTGCTGGTCGCTATCGTATTGGGGCAGGGAGTCGGGTTTGATGCGCAGGACGGCGGCATCGGAGCCGGGGCAAACGACGGTGCCGTCGCGGACCATGTGGTCGTATTGGCGATAAACCCAGTTCTTGGAAGCGATGGTGGGCCAGGCCAGGAGCGACTTGAGCGCGGTGGTTGGGTCCTGGACATCGGCCATACCGGCGAGAGTAAAGGCGCGTACGGCTTTGAGACATTCCGGTTCGCGCGCGTCGCGCTGATAGAGCGGCGCTTCATCGGCGAGTTTGCTGGCGGGGATATCGGCGACCAGCTCGCCATCGTTGCGCACCACCATCCGGCCGGTGTCGGTGACGCGGCCAATTTCGGCCCAGGGCAAGTCCCATTTCTCGAAGATGCGTTGGACTTCGGTTTCGCGGCCTTTTTGGACGATGATCAGCATGCGTTCCTGGGATTCGCTGAGCATGATCTCGTAAGGGGTCATGTTGGGCGCGCGTTGTGGCACGCGGGTGAGGTCAATTTCAATGCCGGTGCCGGCACGCGCGGCGGTTTCGCAGGTCGAGCACGTCAGTCCCGCGGCGCCCATATCCTGGATGCCGGCGACCGCACCGGTGGCGAGCAACTCGAGGCAGGCCTCGCACACGAGTTTTTCCATGAACGGATCACCGACCTGGACCGCGCCGCGTTGTTGTTCGGCGGATTCATCCGTCAGGTCCTGCGAGGCGAACGCGGCGCCGGCCAGGCCGTCCCGGCCGGTGGCCGGGCCGACGTAAAACACCGGGTTGCCCACGCCTTTGGCCGCGCCGCGCACGATTTGGTCGTGGCGCAGCACGCCCAGGCAGAACGCATTGACCAGCGGGTTGCCTTCATACGATTTGTCGAAATACACCTCGCCCGCGATGGTCGGGATGCCGAAGCAATTGCCGTAATGGGCGATGCCGGCAACCACGCCGGCGAAAAGGCGGCGGTTGTTGGCCAGGGAAGCTTGAGAGTTGAGGGTTGAAGGTTGAGGGCTGGATGGCGGGGTGATGGGACCGAAGCGCAACGAGTTAATCGAGCAGACCGGCCGGGCGCCCATGGTGAAAATATCGCGGATGATGCCGCCGACGCCGGTGGCGGCGCCCTGAAAGGGTTCGACGGCGCTGGGGTGGTTGTGCGATTCGATTTTGAAGGCGATGGCCAGGCCATCGCCGATGTCCAGGATGCCGGCGTTCTCTTCACCGGCGCCGACGAGGATTTTGGGGGATTTGGTGGGGAAAGTTTTCAGCAGCGGCCGGCTGTTTTTATAGGAGCAATGCTCGCTCCACATTACGGAGAAGATGCCCAGCTCGGTGTAGGTGGGGTCGCGGCCGAGGATTGCTTTGAGCTTGTCGTATTCCTCGGGCGTGAGGTTGTGCTTGCGGACGAGGTCGGGAGTGATGGGCGGGGCGGTCATTTAGGCTCGGATCTTAAACACTGTGGACGTGGCATCAGAGTTAGCTGACAGCGTGGCCGTGCGGGTAAACCCTTGAAAGGGTTCTCCGTTCCCCAGAGTCGCGCCACACCCCCTTAAAAGGGGGTGTTAATGAGAGTCGGAGAGCTGGCCTGCACTGCGGCCGGGCCTTCAACGCGTTTTGCAGCTGGCTATCGACATTGCGATTTTTTCTTTCCGCTTGCCCGCGCGGTATTCGGCCGGCGCGGGACAATTGAAAATTGAGAATTGAAAAATGGTTATTGGTCATCAGTTCACGGGTTGTACTGGGGGTTTTTCAATAACCAATGGCAAATTTTCAATACTCAATTTTCAATTAACGGGTGCTAAGGCCGCGCACAGACTCTCGAACACCACGCGGCCGTCGTCACAGCCGAGACACGCCTCGCTGGCGCGCTCGGGGTGAGGCATCAGGCCGGCGACGTTGCGCGTCTCGTTGCAGATGCCGGCGATATTTTCCAGCGACCCGTTTGGGTTGGCGGATTCGGTCGGTTCGCCCTGCGCATTGACGTAACGCCAGAGCACCTGGTGGTTGGCATTCAGCCGGGCCAACGTCGATTCGTCAGCGAAATAGCAGCCTTCGCCATGCGCGATGGGCACGCGCAGCAGTTTGCCGGGCGGGATTTGGTTGGTGAAGGGCGAATCGGCGCTTTCGGTCTTAAGAAAGATGTGCTCGCACCGGAATTGGAGCGAGCGGTTGCGGATGAGCGCGCCCGGCAGCAACCCCGCTTCACACAGAATCTGGAACCCGTTGCAAATGCCGAGCACCAGGCCGCCATTGGCCGAAAAGCTCTGCACTGCCTGCATCACCGGGCTGAAGCGGGCAATCGCGCCGGTGCGCAGGTAGTCGCCGTAACTGAACCCGCCGGGGATGACGACCGCATCGGCGGCGCCGAGGGAATTCTCCTTGTGCCAGACAAAGCGCGCGGAGTGGCCGAGCACATCGCGCAATACGTGCAAGGCGTCCTGGTCGCAGTTGGAGGCGGGGAATTGGAGGACGGCAAAATTCATTGGCGCTATTCCAATTCGAACGTATAATCCTCGATTACAGGGTTGCTGAGGATTTTGTGGCAGGCCTCGTCGATTTGCCGGCGGGCGTCCTGGCGGTCGGTTCCCATGAGTTCGATTTCGAGGTACTTGCCGACATGCACGGCGCCGACGCCCTGGTATCCCATATGGGCCAAGGCGTTTTGGACGGTCTTGCCCTGAGGATCGAGCACCGCCTTTTTCGGAGTAATGATGATTTTGGCTTTCATGGGTCTGCCGGTGTTCGGACCGCCGGAATGTGGGGCACGACCGCGGAGAAAACAAGAAAAACGAAACGCACAGATGCAGAGAAAGCTTAGAGAATACTTTGACCCCCTGCGCAACTTTTCTTATTTTTGCGTGTATCAGAAGACTAATGATACGTCGGTAAACAGATGGCATTTATATCATTAAGAGAGTTTTTGTCTCGCATGGGACTGGCCAACGCGACCGAGTTCGACGAATGGAACAAGGCGTGGAAAGTGGCGGTGGAAAGCGGCTCCCAGGAGTCATTACTCGGCTTTATCTGCCGCGAACGCGGCCTGGCGGAAGACGTTTTCCTGCAAAAGCTCGCCCAGGCGCTCAATTGGCCGTATTTGGACCTCCCCAAGCTGAAGGTGCAGGCTGAGGCGCGCAACCGCATTTCTACGAAAGTCGCCTTTCAGTACAACGTTTTACCCACCCAACTCCAGGACAGCACGTTACAGGTGGCGGTGTGCAACCCCTTCGATACCGCGATGCTCAATGCCGTGCGGTTCGATGCCCATGGCCCGGTGCAATTCGCGCTGGCGACCAAGGGCGAAATCGAGAAGGCACTGAAAAACTTCTACGGCGTCGGCGCCGAAACCCTCGGCGAACTGGACCAGGACGAAGCGCCGATGGACCTTGACCTGCCACTCGACAAGGAAATCACCGAAAGTGACCAGGAGGCCAGCGTCATCAAGTTCGTCAACCAGGTCATCTGGGAAGCTTTCAAGGACCGCGCGACGGACATTCATTTCGAGCCGGCGGAAGACGAGTTGCGCATCCGTTACCGGATTGACGGCATCCTGCACCAGACCCCGATGCCGCCGCAGCTCAAACGGTTCCAGGCGGCGCTGATCTCGCGCATCAAGGTCATGTCCGGGATGAACATCTCCGAAAAGCGCCTGCCGCAGGACGGCCGCATTAACGTGCGGATTAAAGGCGAGGAAATCGACATCCGCGTCTCGACGGTGCCGACGGTGTATGGCGAGAGCGTGTCGCTGCGGTTGCTGACGCGTGGCAAGATTTTCCTCAGCCTGGACAAGCTGGGTTTTTCGCCGCTGGAAGAGGCGGCCATCCGCGAGATCATCATCAAGCCGCACGGGATTTTCCTGGTGACCGGGCCGACGGGCTCGGGCAAATCCACCTCGCTGTACGCGTTTTTGAGCACGATTAACTCCGTGCACAAGCGCATCATCACCATCGAAGAGCCGGTGGAATACGAGCTCAAAGGGATTAACCAAATTGCGGTGCGGCCGGAGATCGGGCTGACCTTCGCGATGGGCCTGCGCCACATTTTACGGCAAGACCCCAACGTGATCATGGTCGGGGAAATCCGCGACCTTGAGACGGCGGAGATCGCGATTCGCGCGGCGCTGACGGGGCATTTAGTGTTCAGCACCCTGCACACCAACGACGCGCCGAGCGCGTTCACACGGCTGATTGACATGGGCATCGAGCCGTTCCTGGTGGCCTCCTCGGTCGAAGCGGTGATGGCGCAACGGCTCGTCCGCACCATCTGCTCGCATTGCAAGGAGGAGCAGAAGGTTGAACGGAACTACCTCAAGCGGATTGGGTTCCCGGAAACGGAAATTGAGACGGCCAAATTTTATCACGGCGCCGGGTGCGAAGCTTGCCGGCAACTCGGGTACCAGGGCCGGATGGGCATTTACGAACTACTGATTCTGAACGAAGCGCTGCGCCCATTGATCCTGAACCGCGCGCCCGCCTCGACGATTGCCGCCAAAGCGGTCGAGTTCGGCATGCGCACCCTGCGCACTGACGGCTGGAATAAGGTCAGAGCGGGCCAAACCACCATCGAAGAAGTGCTGCGCGTCACCCAAATCGAGGAACACCTGGATTCGCTGGTGGAAGACACCAAGGCGGGCGTATGGGTGAAAAGCTGACCGCGCGCGCATGGAACCCGGACTGTTGGAATTCATGAGGAGTGCAATTTTGCCTCGAACTAAGAAGCGGAGTTTTTGAGTGTTGGAAAATGATAGAAATCAACTGATGCACGGAGCGCGCGGAGCGCGGACCGGAGCGCGGACTTTAGTCCGCAGCACCGTGCGAGCGCTGAGCGGGCCTGCTATAAGGATGTTGCTTCGGACTAAAGTCCGCGCGCCGGTGCTTGCGGGCGTTCTGCTCGCGTTCAATTTGGGCGCGGCGCCCGGACCTAATCCCAACCAGCCTGGGCCGATGCCGCAGCGCCAACCGCTGAACCGCCCCAATTTGCCGCCGGCGCTGCGCAACGGCGCGCGGCCCAACGCCCCACAATGGGTTCCTCCCAAGGCCGCGGGCAAGACCAATGCGGCGGCAGCCAAAGGCGGCGCGAAAGGTGGCACAAATGCGCCCGCTTCGAGCACCGGTGGCGGGCTGGCCAAAACGTTCCATCGCTGGCAAGCGCAGCCGCTGTTTTATCCGGTGGCGATTGGGCTGGGGATTTGTGTATTGGCGCTGGTGTTACTGCGCGTATTGCGCGTGCGACCCGGAGCCGCCGCCAAAGCGCCCATCCCGATGCCTGCATCGAAGGTGGCGCTCAAAGGGCCGAAGGCCGGCACGATTAGCTCGTGCAACGTTCTGGATGCCAGCCCGCAGGGACAGCAGATTTGGCAATTTGACACGCGCGGTGGCCGGTACGTACTGGGCCGCGAGCATAAAGCCGGAGCCGGAGCCAGTTTGCCCTCGCGGCTGGTCGGCAAGGATTGGCGGGCATTGTTCCAGCGCAAGCTGAATATCGCCTGGCTGCCGCCGGAACAGGTTTTTTTACGGGTGGTGCAGCTCCCGCGCAGCGATTTCGATGAAATGCTGGCGATGGTCGAGTTGCAGTTGGAAAAGCTCTCGCCAATGCCCGTCGCCCAGACGGTCTGGAGTTTTCAGGTGTTGCCGCATTCCCAGGACAACCTCCAAACGGTCGTGGTGATGGTCGTCGCTCGCTCGGTGGTCGAGGAGTTCCTCGGCAAACTCGAAGGGAACGGTTTCCTGGCGGACCGGTTGGAGTTGCCGGTGCTGGACCAGTTGCAAGCGACGATGGCCGAGACCGACGGCGCGTGGGTTTATCCGGAAGCGGCCGGGGGCAAGAACTCGGCGCTGGTGGCGTGGTGGTACGGCCGCGTGCTGCGCAACGTGGATTTCCTGACGTTGCCCCCGGCAGGTCCGAACCGGGCGGCGTCGCTCAAAGAGCAACTGATGCAGATGGCCTGGGCCGGGGAGATGGATGGCTGGCTGACCTCGCAACCGCAGTGGCACCTCGTCGCGGGCGGCCCATCCTCTGGGGAGTGGGAAACGGCGTTGCGCGAGGCGCTCGAACAGAAGATCGAATTGGTGGAGCCGTTGCCGCTGCGGGAACTCGCAGGATTGACGGCGCGGCGCTCGGCGGCCGCCGAACCGCGGTCGAACCTGATGCCGGCGGAGTTTGCCGAGCGATACCGGCAGCAGTTTGTTGACCGGCTCTGGATGAAGGGGCTGCTGGCGGTCGGCGGTATTTATCTGGCGATTGTTGCGGTGTATATGATCGGCTTGGGATATGCGAGTTGGCGCACTAACGGCGTCGAGAGCCAGGTCGCGGCGCTCAGCTCCGACTACACCAACGCCCTCCAGCTCAAAGCCAAGTATCAGGTCCTCAAGGACCGGCAGGACCTCAAGTACGCGGCGTTGGAATGCTGGAACGTCACGGCGAGTTTGCTGCCCGAAGGGGTGACGCTCGACACGATGAATTTCTCCGACGGAAAACGGTTCACGCTCAACGGCACGGCGCCCTCCGGACAGCTTAAGAAGCTGCTGGATTTTGAAGGAACGATGCGCAAGGCGACGGTGGACGGGCAACTGCTATTTGACCCAAGCAAAGGCGAAGGGGTGCAATGGCGCGACCAGGGGGCGCAGGGGGCGGCCTGGAGCCTGGCGCTGGAACTTCAACGATCGGAGGCGCAATGAACAGCGGCTACTGGGAGAACCTCCGTCCGTTAGAGAAGCGCATGGTCGTCGGCGTGGGGGTGTTGTTTTTCATCGTGCTGAACATGCTTTTTGTCTGGCCGCATTTCTCGGATATGAACCAGGTGAAGTTCCGGATGCAGGTGGCGACAGACAAGCTGTCGAAGTATCGCGCCGAAATCCAATTGCTGCCGACGTACCAACGCAAAGTGCGGGAGTTGGAGGGGGAAGGCCTGGCGGTGCCGCTCGAGGAGCAATCGCAGCAATTCCAGCATGCGGTGGATCTCGAAGCCAACGAGAGCGGTGTTCACCTTTCCTCGATTGGCGGCCGCATCAATACCCAGACCAACCAGTTCTTTATCGAAAAGAGCGAGAACATCAGCGTGCAATCCGGTGAAAAGGAACTGGTCAATTTTTTGTTTAACCTCGGTTCGGGCAATTCGCTGATTCGCGTGCGTGACCTCGGCATCCGGCCCGAACCGGCCCGGCACGAATTGGTCGCCACGGTCAAACTGGTCGCTACTTATCAAAAGAAACTTCCCTCCCGCTCTGGGAAGACGACGCCGGCGCCAGCGGGGGGCGTGCGCGCCACCGCTTCGCCCTCGCCGTTCGCCGACCGCGCAACTCCAACATCCAAATCACCGTGAAAAACACCCTCCTTGCCCTGCTCCTGACCGGCGCCGGGCTGGCTGCGCAAACCAGCGCTCCCCCCACCTTCACGCCTTTGCCGCCCAGTTCCAACGGCGCCACACGCCAGCCAGGCTTGGAGCGCTTGCTGGTGCCCGGCGCTCAACCCACCGCCGCCGGCACCAACCTGGGCTCGCCCTTCCCGAAGGGTCCAAGCGGCGGCGTCCCGGCTTTCCCAGTGCCCCCGGCTTCATCCGGCACCGGGCCACGAACCAGTTCAAGCTCCGCGCCGCCCGCGGTGCCCCCTGGCCAGCCTCGGACAAGCACCCCTGCGGGGGCCGGCGCACCGGGCGCCCCGCGCTCCTCCGCTCCCGCCGAACAGGTATTGCCGGCCGGCGTGATTGATTTCCCGGCCGTCGATGTGAACCAGGCGCTGCAGTTTTACGGCGATTTGGTCGGCAAAACCATTCTGCGCCCCAGTTCGTTGCCGGCGGCAACCATCACGCTCAAGACCCAAACACCGCTGACCCGGTCGGAAGCGATTGACGCGTTCAAAGCGGTGCTGTGGTTAAACGGCATCGCGGTGGAGGATTTTGGCGATAAATTCGTCAAGGTAGTGCCGGCGACCAGCGCCGGCAACGTCGGCGCGCCCTTCAGCACACTACCCGCCGGTGAGTTGCCGGACATGGGGCAATTCATTACCCACATCGTCCAGTTGACCAATACCAAACCGAGCGAGGTAGCCACCGCACTGCAGCCCCTGGCCAGTCCCGGGGTAACAGCCGGCATCTTTCCGATCGATACGAGCCAAATCCTGGTGCTGCGCGACACGACCGAAAACATCAAGCGCATGCTCGAATTGATCAAACGCATCGATGTAACCGAGCCCTCGCTCTACGTTTCGGAAGTCATCCCCATCAAATACGCGCTGGCAACGGACCTCGCCAATGCGATTAGCGCCTTGAGCACCGGCGGCGCGGCTACCACTGTCGGCAAGTCCACCACTACGAGCGCCGGCGGGTACAGGGGCGGAGGCGGGTACGGCGGTGTCGGCGCCGGCGGCTACGGCGGCATGGGGGGTTATGGCGGTTACGGCGGTTCGCCCATGGGCGGGATGATGGGCGCCACCCCTTATGGAACCCTCACCCCCCAACCCAATGGCACGGTGAGCCCACAAGGCTTCGGCGAGATCACACCGCAGGCCGTCAACATGCCCGGCGCTGCGCCCGGTGCAGCCGGCAGCAGCTTTGGTGACCGGCTGCGTAAGATCATCAACAACTCATCGCAGGGGGAGATTACCGTGCTGGGCCAGACCAAGATCATTGCCGACGAACGCACTAACTCGTTGCTTATCTTTGCCTCCAAACAGGACATGAAGATCATCAAAGACATCGTGTCGAAGCTCGATGTGGTGCTGGCGCAGGTGTTGATCGAAGCCGCGATTGTGCAGGTGTCGCTGGATGATTCGAAAAATCTGGCCGTGAGCTACTTGCAAAACAGCCCTTCGCATGCCGGCAATTACGTGACCGGGATCGGCGGCATCAATAATAACAATCTACTCAACGGCAGCAGCTTCGTCACCGGCACCGGCACGAACATCGCCGGGAACCTTCCCAGCGGGTTCAGTTACCTGGCCAGCCTCGGCAGTGACCTGGACGTCTCCTTGACCGCACTGGCCAGCTCGACCAAGGCCAAAATCCTGCAACGCCCGCGCATCCAAACCTCACACGCCGTGCCGGCGACATTGTTCGTCGGTGAGCAACGGCCCTACCCGGTGTCGAGCTACTACGGTGGCGGCGCCTTTGGCGGGTACGCGTCGATCCAGCAGTTGCAGATCGGTGTGACGATCGAAGTGACGCCTTTGATCAATCCCGATGGCCTGGTGGTGATGGACATTCACATCAAAATCGACAGCTTTGAAGGCAATGTCACGATCCAGAACGTTGGGGACGTGCCGGTCACCAGCTCGAAGGACGCCAGTGCCAAGGTCGCCGTCCGCGATCATGACACCATCATGCTTGGCGGCTTAATCGAGACGGACAAAAACTCCAATAATTCCGGCGTGCCCTTCCTGAAGGACATTCCGGGATTGGGTTACTTGTTCCGCAGTTCCTCGTCGAGTGAAACGCGCAACGAACTAATTGTGCTGATTCGTCCGACCGTTTTGCCGACGCCGGAGGTCGCCGCGCTGGCGGCTCGCGCGGAAAAAGACCGGATGCCGGGAGTCAAAGCTTGGGAAAACGAGAATAACAACGAAGAGGCCAAGCGTCAGCGCAACGCCGACCGGGCGCCGCATGTAAAGAGCCAGTAGCGCGCAGAGCCGACGGCCACAACCCAATGCTAATGACCTCACGGTGACCGCGTTTCCCGCTGTAACATGAACTTTCGGTCTGTTTTAAGGATTCACCCGCTGGGCGGGTTGTTGATGCTGGTGCTATGGTCGCTGAGTTGGTCAGCCGGCGCGAGCGGCGTGGTCACCAACTGCAGCGAGGCTTCGCTGCGCAGCGCTTTGGCCGGCGGCGGGGCGGTGGTATTCGGGTCGGATTGCAGCATCACCCTGGCGGCGCCGATTGTCATCGGGCCGGGCTCGACGACGATCGATGCCGCGGGGCATAATGTCACGCTCAGCGGCAACAACAGCGTCTCCCTGCTGCGCGTCAATGGCACGCTGACCCTCATCGGGTTGAAACTCACCAACGGCAAAAGCACCAACGGCGGCGCGTTGTATATCAACGCCGGGTCCGTCGTGGTGGCGACCAACTGCACCTTCAGCGGCAATTCCGCCGTCGGCTTGGCCGGCGCGGCGGGCTACACCGGGGCTGATAGCAACAGCGGCAAAGGCAGTGACGGCGGACCCGGCGGCGCGGGCACAGCCGCTCAGGGTGGGGCGATTTTCAATGCGGGCATCCTTTCGCTTCTGGATTGCACGCTGTCCACCAATACCGCCACGGGTGGCACTGGGGGAGCCGGCGGCAATGGCGGCGCCGGCGGGGGGTCCCTTTCGCAGGGTGGCAACGGCGGCGCTGGTGGCAACGGCGGCGCGGCTTACGGCGGCGCAGTGTATAATTACAGCAATCTGACAATCGTGAATTGCACGTTTAACGGCAATTCCGCGGATGCCGGGAATGGCGGCGCCGGAGGAACCAATGGCACCGGCTTGTTTGCCGGGGTAATGGGCAACGGCGGCGGCGGTGGACCAGGGTCGGGTGGAGCGGTTTTCAATGCGCGTAACTTGAACCTGCGGATGTCTTGTTTGAGCGGGAACCTGGCTTTCGGCGGCAATAGCGCCGCGGGCGGGACTCAATCGAGCGGAACCGGCAGCAACGGCATGCCGGGCGCGGATGCGGCCGGCGGCGGGCTCTGGACCACGTGGTGGGGGATCGTTACTAACTGCACTTTTTATGCTAACGGCGCGATTGGCGGCAATGGCGGCAATGGCGGCCCGGGCGGCGGGACTTTTGGCATCGCCGGCGCCGGCGGCAATGGCGGCAATGCCTGGGGCGGCGGGTTGCTGAACGCTGGGACTTTGACCATCGTCAACTGCACCCTCGCGTCTTGTGGAGCCTGGGGCGGCACCAACGGCGCCGCCGGCTCCGGCAATTATACCAACTCTGGCGGCTCGATGGGCCAGGGGCTGGGCGGAGACCTCGCTAATAGCACCGGGACCTTCACGCTGATGAATTCGTTGCTGTCCACCAACATCACTGGCGGCAATGGCTACGGCACTCTTATCGACGCCGGCTATAATCTCTCGTCGGACGGCAGCGTGGCCTTCACGGGCACCGGCAGCCGCGCCAACACCGACCCAAAACTGGGGGCCTTATCCAACAACGGTGGTCTAACACAAACGATGCCGCTGCTGTCCGGCAGCCAGGCGATTAATCAAATCCCGGCCAATCGCGCGCCGGCTATCGATCAGCGCGGTTATCCGCGCCCGTTACCGCCGGGTGGCCTCGCGGATATTGGCGCTTACGAATATCAGTTGGCCTCGCCGCCGGTGTTTGTCGTCGCACCGATGAATCAGACAGTTTTGCAAGGCAGCTCCGCAACGTTTGCCGCGCTGGCCGCGGGCGCAACCCCGCTTACCTATCAATGGCGATTCAACTCCTCACCCATCGCCGGCGCCACCGGATCGGCCTACACCGTCACGGCCGCATCGCCCACCAATGAGGGCCCTTACGCTGTGGTGGTGGCGAACTCCTTGGGCACCGCGATCAGTCCGGATGTTTTTATTTCTTTGGCGCCGGCGATCACGGCGCAACCGACCAACCAGGTCGTCGCGGCCGGGGGCACGGCGACCTTCACCGCCCAAGCCAGCGGGGACCCCCCGACTTACACCTGGCAATTTGCTGGCAGCAATATCGATGGGGCCACCAACGCCACCCTCATCATTACCAACGCGCAGCCGGCCAACATCGGCACCTACAAAGCCATTATCTCGAACGACTCCGGCAGCACCAACAGCGCTTCAGTTACGCTCAACCTGCTACCGACCGTTCAGGTCCAACCGCTGGATCAGACCGTGATGGCCGGGAGCAACGTGAGCTTCACGGTCGGGGCGGTTGGCTCGCCGGCGATGTCCTTTCAATGGCAGTTTAACGGCAGTGCCCTGGCCGGCGCGACCAACAGCGCCTATACACTCGGCCCCGCGACGCTGACCAACTCCGGACTTTATAGCGCGGTGCTGCAGAATCCGTTTGGCCAAACCAACACTCGGCCAGCGCGCCTGACGGTAATCCCGGCGGGCTTTACGATCAGCGGGCAGGTCAGCAACTCGTTTGTGCCGGCCCAGGTGCTGGTACTACAGGGAGCCGTGACCAACCAAATCGTGACCACGGATATCTCTGGTAATTACACCGCGACGGGCCTGGCCGCCGGCAACTACACGGTACAACCCCTGGCCTCCTGCCGCCATTTCGTCCCGGTCTCCCTGCCGGTAACGGTCGGGCCCGCTAACGCCACCGGCGTTGATTTCAACCCGGTCGCTGACGCTTACGTTGTGAGCGGGAGGTTTACCAGCGCTACGGTTGGTGTGAGCAATCTCGTCCTGACCCTTTCACCGGTGGGCGGCGCGGCGTTGACAGGCCCGGATGGTTCGTATGCATTTTCGAATCTTTGCGCGGGCACTTACACCGTCAACGTTTCAGCCGGGCCGTGTTACCAAATCACGCCCGCATCCCGTGTGGCAACCGTGGGCCCCAACAACGCGCTGAACCAGGATTTCGCGATGACTCAATTGGTCTATAGCGTGAGCGGTTTGATCACCGAAGGCGCCTCAGGCCTGGGCGGAGTTGTGGTACAGGTCAGCGGGCAAACGAATACCGCGGTGACACTGGCCGACGGCTCTTACACCCTCACCGGGCTCTGCCAGGGCACCTACAATCTGATACCCGCGCTGAATTGTGAGCAATTCAGCCCCGCCAGCCGTAGCATCCAGGTCGGCCCGAGTCTGACGCAGGTGAACTTCACGGCTTATACAAACAATGTCTTTAACATTTCGGGACAGGTGACCACCAATGGAGTGAATGGTCTGCCGGGCGTTACGATCACCGCCGGCGACCACACTGCCACCACCGATAGTAACGGCTATTACGCCTTGTCTCATATCTGCCCCGGAACCAACCAGGTTGTGCCCGCGCTGGCCGGTTACGGCTTCTCCCCCGCCAACTCCAACCTGACGGTCGCAGCCGATGAAAGCGGAGTGAATTTTCTCGCCTATCCGTCGTTTACGATTGCCGGCCGCATCACCGAGTTGGGGACCGGTGTGAGCAACGTACCGGTGCAAATCAACGGCGGCCTAACCAATGTCACTGTGCTGACAACCAATGACGGGACTTACTCGGTGACCGGGCTCTCCTCCAATGTTTATACCGTGACCCCTGCGCTGGCTTGCTACTTCTTTGCGCCCACCAACCAGGTGGTGCAGGTTGGACCGACTAACGCCTTGGGTGTGGATTTCGCCGCGACCCATGACAACATTCATTTGCTCAGCGGCCAAATCAGCGAAGGCGGCGTTGGGTTGAGCAACATCACTGTGGTGGTCAGCGCCGCCGGTTTTACCAACACGCTTGTGACGGACGCCAACGGCGCCTATGCGTTGCCGAACCTGTGCTCGGCCGTGTACACCGTCGTACCGACCCAGGCCTGCCAATCCTTCTTCCCGGCTTCACATATCGTCACGTTGACGCCCACCGGTCCGGATGCGACTTCCACGGACTTTACCGGGTATCGCAGTTCGTTCACCGTTCGCGGTCAGGTCACCGCTGCGCCCGGCGGACGCCCACTGGCGGGAGTGCCCGTGAGCACAGCCAACCAAACCAGTTTAACGGATGGTAACGGCAATTATGTTCTGGTGGACCTGTGTCCGGGCATCTACCAGGTCCAGCCGCAGCTTGCTGGTTATCGCTTTGATTGGCGCGTTTCTACCCTAAACCTTGTGGCCGATACCACGCTCAATTTCACCGCTTACCCCGTGTTGGCGTTGACGCGCACCAATGGCCTGGCCCAGCTTTCCTTTGGAGTTGCCTCGGGCCTGGCGTACCGCCTCGAAGTCTCGAGCGATTTGGTCCACTGGCAAGGCCTGATGATGACCAACAACGGCTCGGCCTCCATGACGCTGCTGCAGCTTATCGACAACGATTCGAGCAGTTACCCCGCCCGGTTCTATCGCCTCGCCGAGTTGCCGTGGCTGGTCCTCAACCACGGCACCAACGGCGTGCTTCAGCTTTCTTTCGTCGGTTACGGCGGCGTAAGCTACCAACTCCAGGCTTCGACCAATCTGTTGGCTTCCACCAACTGGCAAACTATCGCGGTGCTTACCAATATTTCTTCGGGTGCGGCGCAGATAGAATTTACCGACCCGGCGGCGACCAATTACCCGGCGCGGTTTTATAGGCTTCACTGAGCTGTTGCCGTAGGGGAAACCCGCTGGAGCTGGATTACTTGCGGGCAGCGTACAGCTGGTTGAGAAAAGCACGTGGGGTAAGGACCTCGATTCCAAAGGGTTTTCCGAGCACGAGCAGGTCTTGATCGGGTGAAATGACAAACTCGGCCTTCGCCGCAAGCGCGCACGCTAAGTAAGGATCATCGCTCGGGTCGCGGCTTCGCTGTTTGCCCAAAGCATCGGGTTCTACTGCCCGGCAGGCCGAGATGAACCAGTCGAGCACCGGCCAGGGCGAGCGCGCGAAGAGCTTTTCAGCTTCCATTCCTTGTGCCACACGTCGGTACTCCTCACATATCCAGTCGGTCACGAATCCGCGCACACGCCGCCTGGCGACGAGCACCAAACACTGATATGATTCATTGCGCCAACCGACCCCGGAGATCACCGCACTGCAATCGAATACCGCCCGGATCATCGGCGGGGGTGTCCGCGCTTGGCTCCTCTTTCGGCGCGCATGTCCGCGCGCACACGCTTTTGGATACGAAGAATCGCGCGCAGTTCTTCAGGGGTAGTGTCCCTTTCGAAGGCGCCGGCGTGTGCCTGCTCTAACGCCGCAACGTCCTGCTCGACCCGACGCCTTATCCATTCGCGAATGGCCTCCCGGACAACCTCGCTTGCGGAGGCGTAAAGGCCCGAGTCCACCTCGCGGCCAATAACCGCCGCCTGCTCCTCGCTTAGGCTTACGTTGAGTGTTGTCACTGCCATCCGAGCAATTTCCTTCGAAAGCCAAGCCTTGTCAACCTTTGGCGGATCGGGGGCCAGCGGGAATCCCTAAGGCGCCAGTCGAAGGACCGGAGCGCCGACACGATCTTTCGCAGCCAGTCGCGCACGCCCAGCGCGGCTCGGATTTACCGAGACATTGCAGGTAACGCACCGCTGCAGGCAGGCAGACAGGGATGTTCGCGCTCCGGTTTGAGCCTGAGCAAAAACTGCTCAGGGAAAGCCAAAATCGGTGTGGTGAGTTGCGGGCGCGCCGACGACCCTTCCCTCATGCACGCCGTGGTTGCTAAAGCGCGTCTGAGCCCAAACGTCACCCGTCTGGAAGTGGTGGCGCCGCGCATTGCCGCCATTCGGCAGCCGGGGCAGTTCGTCATCGTGCACCTGGGAGAAGGCGCGGAACGGATTCCTTTGACGATCGCGGACGCGGACGCAAGCGCCGGCACGATTACCCTGGTCATTCAGGCGGTGGGCAAGAGCACGCGGGACCTCGTTGCGCTCGAACCGGGCCAGGGCATCACCGACATCGTCGGTCCATTAGGCAAGCCGACAGAATTGATTAGCTCGGGCCGGGCGTTGTGCATCGGCGGCGGCGTGGGCACGGCGGTCGTGCATCCCATCGCGCAGGGATTAGGCGCGCGCGGGGTGTCGGTCCTGAGCATCATTGGCGGCCGCTCAAGGGAGTGGGTCATTTTCGAAGCCGAATTGCGGCGCCTGGGCGAGGTTTTGGTGTGCACCGATGACGGCAGCTACGGGCGGCACGGGTTTGTGACCGACGCCGCGCGCGAGGCTCTGCGGCAGGGCGGCATTGACATCGTGTACGCGGTCGGGCCGGTGCCGATGATGCGCGCCGTCGTCAAGTTGACCCAGCCGTTGGGCGTCCACACGATCGTGTCGTTGAATCCGGTGATGGTGGACGGAACCGGGATGTGCGGCGGATGCCGCGTGACGGTGGGAGGGCAAACACTGTTCGCCTGCGTGGATGGCCCTGAATTCGATGGCCACCTGGTGGATTTCGACTTGTTGATGGACCGGTTGACCACCTATCGCGAGTTCGAGCAGAAGGCGCTGCGGACCTGCGAAGGGGGCCAGTGCAAAATCGCCGGAGGTTGAAACGCAAAGACGCAGAGACGCAAAGACGCAAAGATAAAAATCAGAAATTCAAATGAGCGCCCAACCTGATTTGAGCTCGGCACCAATATTCAGCAGCTCGTTTCGTTTCCTTTGCGCCTCTGCGTCTTTGCGTGTTTGCGCTTATTTGGCCCAACCCGGGATACCTGCTTGAGTGCCATGACCACTAAACAACGGTTGCAGATCGGCCGGCAGAAAATGGCCGAGCAGGAACCATTACTGCGGCAGGCCAATTTCGGGGAGGTCAATCTCGGGTTGCCCGAAACCGTCGCGCTGCTCGAAGCCGACCGCTGTATTCAATGCAAAGACCCCAAGTGCGTTGCGGGCTGCCCGGTGGCGGTTAACATCCCGCGCTTTGTTGATTTGCTGGCCAAAGGGGACCTCACGGGTGCGGCGGGTTCGTTGCTGGCTGACAATGCACTGCCCTCCGTGACCGGGCGCGTTTGTCCGCAGGAAACCCAATGCGAAATCGAATGCATCCGAGGACATAAAGGGTTGCCGGTCGCCATTGGTTATTTGGAACGGTTCGTCGGCGATTGGGCTCGAGCGAACCTGGGGCAACAGCGCCTGAGCGTGCCACCGCCCACGGGCAAGACGGTCGCGGTGGTCGGCGCCGGCCCGGGCGGACTCACCGCCGCCGGTGAATTGGCCAAGGCGGGCCATGAGGTAACCGTTTTCGAGGCGTTGCACAAACCCGGCGGCGTGCTGGTTTACGGCATCCCGGAATTCCGTTTGCCGAAGAAGATCGTCGAAGCCGAAGTCGCCCGGCTCGAGGCCGCCGGGGTGAAGATTGTCTGCAACACGGTGATCGGCCGCACCTTCACGTTACAGGAGTTGCGTGCACATTTTGACGCGGTGTTCATTGCCAACGGCGCCGGCCTGCCGGTCTTCATGAATGTGCCGGGCGAGAATCTCAAAGGCGTTTATTCGGCCAACGAGTATCTCACGCGCGTAAACCTGATGGCCGCTTACCAGTTCCCGCGCTCCGATACTCCCGTGCTCAACGGCAAGCGCGTTGCCACCATTGGCGGCGGCAATGTCGCTATGGACGCCGCGCGCACCGCGCGCCGCATGGGCGCCGAAACCTCAATGATCGTCTATCGCCGCACGCGCAAAGAAATGCCCGCGCGCGCTGAGGAAATCCACCATGCGGAAGAAGAAGGACTCGCGTTTGAATTTTTGGTTGCGCCGGTGGAGGTGGTGGGCAACGAGCAAAGGTGGGTGACGGGTTTGAAATGTGTGCGCATGAAACTCGACCAGCCGGATGCGTCTGGCCGCGCGCGCCCGGTGCCCATCCCGATGTCTGAATTTGTCATCCCGTGCGACATTGTAGTCGTGGCCATCGGCACTCGCGCCAATCCCCTCCTGACCGCCACCTGTCCCGAGCTGAAGCTGAATAAATGGGGGAACATCGTGGTGGACGACCGCGGCATGACCAGCCTGCCGGGTGTGTTTGCCGGGGGCGATATTGTGCGCGGCGCGGCGACCGTCATCCTGGCCATGGGCGACGGCAAACGCGCGGCCAAAGCCATGGACGAGTATTTGCGCGCGAAGTCGGACTAGAAGCCCAGGACGCTCAAGCACACTGTTCTTAATGCGCTGACTGCTTTTGTGCGAGGTCGCCGTTGGGTTGGATTAGCTTCTGGTACTCGCGGAGCCACTGTGCGAGGCGCGCCTGGCTGCTTTGCAGTTCGGCGTCGAGCTGCTTCAACGCGGGCTGTTGCTGGGCGCTATCGGCTTTCGCAGTTTTGATTTGGCTCTGAGCGTCGAGGGCGGCTTTACGAGCGGCGTCGAGCTGCTTTTCAGCGTCGATAATGGCTTGCCGGCTGGCCTGCAGACTGGCCGCAACCTTCTGTCGTTCACCTTTGCTGGAGGCCAGGGTTTCGCGCGCCTTATAAATCCGCGACCAGAGTTGAGCAGCCTGGAGCCGGCCCAGCGTGGATTGGGCCTCGTCGATTGCCGCGGCGCTATCGTCTTCGCGGCGGGCCTTAGCCAGTTTAGTCTGAACCGCAGCGAGCGTTTGCGCCAGCACACTCACTTTTTGTGTGGCGTTGGTCAGCACCAGCACAGAGAGGGGAAGGCCATTGGTTGTTGGGCCGGCGACTTGTGCGCGACACGATTCGAGTACGGCGTTCGCAGTCTCCAGTTCCGCCTTGATTTGCGCCTGTTGTGCCTCCAACGCACCAATCTGCCTGGCCGTTTGCTCCGCCCGGGAGCGGATTTCTTTTAAATGGTTTTGTGCGGTGGCGATTTGCTCGGCCAACGGCAAGGGGTCGGCGTCGAACCGGGCAACTGGCTTGGCCTGGACCGCCGCCCAGACGGTGATGTGGCCGGCAAAATCCGCGGCGAATACGCGCTGGCTGTCGTGCGTGAACGCAACCCGCAAGGGCAGGTTGCCGTGAAAATCAAGCGACCGCACTTTGCCACCGTTGCCATTCCAAACCGTGACGGCATTGTCGCGCCCACACGTGACGAGTTGACCATCCGGGGCGTAGCTGACGCTCAAAACTCCCGGCCCATGCGCGCGCCAACTCTTGAGCTGCCGGCCCTCTTTGGCATCCCAAAGTTTCACCGTCCCGTCTTCACTGGCGGAGGCCAGTAGCTTCGAGTCGGCGCGCCAACTCAACTCGGTTACGGCGCCCTTATGCCCGGCAAGCGTGAACAATTCCTGAGCGCTGTCCGGATCCCAGAGGCTGATCCCTCCATTCCGATCCGCCGTCGCGAGGACTTGGCCGTTGGGACTGAACGCCACCGCCGTGACCCAATCGGTGTGCTTTTTGATTTTTTGCACCAGTTCGCCTGTGCGGGTGGAAAACAGTTTCACCAGCCGGTTCGGTCCGCCCAACGCGACCATCGATTGGTCAGGCCGAATATCGGCGGCCAGCACCGTGTCGTATTCCTGGCCCACGGTCATCAACCGCTCGCCCGTGATGACATTCCACAACACCACACGTCCGGAGCGCGCGCCGCGTCCGCCGCTGGCCAAAAGCAGCTTGCCGTTGCGGCTGAACTTCAAGTCCACCGGCTGGCCTTCCTCAAACGGCAGGATGCCGAGCAACTCCAACGTGTCGGCATGGAACAACAATACCTGCTTTTGCCCTGCGACGGCCAGGAGCGGGGCCCAAGGGCTGGCGGCCAGGCCCAGAATCGCCCCACCCCGCGCGGTGTGCACGACCGGTTCCAGCGGTAACTGTTTGGGCATCGGTGGCGGACCCTCAGGGCGAGCCAGTTCCTGCGGATTGAGCGCGAGGTCCAGCCCGGGTTTGGCGGCCGCAATGGCCTTTGCGCCGGCATTTTCGAGCAATCCGTCGAGAATCCATTGTTTGAAGACATCCAAATCTTTATCGGCCAGCTTGGGTCGGTTGGGCGGCATGAACGGCTCCTCAGCGTGCGTGAGTGCCTTCCACAATTTGCTGCCGTCAAGATTGCCTGAGACGACGATGACCCCGGAACCGCTGCCTTTGAGCGCGCCTTGAAAGCTGGTGAGGTCCAGGTCCGCCTTCTTTTTATCGGGGTTATGGCACTTGGCGCAATTGGCCTCAATCAGCGGCTGGAGATGATCGTTATAATTGATTTTGGTTTGGCCCTGGGCGGAGGCACCGAGCAAAGATCCAATCAGGCACGAAAGGAAAGTGGCTGCTGCCGTTGGCGTGAATCGCTCCAGCAAGCCCTGTCCCATGGTTGCAGCCGGTTTGCGCGCAGGGTGCTTCATCGGTTCGGGGTTCAATGATTGAACACAAACTCCTTGGAATTCAGCAGCGCCCAAAAGACATCGTTCAACACCTGCTGCGGCTGGCTGGCCGGTGTGAAGAAACCATCCAGTTTGGTCAATTCATCCGGGGTCGGAGGGCGGCTGTAGCAGCGCTCGTACAACTCGCGAATGATCGCGTCCTTGCTCATTCCGTCCTTGAGCAGTTTTTTGATCACGCCGCCTCGTTCGAGTTTGTTCTGCACGGTGCTGCCGTTGAGCAGGTGCAGCGCCTGCGAGAGATTCGGATCGATTTTGACTTCGCACGAGCAAACGCTGCCGCGGCTCGCTCGGCCGAACGTGGTGAGGAAATAGGTGCTGGTATTGCCGTCGGCGATATCGACCGCGCGCGCGCCGCGGGGCAAGCCGGGGAACTTGTCCTGGGTTTGCGTCACCTGGCTGATGCAATCCAGCAACACCTCCGCGCGAATGCGGCGGATCTCCGCGTGGCTGAAATTCCGTTCATCGTCTGCATTCGTGTCGTTGGGAATGGGGCTGAGCTGGTAAGTGCGCGAGGTGCAAATATCCCGAACCAGCTTTTTGAAATCGAACTTATACGCGACCAGCTTCGTCGCCAGCGCATCGAGTAGTTCCGGGTTCGAGGCCGGATTGCTGATGCGCACGTCATCGACCGGTTCGATAATGCCGCGACCTAAAAACTGCGCCCAGATCATGTTGGCGACATTGCGCGCAAAGTAAGGATTATCCGGCGCGGTGAGCCAGCGAGCCAGCACGGCCCGGCGGCTCTCGCCATTCAGTTTTGGGACCTCACCGCCCAAAAACTTGGGAGGCATCACCTTCTTGGTGACCGGGTGCGTGACCTCGCCGTCGTGGCGATCGAATATGACAGTCTCGCGCGGGTCATCACCGGGCTTGCGGCCGATTTGCGCGAAGAACGCGGCAAAGCCGTAATAATCATTCAGGGTCCAGCGGTCGAACGGGTGATTGTGGCATTGGGCGCATTGAATGCGCATGCCGAGGAAAACCTGAGCGGTGTTTTCCGCCAGCTTAAGGGTGTCGGGCTCGACCTGGTAATAATTGGCGGCGGGGTCGCGAAGCGTGCTGCCCGAAGCAGTCAGCAACTGCTGGACGATGCGGTCCAACGGCACATTGGTCTCGATCTGGTCGCGCAGCCATTCGTAGTACAGCAGCACAGCTTTGGGATACACCTCGTTGTCTCGCGAGCGAATCTCGAGCAGCTCAGCCCACTTCATCACCCACAAGTCCGCGAATTCCTTGCGGTCCAATAACTGATCCACCAAGTGCTCGCGCTTATGCGGATTGGTATCCTGACAAAAGTTGGTCACGGCCTCGGCTTCGGGCAGTTGGCCGATGATGTCGAGCGACGCCCGGCGCAGGAACGTGCTGTCGTCGCACACGTCCGAGGGCAACAAGCGCAGCCGCTTCAATTTGGCATAAACCGCCTTGTCGATGTAATTGTAAGCCGGCACGTCAGGCCACTGATACTGCAGCCCTTTGGGAATAACGATGATCTGTGCGCCGACGTTAAACTCGCCAAAGCGGGCCTGGATGAAGGCCTCGCCACGCTGACCGGCGGTCACCGCACCCTGATCCGAAACTCGGGCGACGATTTCGTTGTTACTGAGAAAAACCGCCAGCGGAGTCACGTCCCGCTCCGTGCCGTCCGAATAACGCGCCTGGACGATGAAGTGCTGCTGAACGTTGGATCCTTCGAGCACGGCCGTTTTGGGGAAGATGTCGATGCCCTCGAGCCTGGCGACATTGGTCGGATCGTTGTTGGCTCCGGCGGCGAGCCAGCGGACTAAGGTTTGGCACAGATCGCTATTGGTGGCGAAACGCACTCCACCGGTGTGCTGCACCGCTCCAAGCCCCTTTTGCACGATCAGACTCTCCTGCGGAATCGCCAGGTTCACTCGCCGCCCAATCTGCTCACGCGTGAGCCGGAAATAATCCCCTTCGGGATCGAAGCCGAACAAGGACAGGTGAAAGCCATCCTTGCCCCGCGAAGTGCCGTGGCAGGCGCCTGAATTGCAACCGGCTTTCGTAAAAACCGGCATGACGTCCAGCCGAAAGCTCACCGGCGGTTGAACGGTCGCGTTGGTGACCGTCACCGGCGCCACAATCGTCTGTCCGGCAAAACTCACCCGCAGCTCGGTTTGGCCGTTGGCGACCGGATAAAGCATGCCGTTGGCGAGGCGGGCGATGTTCGTGTTGGCCAAAACGCACAAGGCACCCGGGGCGAGCTCGCGCGTGATCCCGTCTGACTGCATCGCCTGCACCACCACCCGCTGGCGGGCTTTGGCCGAGCAAAGGCGCAACGCCGGCGGGTAAACGTGCAACTCGGAGATGGCCTCGTTACCTCGAGCGCAGAAGGTCATCCCCAGCAGGAAAACACTGAGAATGGGCGTGAGCATCTTCATTGCCTAGTTTCCTCGGGCCACGGTTGAATCCGGCTTTTTTGGCGGCACGATCCGCAAGATGCCGCCTTGGGCGATGGTGTGCCGAACCAGTTGCCCCTGCTGCGGGACATCGACCGTGCAGAACAGGTTTTTGTAAGCGCCGGTTCGGCACCCGGCCTCGGCCTTCACCTCGAACGTGGCCTCCTGGTCCCCCTTGGTGATTTCCTGGTCGGAAACCGTCGCCTTGTCGGGCAAACCGCACAGGCGGATGGTAGCTTTGCCATCGAAGGCTTTTGCTTGCTGCAGATTAACCGTCAGCTTCCCGCTCTTCCCAGGGTTGAGCCACAGGGTTTCGATTTTGCCGGTCACGAAAGGCGTCGCGATTTCCAACGGACTGAGCTGCGAGGAGACATACAGCTCACCCCCATCGACGGTTGCGTGCCCCACGACGGCGATTTGCCACGTGTGCGCGTCGGCGCCCCCTGACGCATTGAGTTGATACATCACATTGGTCGCTTCCTTGGGAATCGTCGCTTCGGGCTGGGAACTGACTCCGGGCGGGTTCCACACCATCTGCACTTCAATCGGCTCGGTAAATCCGGGCGCCCGTTCGGCGACAATCTCCAACGGCATAGACCCCGCCTGAACCAAGGGGACGCGCGGCTCGACAATTCGCAGCTTGAACGGCGCCGCCTCCGTGACGGCGACACAAAGTTTCTCGACGGAGGTGCTGTAAAAGGTGCTGTTGTTAGGCCCTTCGACCAGATCGATGTTCTGCCGGAATTTGCCCGTCACCTTGTCCGTCCCGTTGGTCCAGGTTGCGCCCAGGTCGGTCAATGCGCCGCCAACTGGCGCGTTGGTTGTCGCCTCGAACACCAGCGGCATGGCATCGATGTTTTCGGCCATCGCCGCCGCCGTCAGCGTGACTCCCGGGGGCAACGGGTCCACGTGAAACGCCAATTCGCCTTTGAAATTCTGGCGGCGGGCGGAAATCAAGGTGGCGAACCGGTTGCCGCGCGGCACGGTGATGAACTGGCGCGATTGTGTATCGTTGCGGGCAACCTCGGGGATTTTCACCGCCATCTCAGGATGCACCGGAGTGATCTCAATGCGATAGACATAGTCGGTGCCGCCCTGGCCCAGCGTGTCACGGATACGCACAAAGTAGTTGGTCGTTTCCGAAGGGGTGAACTTCAGCGAGCTATCGGCGCCGGCAGTATCGTCATTGGACGCCAGGCTCTCGCCCTTATGATTGAAAACTTCGAGCACCGAATCGAGCGGCGAACGCAACCGCCGCGCAAAGACGGTTACCTCGAGTGCTTTGTCTTTCTGGGCCGGAAAGCGGAACCAATCCTCCTGCCCGGGCTGGGTCAGCGTGCCATTGAGCGCGAACGGAGGTTCCTGGTCGGCCGCCGTCGCGTGTTCCCGGTCATGGTTCGCAGCGGTGCCCAAAATGTTGGGGAAGTTAGACACCCGAATCCAATTTGGCGAGGGAGCGGATTGTCCGTCCAGTTCCGCGAATAAACCGTACTTCTCGCTGGGGGCGTCCGGCAGTTTTATCTTTTGCACAAACGGCCCTGTGGCTGGGCTGAAAAAGGTAAAGGCGACGGTTTCGTTCGTTTTGCCGCCGAGCGGGAAAACCGATGTTGGCCGGGGGAATGAGCCGATGTGCATGCGGTAATAGAAATTATTGCCGCCGCCATAAGTGACCTCGCGCAATTGAACAATGCAGGTTTGGTCCGTGTCCGCGACAAAGCTGGTGAACGGATCCTGCATGGCGAGCCAGGTATCATCGACATCGGCCAGGAGCTTGCCCTTCGTGTCCTGAATCGTCAGCCGCGGATCGAATACCCCGCGGCCCAGGCGCATGCCTTCGACCTCAACCGAGAGCCGTTGCCCTTTCTTCACCTCGACCGCGAAACAATCCACATCCTCGGGTTTTACGACGCCGGTAACCGTCGTATTGAGCGGCACCTTTTGCGCGTGCGCGGCGTCGTTGTTCGGCTCAATTTCCTCCAGCACTGGCAGCGAGCCTACCATAAACGTCACCACTTCTGACAAACCGGTTCGGGTGCGCAACCGCAGATGGTGTTCGCCCAGTGGACAATCCGGCGCAAGCTTGAGCTGAGCCTTCACGGTCTTGTTGGTGACCAAATCCAGTTTCAGCACCTCGAGGCCGGATTCGTAACAAAAGATCTGTTCGGTGTCCTGCAGTCGCTCGCCTTCAAAGATCGCTTCGACCTGCGTGCCGCGCTGCCCGCCGGTGGGTAAAAGTGACACCAGGTGAGGAGATATAGCCAGAGCGCGCCCGGTCAGAAGCAACGGGGTGGCGAGTGCAAGGCGGCGCAGGAGGCCCAAACCGCCAAAGCTGAACCAGGACACAAATCTGAGCGCGGCCGTCCGCAACCGGAGCGCGGGCTTCAGCCCGCAGCAATCTCCCAACACTCCGGCGCACGGCGAGGTTATCTGGGCCATCTTAAGTTCGACAGTTGCTGCGGACTAGCTCCGTTGTTGCCGGCGCCGACCCATTAGCGATTCAGGCCAGAAGGCTTTTTGATACCTCGCCGTCTTTGATGATCTTCACCGGCCGGGCCCCAGCCATCAGCGTCTTTTCCCAGTCGATCCCCAGGAGGCGGTAAATCGTCGCGGCATAATCGGGCACCGTCAGTGGATCACTGTCCACTTCTGTTCCGGTTACATCTGTCGTTCCATGGATCAACCCTTGTTTGATACCGCCGCCGGCCATCACGATGCTGAATACTTTCGGATAGTGGTCGCGGCCGCCGGTGCCGTTGACCTTCGGCGTGCGCCCAAACTCGGTTGTGACCAATACGAGCGTCGAGTCCAGCATCCCGCGGCTGTCCAGGTCGCGCACCAGGGCGGCAAAGGCCTGGTCGAAGGTGGGCAACTGGCTGGAAACGCCGTGCTGGATGTTGTCGTGATGATCCCACCCGCCGTAGGTGAGTGAGACAAACCGCGCGCCGGCTTCAACCAACCGCCGCGCCAGCAGCATTCTTTGCCCGGCCGCGTTGTGGCCGTAAGACTCGCGCAACTTGTCCGGCTCTTGTTTGAGATCAAACGCCGCGCGCGCCTTATCCGAGCTGAGCATCGCGTAGGCTCGCGAGTAAAAGGAGTCCATCCCCGCCAGCGCGTCGGATTTCTCCAGCGAACTGAAATGCGCATCGACCACTTCCCGCATCTGGCGGCGTTCGGCGAAACGCGTCGCATCCACGCCGGCGGGCAGGCTCAAATCGCGAACTTTGAAACCGCCGTTGCCGGGATCGGCCCCCAGGCTGAAGGGGCCATAGGCAGAACCAAGGTATCCCGTGCCGGCGAACGTGTTCGGCTGAGTGGGGATGCAAATGTAGGGCGGCAGATTATTTCGCGCGCCTAACTCGTGCGAAACGATGCTGCCGATGCTGGGATACTGCAGGGCCGGACTGGGCCGCCAGCCGGTAAACATGTTATGGGTGCCGCGGTTATGGTCGGCCTCGCCATGGGTCATCGCGCGCACGACGCAAATCTTATCCGCTATCGCCGCCGTGTGCTTCAGGCCCTCGGAAAAGTATATCCCCTCCAGCTTCGTCTTCACCGTGCCCAAGGGGCCGCGGTATTCAATCGGGGCCAGCAGTTTCGGATCAAACGATTCCTGCGCCGCAATCCCACCCGGCAGGAAAATATTGATCACCGACTGAGCTCGGACGGCGCCGCTCGCCGATTGGGCCTGCAATTTGAACATGTTGCCCAGGGTTAATCCCACGCTGCCGATGAGACCGACGAAAAGAAACTCGCGGCGGTTGGGACGCCAAATGTGTTCGGGACTGCCACAGAAGGAAGAATCGCTGCAGATACTCATATGCCGATGCTCAGGCGGTTAAAACGAAACTACTAACCTATATTAATGTCACTCCACCAGCGAATTGCAACTGGGTTCTCCACCGGAATTTGCTTGTGTGGCTGGACGCGCCTTTCTGATCCTGCGGCCAAGCCTCGATGTCTGCGCGCATTCTGTTCATCATCAATCCCGCCGCCGGCGCGGGGCGCGGGTTGGAGCGCTGGCGCCGGCTCGAAGCGCAGGCTCAGCAACTGGGAATTCAACCGGACCACCGCCTCACGGCCAAACCGGGAGAGGCCAGGCAATGGGCAGCGCAAGCGGCTCAAGCTTACGAGCTGATCGCCGCCGTCGGCGGCGATGGGACGGCGATGGATGTGGCCAACGGGATATTATCCTGCCCTGAGCCGCGCGCCGCTCTGGCAGTTCTGCCGGTGGGAACTGGCAATGATTTGGCCGCTAATCTCGGCTGCAACGGCCAGCTAAAGATTTTGCTTCCCGGACAGGGCCGGGTACGGGCGGTGGACGTGCTCGAGGTGAAATGTCAGGCCGGACAGGAGCAGGTGACACACCACGCTTTGGTTCTGGCCGGGGTAGGTTTGCTGGGCGAATGCCTCCGGCGCACCAACCCGACGGTCAAGCGCGTCTTCGGGTCGCGCCTGGCCTATTCGGCTGGGGTGGCATGGGCTCTGTGCAGATGGCGTCCCACGCGCCTGTGCGTCACCATCGGAGACCAGGTTTTTGAAAACCGATTTTTACTCGCCAGCGCCAGCAACGGCGAACGTGCTGGCGGTGGCATGCGCCTTGCCCCCGGTGCGCTGATGGATGACGGGCTGCTGAATGTGACGCTGGTGGAAGCGGTGGGACGCTTGGAGGCCCTGCGCCAACTGGCAGCGGTGCGGCGCGGAACTCATATCCATCATCCGAGCGTCCGTTGCTTCATGGCCACAAGCCTGAGGGTGGAATCCGAGCGGCCGAGCCTGGTAGCCGCCGATGGCGAAATCCTGGGTCACACTCCAGTTAGCATCCAACTTCTGCCCAGGAAGCTAAGCGTGCTGATTCCAGCCTGAGCTCGCGCAAATTCAAACCACGCCCAGCCGCTTCTCCAATTGTTCGAGCGAAACGCCCTTAGTCTCTGGCAGGTACTTCAGCAGCACGAAAAATTGCAGCACCATCATCAGCGCGAAAAAGCCGAACGCATAGGCCGCTCGCGGGCCTCCGCCTCCGGCGACGACCGGGAACGCCCAACTGACGGCACCGTCGAGGACCCAAATGACGAAGCAGACCAGCGCGACGCCAGACGCGCGAACCGCGTTGGGCAACAGTTCGTTGATAATCACCCAGACTACCGCTCCTTGTGAATAGGCATGGGAGCCGACGATACCCATTAGCGCGGCGATGACGACCCACCCCTGCGCATGGCTGTAAAAGACCCAGGCCGCCAACCCGTGTGCCATGACAAACGTGACCGAGCCCGCCAGCAGCAGCGCTTTGCGCCCGACCCGGTCGATCAGCGCCATGGCTACCAGCGTCATGACCAGATTGGTGAAGCCGATAATAACCGACTGCACAAGCGCATCCGCCTGGTCAGCCCCAGCCATTCGGAAGATTTGCGGCGCATAATAAAGCACCGCATTAATCCCATCGAGTTGATTGAAAATGCCGATGGCGCACGCCAGCAGCAGCGGTTTGAGATACTTCGCCTGGAACAGCGTCTGGTGCGTGCCCTTGGCCTCGGCCTGCAACGAGGTCTCGATTTCTTCCGCTTCGCGCGCCGGCTGTTCATGCCCAAACCGGCCGAGCACAGCCTGAGCTTCTTCGCGCCGGTTTTGTTTGATCAGCCAGCGCGGGCTCTCGGGGATGAGCAACGCGGTGACCAGAAAGGCCATCGCCGGCAGGACCATCACGCCAAACATCCAGCGCCAGTTGGCTGCGTGACCCGGCCCGAGAATTTTGGCTACCAAATAATTCGACAGGTACGCTACGAGAATCCCCACCACGATATTTAGCTGGCTGATGGCCACCAGCAACCCACGCCGCGCGGGCGGGGCGATTTCGGTGATGTACATCGGGCAGACCACCGATGCTGCCCCCACAGCAATCCCTCCCAGGAACCGGAACACCAGCAGCGCGTACCAATTCCACGCGAGCGCGCAGCCAAGTGCGGCTACGAAAAACACCAACGCCAAGATACCCAGAACCGGGCGCCGCCCCCACCAATCGGCCGGCCGGCCGGCTAACAGCGAGCCGACCATCGTGCCGATCAACGCGCTGGTGACCGTGAACCCCAGCCAGAACGCATCCAGATGAAACACCTGCTGCAGCAGATCATTCGTGCCCGATACCACCACGGTATCGAACCCGAACAAAAAAGAGCCGAGCGCTGCGACCACCGCGCTGAGAACCAGCACATGGCTGCCGGATGTTCGAGCTGGAGAGGTTTGCGGGACGGCTTGGGGTTGATTAGCCATAAACAATAAGGAGTTGGCGCTTGGCTCGGAGGTAAACGGCTGAGGTCATGTATCAGTGCGGACGCAGGATTCGATCTCGCGGTAGGCAAACCCCACTCCATCGACGACAAGTTCCAGATGCCGGACCCGGTCCTCCTCGATAAACAGTATTTCCTCGCGTAACCGCAGCACACCGCGCAAGCGAATCCCACCGACTAGCCACACCTCGACGTTATTGCCTAGCGGCAGCCCCAGGCGCCTGGCCAATTCGTGCACCGCCACACGCCTGCCGGCGAGCCATTGGTCATAGCCGGCCTGAGCTGGCGCGGGAGCAAAACTGAATTCGGTTTGCATGATGGCCGGGAGCCTTTCGGCCGCGACTTTGACAAAACGCCTGGCAAAGCGCAACACCTGCGCGAGCCAAGTCGAATTCCAGGGTGGCCATTCAAGCCCCTGGACTGTTAAAATTAGCAGAGCAGTTTATGTCTCCTCACACCTGTCCCAACTGCGGCGCGGACCTGCCGCCTCGGGCGCGCGCTTGCCCGGAGTGTGGCTCCGACGAGCAGACCGGTTGGTCCGAGGCCGCTAACGCCGGCGACCTGGACCTTCCAGAGGAGGCGTTCGATTATACCCATTTCGTGAAGCGTGAGTTTGGCGACCGGCAACCGGTGCCGCGCGGGTTGCACTGGTTTTGGTGGGTGGTCGCTGTGCTGGTGCTCACGGGCTTTATTTGGTTTTGCCTCCGGACCTTGCTTTAAATTATGGCGGAGTCAAAACACAGGTAAGTCACTGAAAAGCAAATCCCTGTTTATTTGAGCTGGACATTGGCCCGCACTTTTTTTACCTGTGGGGCCAATGAAGACTA
>DASYXT010000112.1:0-7405 GCA_035934555.1 Verrucomicrobiia bacterium | reverse complement strand
CTCGGCCATTTTTTGGAAGATGACTTGGCGCTGCTCGATGAATTTGCTCACGCTGCTAAATATTGTCTAGTGACTAGACATCTTCAAGCAAAAAAACAACCGAAACTTAGGGGGAATAACTATTTTGTCCTGCACCCCGTCGCGGAGAGGAGGCTTAGGGTGGTGCCAGATGGAAAAAAAAGTCGCGCGCGTGCTAAAAAAGATCAGCCGCGTCCGCGGGCTAAGCGCAGACGAAAAGTACCTTTACGCGCGCAGCCTGGCCGCCACGCCCGACGAACGGTGGCAGATGCACCAGAATTTTCTGCGCTCCCTGGGCTTATCCAAGCGCTCGGTGCAGAAAAAATTCGGTTTATTGTCGTCGGAATGACCGCCGCGGTCCTGCAAGGGACGCCGGTTACGACTTTTGACCTGGACCTCTGGATTGACTTACCCCCGCTCTAGTACATGCGCGTGATGAATTTGGCGCGAGCATTGGGAGCAACCATGATAGCGAACACCGTGGCCGTCCTCCCGGGAGACCTTACCGTGAACTTTATCCCTTAGGTCAGCCCCCACGGCGCCCGATACTCGCGCCCCAGCCAATTGGGGTTGCCGGTGCCGTCCCGGAAGCTCTCAGTGATTGGGTCCCATTTGAGCCGCTGGCCGTAAAAATACGCGATGTTCACCAGGTTACAGACCGTCGCCGTCCGGTGACCGATTTCAACATCGCAAATGGGTGGTTTGCGGGTGTGCATGCTATGGAGCCAATCGCCGAGGTGATCGTAGCTGGAGTAAAGCCGAACCGCGTTGGCGGGCAGCAATTCCTTCAACATCGCCTGGCAGTCACCGACGTCTTTGGCCTTCTGCTCTTCGCCGAGCCACAGTTCAAACTTGCCGCGGTTGACATACAGCCGCCCTTTCTCGCCAAAAAAGGTAATGCCATTGCCGGGAACATGAATCAGCTCGACGCCAGTCGCATAGAGGAGCCGCACGCCGCTTTGCGCATGCGGGTCAGCAGGGGGAATGATTTCCTGCGGGCCCGAGTCGTCAAATCCCAGCGCCCAATGCGCTATATCAAAGTGGTGCGCGCCCCAGTCGCAAACCCCACCGCCCCCGTATTCGCGGTAATGGCGCCATTCGGGGAAATGCTTGTGGACACCGCGCGGGCTGAGGATCGAATTGTAAGGCCGCATCGGCGCGGGCCCGAGCCACAGGTTCCAGTCCAGCCCGGGCTGATCAGACTCGCCCGGCAAATCGCAGGGCACCGGCGGGCCGCCCACGGCCACCTCGACCCGGCTAATCTTGCCGAGCGCGCCGTTGCGGACCAATTCGCAAGCCGCGCGAAATTCGCGCGAAGACCGTTGCATGCTGCCGACCTGGAACACGCGCTGGTGTTGCCGCACGGCATTAACCATCGCACGCCCTTCCCGGATCGTGTGGCTCAAAGGCTTTTCGCAGTAGATATCCTTGCCGGCATGGGCGGCGGGAATTGACGTCAGCGCGTGCCAATGGTCCGGTGTGGCAATGACAACCCCATCGATATCTTTGCGTGCGAGCAGGTCGCGAAAATCATCGTGAGTCGTGCAGCCCTTAGAGGCGCCCGCGTTGGCCCGGGTCGCATAGTAGCTCTCGATGACACGCTTGGCGTTATCACGCCGGTCGGTATCGACATCACAAATCGCCACCACACGCGTCTGGTTATGGCGCAGGAACCCGCCCAACAGGCCGCGGCCCTGGGTGCCCGTGCCGATAAAGCCAAGGGTGATTTGCTCGTTAGCCGGCGTTTCAGCGGCCCACAAACGTGACGGCAACACCGTCACGGCCAGGCCGCTGGCAGCGGCAGATTTCAGAAAAGTCCGGCGGGAATGGGAACGAAGCATAGTCATACTTGACCACACGGTAGGACTTTCGCACGGCGCGTCAATACGCCACTCACTGCGTGCATGGGAAGTGTGTGTTTGGTGGGTGTTGGGTCCGCTCGCTGCGGGACGTAATAACCCCGTTGTGTTCGTTTCCGGTGTTCTTTTCGAGTTGTGTTTAGCGGACGTCGGACACTACCCTTGACTATGGATTGGTTCTACGCGCTGAACGGCGAGCGTCTCGGTCCGGTTACCGATTCGCAACTGGATGAGCTCGTGCGGTCGGGGAGTATCAACACGGCGACGCTGGTCTGGCGCGAGGGGATGGCGAACTGGCAACCGCTGGACGCGGCTCGTCCCGTCGTGCCGCCAGCGCCGGGGGCGCCTGCCGGCAACGCGTGCGCTGAATGCGGCCGGATTTTACCGCAACAGGATCTGATCCGGTTGAACAATTGCTGGATTTGCGCTCAATGCAAACCGGTTTTCCTGCAGCGATTGGGCGAAGGCGCTGCGATGCCGGGCAGTTTTTGGCGGACTGGGAAGCGGTTGGTCACCCGTTCCGAGACGGTCTTCCCGGATCGCTGCGTCAAATGCAATGCGCCGGCCAACGGGTTCAGGCTCAAACGGGTGCTTTATTGGCAGCATCCGGCTTATTACCTGTTGCTTATCATCAATGTGCTGATTCTGATTATTGTGGTGCTGATTGTGCGCAAGAAGGCGACCGTGCACATCGGCCTGTGCGACCGGCACCGCGCCGCGCGGAAACAGGGAATGATTATTGGTTGGACTAGTCTCCTGGTTGGCATCGTTCTGATCATTGCCGGTGCGCTGGCCAATTCCGGCTGGACGGCCGTCGCCGGAGGGGGCCTTCTGCTGGTGGGCGGTATTTACGGAGCGGTCCGGGCCCGAACGGTCGCCGCGGCCAAGATCGACAAACAGAATGTATGGATTAGCGGTTGCCATAAGGATTTTCTTGCTGAGCTGCCTGAATGGAGCGGCTGATCAACCCCGAAGGAAGAGGAAAAAGGTCGTTGCTAAGCCAGGACGGAGTGGAGCCAGGGTGGTGCTTAATAGACATGTGTTTTGCACCGGGTGCCGGTGAATTAGGACGAATCGGAAAAGGGCGTGTCGCTAAAGATCGCTCGTGGCGAGTTGATAGCATTGGTGGCCGCCAGCGGGTCGAGCAGGTCAACATTTGCTTGCACACGGCGCTGGCTCAGTCTCCTCGGGAGATCGAGAACTCCAGAACGGCGTAACCATCAATTTGGAAATGTTCGACCACAATCTCCACCGTTTTGTCCGCAGGGAGCGAGAGCTTGCCTGAGTTGCGCGTTGGGCCGTGCCAGGTCCAGTTCTCGATGACCGGCTTGCCATCAACACTCACCCGCACGCCGTCATCGCTGAGAGTGCTAAAGTCCCAGGTGCCCTTTGCCAGCGGCAGATGCGTTCGGGCAATCATCCCGAAATGGTCCTGGCCAAATTTCGCAGCCGTGACTTTGTCCGAGAGTCCCAACTCGCTCGGGCCGCGCATACCGTAGCGCAACGAGAGTTCCTCGAGTTCCGCCGTCACCGCCGTCGGGCCTTGGGGCAGCTTGCGATAATCGGCCAAGTCTTTGCGCGGGTCGATATCCGCGGGCCATTTAAAGAACGTCGCCTGCCAGTTGGCCGCTATCAAAGTCCCGGTTCTCCGGGCCACGAGTTTTCCCGCCGCCCGGACATCGAGCCGGTAGGGATGGACGCCAGGGGCCAAGGCGCTGACGGTAATCTGTGATTCGTTCGTCTTGCCGGCGACCTGTGTCAGCGCCTCGCGCACTTGATTTCCCTCGGTTCGCGCTTGAACGTCCGCAAAGGGCACTTTCAGGATATCGAACACTACGGCGCCACCGGTCGACTTCACCAACCGCACTAAGGGTGATGTGTGATCCCATGGCCCCCATTCGGTCATGATGATGTTTTCTCGCCCGCCGAGTTGGCCTCGCGCACCGACCGGATGGGTATCGCCATAGACCGGGTGTGGGGGCACTCGAAGTTGTGTTACCCTTCGCTGGTCGTCCTGCACGACCTTGTAGGCCGGTTCATCAAGCATCACTTTGGCCACCCCAACGAGCTTATTGGAACCTAGCACAACCTCGCCAGGGCCGCGGAACTGGAAGGCCAGCACGTCGCCCTGGAATCTGTTGCCGGCTATTAGCGAGCCTGTCGAGGCATAGCCGTTGGCCTTGGCCCATTTCTTTTTGGCGAAATCGGCATTAACCCCTCCCCAGAGGTGAACACCGCACTTATTATTGATGAAAGTGTTATGAACAATCAGGTTGTCTCCGCCGTGGTCGATGTCCACGCCGCCCCGCTCAAGGCCATAGCCCATTTCGCCGTTGCGCTCGAAGTCGTTGCCGGCGATGAGGGTTTCGCGGGAGTAGCCGGCCCACACCCCGCAAATGGCGTTGTCCACAATCCGGTTCTTCAGATATTGATTTCCGAACGAGAACGTGTTTTCGATCCCGTGCGCGGCGGCGTAGGAGAAATCGTTTCCGACGAGCAGGTTGTCATCATTGCCCCGCCGCTTGTACCATTCGACCGGATGGCCCCCGATCTCACCCAGCGCCTCGCGCCCGGCGAACCCGAAGAACCCATCTCCGCCGTGGGTAACCGAGTTCTCCGCGAAAACGTTGTCGTTGTTCTGTTCGAAAACGAAGATCCCCGCCGAGTCCTGCCCGCGATTGTACACGCCGTGGCTGTAACCACGGACGCAGAAATCGATCGCGTTGCGGCTGATGACATTGCTCGAACAGCGCCACAAGGCGATCCCCCATCCTGAGTCGAACGAGAAATCGTTGTCATAAACCTTCGCTCCCGTCACCCGGTCCAGGCACAGCCCATTCTGGCCGTGCCACACCCGCGAGTCGCGCACGGTCAGCCCGGCGGACTTTTCGATATACAATGCCGCGCCGTAGTTGTTGAGCCATTCGTGCTGGTCATTGTTGTGGCCGTAGAGCCAGTCCGCCGCGTCTTCCGCGACGGGAGTCGATCCCAGGTGCGCCCGGCGGTTGTCTGAGGCGTCAATGCCTTCAAGAGTGAGGCCGTCGGCCTTCGTCGCCCATAAGCCACACCAGAATCCACTGATGCCCGCGCCACGAATGGTTACGCCGCTTTGCCCATCGAGGCGAATGCCATAACCTTTGTATTGGTCTGGACGCGTGTCCGCCGGCGAACCGCGGAGGACAGAGCCTTCGGCAAAATCAACCTCGATGTTCGGCGCGCCGACAAGGACGACCCCCTGATTGTTCGTGTCCGCAATGACCAACCCCGGCGGGATGACGATTCGGCAGGACTGAGTAATGAGAGTGTTGGGCCGTGTTAACTCGATTGTGGGCAAGCGCGCCCTCGCGGTTGAACTCGGCGCCTCCGACGCAGCGCCACCGGCTTTAGCAGGCGCCGAAACGGCCGCCGGACCGGCGGGAGATTGGGCGTCGAGGGCTGGAGCGAAAATCGTGAGCAGCAATGTGGATAAAGCTAGCCTTTCTGTGGGCGCGAAGAAAAATTTCATCTATTTTCCGGATTCATTGCACACACACAGAAAGGGGTCCTAACTATTGACACTTCATTCACTTCATTCATTTTTCGTCTTCTGCGCCAGACAGTTCGCAACGTAGGTCCACGAACCCATCTTAAGCCGTTGAGCGATCCATTTCAACGTCATGGTCGTACGGGCCCGCAATTGACGACCGATGGCAACCTTCTCCGGGTCGCTTTTGCGGCGCAGGAAAATGGGCGGTTTTGGTGGAACACTTTGAAAAAGCGCAAAGTGTTCCAGGAAGTGTGCCGGCGGGGCGCGGATTGACGGGGGAACACTTCGTGGGAGGCTTAGGGCAAGGTGTGACGGGTGATCCATGTGACCCGCTGCGAGGACCTAACGCAAAGGCGCAAAGACGCGAAGGCGCAAAGAATTGGAACTGACCTTTGCGTCTCCGCGCCTTTGCGTCTTCGCGCTAATCCGCCTCCCGACTTTGGGTCTGGCCGCTGAAACCCGCAGCGATGGTCGCTGTATTGATTGGCCGATATGGCTGTGGAAGTGCGACGCGGGGCGAAAGCACCAGAGGGCTGGCGCAGTCCACGACGCTGGCGCGAAGCACTCGCTCCAGGGCACGATTAAATGTGGGTAAGCAAATCGAAAAATTCTCAAAAATGAGATTGTACAAATTTATACACTCCATTATTTACAGTGGGGATGAAACACAAACAGTCACCGTCGCCCACTCTGAACGCTGCCGAACTACAAATGATTGAGCAGTTGCGAAAATATCCAGAGCTTTTCGAGCGTTTTCGCACCATTCTGGAGCTCACCGCTTCGGCTGAGGGGCCGCTCAAAAAGGCTGACGAGATCGAGGCTCTGTTAATCGAAGAGATGCGCCGGTTAGGTCACGCGACACTGGAGACCTGGGCCGGTAGGGCCGAGCAAACCTTGGCCGATCAGTTAAAAGAGAAGGATGCGTCCGCCAGCGTACGCAAAAAAAAACGCTGAGTTGGTGGTGCGTGTTCGGCGCGGTGAGGGTGAGCGAACGGGTCTGGCGCACACAGCAAAAGAACTATGTCCGCTTGCTGCCGCAGGCCATTGGCGTGATTCCGCGAGGTCGGTCCAAACGCTTAGAACGGGTGTTGACCGATTTTGGCTGCGAACATTCCTTCCAACACGCTGCGGCGCGAGTGCTGGAACACTACGGCTTTGAGATCAATGTCAGCGCCGTGCGCGAGGCCACGCTCCACCATGCCGGCAGGGCAGAACAGATCCTCCAAAAGCAATATGAGGAACCGTTCCGCGTTTTGCCTGCGGTGGGGGAGCAGTATGTCGTTGCCGAGACCGACGGAAGCATGGTGTGCACGGTGGCCCCCGGGCCGCGCAAAGCCAAGAAACCGCGAGAGTGGAAGGAAATTCGGTTGGCCGCAGCTCGGGGCCAGGGCAAAGCCGATACGTTCTACGCCGCCACGTTCGGTGAAGTCGACGAAATAGGACGGCGCTGGGGCCACTGTGCGCTTCGGGCCGGCCGGGGACTCAACAGCCAGATCCACGCGCTGGGAGATGGGGCCGAATGGATTCGGCTACAAACCCGAGAAGTCTTTGGCCAACAAGGCACCTTCCTGTGCGATTATTATCATGTGAGCGAGTATCTGGCAGAGGCTGCCCCAGTTTGCAGCGCACAGGCTCCGGAGCGCTGGCGCAGAACCCAACAGGACCGCCTCAAACGAGGCGCCTTGGCGAAAGTTACCAACGCACTGGCGGAGCACCTGGAGCCGCCCGATACACCCGAGGAATCGGCCCCCGTGAGCAACGCACATCGGTATTTAAGTAACCGTACCGACTGCTTGGATTATCCCCGTGCCCTGCGGCTGGGGCTACCGATCGGATCGGGAATGATCGAGTCCGGCCATAAGCACGTGCTGCAAGCTCGGCTGAAAAAAGGGGGTGCCTGGCTGACCACCAATGCGGAAATTCTCGCCAATCTCCGCGTCCTACGGGCAAACCGCCAATGGCTGAGCCTATGGAATTGATGCACCCACTTTTAACCATGCCC
>DASYXT010000122.1:0-84017 GCA_035934555.1 Verrucomicrobiia bacterium | reverse complement strand
CCATTGCATTCTATCCTCCACCAAATCGCCAAGATTCAAACCATGGAACGCGGAAAGCTTTCGGTCATTAAAGAAAGTTCCACCGGTCCTTTTTACAAACTCCAAGCCCGCGAAAACGGAAAGAACGTTACTCGCTATGTCCCTCGCGATCAGGTCGCCACCGTTCAGGAGGCCATTGCGGGCTACAAACATTTTGAGTCCCTGACCGAAGAATATGCCCAGCGGGTCATCGCCAAAACGCGCGAAGCCATAGCCAGTGGCTCAAAAAAAAAGACCTCACACCCGAGCTTCTCCTCGCCCAGAATGAGGAGATCCAACAGCTAATGACGCGTTTCTTGGCCACCGACCCCGGTCAACTCGCCGTTGAGGAGCTGGACTTCGAAGTGCTGTTGCGGGCGGCAGTTTTCAAATCCACCAATCAGTTGATGGGGCATCTGTTCCAAAAACTGGCCGATCGAATCGATGCCGCCTACCAACCCAAGCCCGGTTATGGGCGCAAGGGTCGCGTGGAACTCGCTGTCGATTGCATCTTCGGATCCTTCAAAATCCAGCGTGATTACTACTATCATGAGGGCAAGCTGTTGGGACATTATCCGACCGATGCAGCCCTGGGTTTGGAAGGCGGCGGCAAGACCCCGGCCTTGGCTCGGCTGGTGTGTTTGGAAGGAGCCGATCAAGACAGCTACCAACAGGCCGAGGAACATCTCAAAGAAACCGGCGGCATTCACATCTCGGCTCGCCAGATCCAGCGCTTGGTTCAGCAGGTCGGAGCCGCCGCGCAGACCTGGCAGGAACGCGAGGCCCTCAAGCCTCTGCCCGAGGCCAAGCCCGTGCCGGTTTTCTATATCAGCGCGGATGCGACCGGCGTGCCGATGCGCAAAGAGGAACTGGAAGGGCGCAAGGGCAAGCAGCCCGACGGCACCGCCAAAACCCGCTCGGCCTACCTGGGGTGCGTCTTCACCCAGCATAAAACCGACGAAAAGGGCCACCCGGTGCGGGACTACGAATCCACCACCTATGTCTCCAGCATGGGGCCGGTGGAGGAGTTTGGCCCACTGCTGCGCCAGGAAGCCATCCGTCGTGGCCTGGGCCAAGCCCAAAAAGCCGTCTTCCTGGTGGATGGAGCCGAGGGCCTGGAAAACATGGGCCACCTGAACTTCAAGGACGCGATCCAGATCGTTGACTTTTATCATGGGGCCGACCATGCCGGAGACGTGGTGGCGGCGCTCTTGGGGAGCAAAGAACACCCGGAATATAAGGCTCGGCGCAGCCGCTGGGTCCGGCGCCTACTGGGTAACGGTGTCAAAAACCTCATTGAGGAAACCCGCCAGGAATGCGCCGGCAAGCCCCAAGCTCAGGAGGTTTACGAAGCACTGGGCTACTTCGTTCATAATATCGAAAGGATGCAATACCGGACCTTTCGCCGGCAGGGCCTCTTCATCGGTTCCGGGGTCATCGAGGCCGGCTGCAAGACGGTGATCGGTTCCCGGTGCAAACAATCGGGCATGTTCTGGGGCAAACCCGGTGCCGAAAATATACTGGCTTTGCGCTGCATCCATGCCAGTCGCCGCCGGGATCAGTTCTGGAAGGAACGGCTCAATACTCAGGCTGCCAGCAACGATTGCCTCAGCTTGGCGGCGTAGCCGAAGAATTCTGTCGTGCGCCCTGGTCCAGCTTAGCACTGTTTTCCTGCTCGACACCACCCGAAGCTTGCCTACGATTTGCCGCTCCTGCCAACAGGCAGCAAACCGAACCATTGCTCATGAAAAGCTACAATATCGCGGTCATCGGCGGAGACGGCACCGGCCCGGAGGTCGTCGCCGAAGCGGTGAAGGTGCTCGATGCGGCCGCCCGCAAGTTCAATCTCAAGCTCAATTACACCCATTATGATCTGGGGGGCGAGCGCTATCTAAGGACGGGCGAGATTCTTCCGGACAGCGTACTGGCCGAGTTGCGAAAATTTCCCGCGATCCTGTTGGGCGCGATTGGGCATCCAGGAGTCAAGCCCGGCGTGCTGGAGAAAGGCATTCTTTTGCGCACCCGCTTCGAGCTCGAACAGTACATTAACCTGCGTCCGGTGAAGCTGTACGACGAGCGGTTTTGCCCGCTCAAGGACAAGAAACCCCAGGACATCGATTTTGTCGTCGTACGCGAGAACAACGAAGGGCTGTACACGGGCGCGGGCGGGTTTGTCTTCAAGGGGACTGCCAACGAAATCGCGCTGCAAGAAAGCGTCAATACGCGGCGCGGCGTCGAACGGTGCCTCCGCTTCGCCTTCGAGTATGCCCGCAAGCGCAACAAGAACAAAAAGCTCATGTTGTGCGGCAAGACCAACGTGCTGACGTTCGCGTTCGACCTGTGGGAGCGCGCGTTTCACGAGCTGGGCGAGAAAGAATTCAAGGATATCCAACGCGAATACGCGCACGTGGACGCCACCACGATGTGGTTTGTGAAAAACCCCGAGTGGTTCGACGTCATCGTCACGGACAACATGTTCGGAGACATCATCACTGATCTTGGGGCGATGGTGCAGGGCGGCATGGGGATCGCCGCCGGTGGCAATATCAACCCGCAAGGCACCAGCATGTTCGAACCGATTGGCGGCAGCGCGCCAAAATACACCGGTCAAGGGGTCATTAACCCGCTGGCGGCCATCTGCGCCGGGCAGATGCTGCTCGATTTTCTCGACGAAACCGAATCGGCCAAAGCGATCGAAACCGCTGTGATAAAAGTGGTGCGGGAGAAGGTTAAAAGCCTCGCCGCGGGCAAAATGGGCTACAGCACGTCGCAGATCGGTGATTTAGTGGCCGCCGCGCTCTGATGGTCGAGTGAATGGCGATGCGCGAACAGAAGCGACTGCGGACACCGCCGGCGCAGCGGAGTCGCTGCTGACGGAAGTTAAAGTGCTGGCGCGGCGGCTGCGTCAGCGGGCGAGTGCCGCGGCCGAGGCCGGCGGGGTCCCCGCCGGTGGCTTGCAGGTACTGCATCTTTTGGAGCAACACGGGCCGCAAAGCGTACCGGCCCTGGCAGGGCGACGGAGCACGTCCCGCCAAAATGTCCAAATCCTGGTCAACCGGCTCGTGAAAGAGGGGTGCGTCGAACGAGCGGACAATCCCGCCCACAAACGGTCCGCCCTGGTCCAATTGAGCGCACGCGGGCGTGAGCTACTGGCCGCGGCCACCCTGGACGAGCAGGCGCTGGCACGCGCGCTCGTCGCGCAGGTGCCCGAGGCCGAACTGCGCACCGGGCTCGAACTGCTGCAGAAGGTGCGAAACGTTCTCAGGCAGGATGGCACGGGGATGGCCGGGGAAGCCCGCGGGCAACGCAGCGTCCGTCACACCGCCGCTGCGCAGAAAAAGGAAGCGGCCCCGCCGCCTGATGCTCAAACCGCTGAACCTGCGCAAAGCTCGCCGGAGGAATTGCCTTATAATTTACTGTGAAGTCGTTCGCGGCGCGCGGACTTTAGTCTGACTTTAGTCCGCAGCAACTGCCCAAAAATCCAAGCGCGCTGACATATTAATCAAGCCACTCTAATTCGGCAGTTGCTGCGGACTAAAGTCCGCGCGCCGCGGATTGGACCAGGAACACCCCTTCCTCGCCGGAGGGCGCCAGCCATTGGTGCATAACTTCCAGCCCGTGATCGTTCAAATTCGCTCGCACCAGTTCGGGCGTGTAGCGATAGGAAAAAAACAGACGAATGGACTCGCCCTTTTTGAAAGCGAACTTTTCCTCCCCGATCCGAATCGAGCGCGCCGACTCAAACCTGAAGTGCGTGACGATCCGCATCAACCCGCGACTGCCTTCCTCGATTACGAATTCCAGCTTGCCATCCGTGATTTCCATTCCCAGGTCCAGCAGGAAAATCATCAGCCAACGACGGGTAAGCGCGTTGTCATAGAGTGGGAGGATGCGTTGGACGCCGGTCGCGTAGTCGGAGCCCGGCGCCAAATTAGCGCTGCACAGCAAGTGCTCGCCCGGCTGCAGCAACGCCGCTAAGCGCGGAAGAATTTCCTCCGGCTCGAAGTTAGGCATCATGCCGAAAAAGGTGATCAGGCGGGAAGTTCGGGCGGGGCGATTTGACGACGGGTGCAGCGCCTGGGGCCAATTGTCGAGCACGACGGACAAGTCGGATGCCGTGGCGAGGTCGCACACCAGTGGAAAGCAGCGATCGGTTCCGAGCACCTGCAACGCCGCTTGTCGCGCTACCAGCACCATCGCGGTGCTGACATCCAGAGGCGTGTAACTGACCTTTTTGCCGGAATCCATCAGCAGCTTCGCCAAGCGGGTGTCTTTTTGCCCGCCACCACACCCTAAACCCAGCACGTGCACCTCATCGCCCGTGAATCGTTGTGCCGTCTCGACAAAGCTGCGGTCGTAAATCGCAGCGCAGTCGGCGTCCGTGCGCGAAGGCGAATAGGCCTGGTGCAACGCGAGCCATTGCTGTGTTTGTTTGATTGAGTCGTAGTGGAACTTGTGATTGATGCGGCGCGTGCGCAGGGAGGAAAAGAGGTCCTGGCGCACGCGGTCAGGGAACTGGCTGCAATGGATGGCGACGTGGGCCAGAGAGTCCATCGCATTATTCTGGGGGGAAAGGGGCGCTGATCAAGGCCGGAAGTCAGACTGGAAGCCCGTTGGTGATGAAAACTGCCCGGCGGAATGAGCTTCACCGCAAAGAGCCCGAAAACCACGCAGCCGCGAATCGTGGAGGCGCTTGCTCTCGAGTTCGCACTCACCCGCTCCACGCTCCAACGGACGCTCCACGACCCACCCCTTTGTCCTTGACTTCCCAGCGCCCAATTCATACACAGAATGCCAATTGTGAGCCAAAATTCTTCGCATTTGGAGGCGACTGTCGAGTTCGCCGATAACCCCGAACCCCGCTGCCCGTGCGTGCTGTTGCTGGATACCTCCTGGTCGATGAAAGGCGAGCCGATCGACGCCTTGAACCAGGGCCTGCAGGTGTTTCGTGACGACGTCTGCAAAGACGCGCTAGCTTCGCGCCGCGTCGAGGTGGCCGTGATCACGTTCGACACCGACATCACCCTCGTGCAGGACTTCGTCACGGCCGACCAGTTCCAGGCGCCCATTCTAACCGCGCAAGGCACGACCCATATGGGCAGCGGCATTTTGACCGCGCTGGATATGATCCAGGCTCGCAAAGCCCAGTACAAAGCCGCTGGGGTCCTGTATTATCGTCCGTGGGTGTTCATGATTACCGACGGCGAGCCCCAGGGCGAAGCCGAAGATGTGGTCCGCACCGCGACTCAGCGCATACGCGAGGATGAAGAAGCCAAACGCGTTGCGTTTTTCGCCGTAGGGGTCGAAAACGCGAATATGACTCGCTTGAGCCAGATCGTCTTCCGCTCGCCGGTGAAACTGCTGGGACTGAACTTTGTCGAGATGTTTGTCTGGTTGTCGCGCAGCGCCCAGGCGGTCACTCACTCACGCACCGACGAGCAAGTGGCCCTGCCACCGCCCGGCTGGGGCACCGTGTAGCGCGGCATGTCCGCTCCGGGTCGCATCGCCCCTGCCCCGCCTCCCACCTGGCGCGTCGCCGCCGCCTCGGTGCGCGGCGCAAGTCACGAACGGCTGAGCTTGCCCTGTCAGGATGCGCATCAATGGGCCTTGTTGCCTGACAGCTTTCTAGTAGCGGCGGTGGCCGACGGTGCAGGGTCGGCGCTCCTGGCAGAAATCGGCGCGGCGGTGGCCGTCAGCGCGACGATCGAGGCTGCCCGCCGCCGCTTCACGCAACTCAAGCTCCCGAATCTCAAGGACGATTCCGCCTGGCATGAACTCTTGAAAGAATTGCTTAGCGGCGCGCGCGAAGCCGTCGAGCAGGAAGCCAACAGCCGAGCCCTGCCTGCGCGCGACCTGGCGTGCACGTTGAGTTTGGTGATAGCCACGACGGATTTTGCCGCCTCGATCCAGGTCGGCGATGGCGCGGTGTTGGTCGCCACGCCGCAAGGCGAGATGACCCTGGTTAACCGGCCTGTGCAGGGCGAATGCCTCAATGAAACGATCTTCCTGACCTCACCCGAGGCCCTGGAACATGCGCAGACGGGTCTCTGGCGGGGCCACCTGGGACATGTGGCGGTGTTCTCCGACGGCTTGCAGATGGCCGCGCTGCGCATGCCCGCCGCGGAACCGCATCCGGGCTTCTTTACTCCGTTGTTTCAGTTCGTCGGAGGCCAAGCCGAAGGCCCGGAAGCGCATGAAGCGCTGGCGAATTTCCTTACGTCGCCGCGCTTGCGCGACCGCACCGACGATGACGTGACCCTTTTGCTCGCTGCCCTCCTCCCCTGAGCCGCCATGCAGTTGCTGCGCTCGTCCAATAAACAACTCATCGCCCTTGGCCCGGCGAATGCCCTCGGGGTCGGCGGGGAGGCGCGCATCTACACGGTGCCGGGCGCGCCGGGGCTCGCGGCGAAAGTGTACCATCGGCCGACTGCCGACCACGCGGCCAAACTCAGCGCGATGCTCGGTAATCCGCCTGAAGAACCCGTGCCCGGCGCCGAACACGCGTCGATTGCCTGGCCCACGGAGTTGCTGTTGTCCCCCGACCACCGCGCGCGGGTTTTGGGTTTCCTGATGCCCTTGGTGGATAACATGGCTCCCATCATCGATTTCTATCATCCAAAGACCCGCCGCTTTAATCATCCCCTCTTCAATTATCTTTACCTCCTACGCATGGCCCGCAACCTGGCCGGATGCGCTGCCGCCCTGCACGCGCGCGGCTATGTCATCGGCGACCTCAATGAATCCAACATCCTGGTGTCCGACACCGCCCTGGTCACCCTGGTCGATACCGATTCTTTTCAAGTGCCCGATCCCGGGAACCAGCGCGTGTTCCGCTGTCGGGTCGGCAAACCGGAGTTCACCCCCCCCGAGCTGCAGGGCGCCAGTTTCGGTACCCAGGACCGCCAACCCGAACACGATATGTTCGGATTGGCCGTGCTTCTCTTCCAGGTGTTGATGGAAGGCACCCATCCCTTCGCCGGGCGCCACTTTGGCACCGGCGAGCCGCCGTCACTGGAAATGCGCATCGCCGCCGGCCAATTCCCTTATGTGCGCGGCACGGGACCGGCCAGCCTGCCCATGCGCGCGGCGCCGCCATTTGAATCGCTGCACCCGGCCTTGCGTGACCTGTTCATTCGCTGCTTTGTCGAGGGCCATACCAGGCCCGAGCGCCGCCCCGACGCGCTGACCTGGCAACACGCGCTTGAACAAGCCGAAAGCGCCCTCGCGACGTGCACGGAAAATGAGCAGCACCGTTTTGGCACGCACTTGAACACTTGCCCCTGGTGCGAACGGCAGCGGTTGCTCCACGGCCTCGACCCGTTCCCTTCAATACAAGCCGTCCAACTCGGGCAGCATCGCCAGTCCACCACCCGCCGCCGACGGCCGCCGCCCGCTCGCCGGCATTTTGTCCCCGTCACTCAGACGCCACCCCCGCCACCACCGATGCCCACGTGGCGGCGCCACCTCTGGAAAGCCGGCTTGGGGCTGTTAGGCTTTCTGTTGCTGCTTTATTGGGCGTGGACCATCCGCCTCGCTCTGGCCCATCACTAGCCGAACTGTGTAAACTTGGCCCCTAATGAAATTCACCGCCATTTGCCTGCTGGCCGCTAGTTTCTGCGTGGCGACGGCCCAGCCGCATTCTTCGGCGACGAACAGTTTTACGGTCCATATTGTTGTCGATGCCAAGGACACCGAAGGCCGCCTGGCCCCTATCTGGAGTTTCTTCGGCGCGGATGAGCCGAACTATGCGACGATGCGCAACGGCTCGAAGTTGCTGGGTGAATTGGGAGCGCTGGGGCCACAGCACGTTTATTTTCGCGCGCACAACCTGCTGACCTCCGGTGATGGGACGCCGGCGCTGAAATGGGGCTCGACCGGCGCTTACGACGAAGATGCCCAGGGTCTGCCGCGCTATAACTGGACCATTCTGGATGGCATCTTCAGCACGTATCTCGAACACGGTCTGCGGCCTTATGTTGAGATCGGGTTCATGCCGAAAGCGCTTTCGACACGGCCGGAACCCTACCAGCACCATTGGACGCCGACGGCACCTTACGGAGATATCTTCACAGGCTGGGCGTTTCCGCCCAAGGACTACCGGAAATGGGGCGACTTGGCTTTTGAATGGGCCCGGCACTGCGTCGAAAAGTACGGCCGGCCGGAAGTGCAACAGTGGTATTGGGAGGTGTGGAACGAACCAAACATCGGTTATTGGCGCGGGAGCTTTGAAGAGTTCCTGAAGCTGCACGATTTTGCCATCGCCGGAGTGCGGCGTGCGCTGCCGAAGGCGCGCGTCGGTGGTCCTGATGTGGCCGGCAGTGGTGGGCGGTTTATGCGCCGCTTTCTTGAGCATTGCCTCCACGGCACAAATTACGCCACCGGCCAAATTGGGACGCCGTTGGACTTTGTTTCGTTTCATGCCAAAGGCGCGCCCATTTTCACGAACGGCCACGTGCGGATGGGCATCGCAGCGCAACTCCGCACCATTGCCGACGGTTTCCGGTTGGTGAACTCATTCCCGGAGTTGCGGGGCAAGCCCATTGTGATTGGCGAGTCAGACCCGGAAGGTTGTGCCGCGTGCCAGGGCGCCGCGCTGGCCTATCGCAACGGAACGATGTATTCCAGCTACACCGCCGCCGTTTTTGCCCGCAATTACGACCTGGCGCAACGGTACCAGGTGAATTTGGAAGGCGCGCTGACCTGGGCCTTCGAATTCGAAGACCAGCCGTACTTCGCCGGGTTCCGTTCGCTGGCCAGCAACGGCCTGGACAAGCCGGTCCTGAACGTCTTTCGCATGTTCAGTCAAATGAGTGGTCAACGGGTGCGGAGTCAAAGCGACCATGCGGTTTCGTGGGCGAGGATATCGACAGAAGGAGTCCGGCAGCAGGCGGACGTTTCGGCGCTGGCCAGCCTGGATCGGAACACTCTGTGCGTTCTGGTCTGGCATTATCACGACGATGATGTGCCCGGGCCTGAGGCGGAGGTCACCGTTTCGCTGAACAACCTGCCGCTGATGAATGGCCCGGCCAAACTCGAGCAGTTCCGCGTTGATGAAACCCATAGCAACTCCTTTGCTGAATGGAAACGCCTGGGTGCCCCACAAAACCCCACGCCCGCGCAGTACGCTGAACTCGAACGCGCCGGCCAACTGATGCGGCTCGGCCCTCCGGAAACGATTTCGATTACCAGTGGCGGAGCGGCGGTCCGATTTATCCTGTCGCGGCAAGCCGTTGGGTTGCTTAAGCTGGAATGGTGAAACGGATCCCTGAATTTCTGCCAACAGGCCACCCCTCCGGGGTGCCCACGCATGCCCCGGGCCGAGCGGAGCGTCCGATTCAAGATGTCAAAACTCCAGAGCCGGCATCGTGCCAGCGCGCGGGGCTTTGCCTCGCGGCGCTAAGTCTGGCCGTGGCAATTGTCTTGAGGCCCACCGCTGCCGCCGCAGCCACCAAACCCGATTTCCAATCTCAATATCTAGCCGTGAGCTTCTCCCCGACCGAACCGGCGTTCAGCGGTTTCACTGTGGACTCGCTTGGGCAGGGGCGGCTGGGGATCAACCCGATCCTTGCGGACACCAACTCCGTGCCGGAATTGAGTTTGCAGGGGCAGTTCAGTTACGCGATCAAAGGGAAACCAATCTGGAATGTGCACTGCGGCGAGAAAACGCTGACGTTGCGCAGCGATTATGCGCCTGGGATCGAGGCGCCGCCGTTCGTGTTGCAATTTAATCAGCACGAAAACCACGCCACGCTGCTGGGCCTGATGAAACCGGGCGAGCGGCGCATGGCCTTACCGTGTGTGCTGCATCTACCCGATATGGGGACTTTGCGAATAACCGGGAACGGCTGGCTGGCGTATGACGCGCGGCGGTTTGTTAAAACTCCCTTCGTGCGCATCGCATTTCCACCCGCAACGCAGCGGCAACGGCATGTCGAGTACCGGTTCGATGTCGTTTCCATTTACCCAAAGCTGCCAGGCATTGATAAGAACCCGCGATACGACGGCTTTCGCCGGGATTGGCTCAACATCTTTCAGGTCAACCCGCGGGTGCAGATGCTCGCCAATAATGCCTCGAGCGACCCGGTCGCCTTCACGGTCTTCGAATATTCGGATTTGGCCGTGCTGACACCACCGCTCGCACCGAATCTGACGTGCCTGGACCTGATCCGGATGACCGTGGACCGCTACCTCGCGGGTGAGAAAGGTTATGGCCAGGTCGGCTATGCTTGCGCTGCAACTGACGCCGACCTCATCCCGTGGAAGACACCCTGGACCTCGCTGGACAGCTTGCCGTCGCTGCTGATTAGCGCATGCAACTATATCAAAGGCGCGCACGACGAAAAATGGGCGCGCGCGCGCTACGACCAACTCATGGCCTGGGGCCGGCAAATGATGGCCGCGGACCATGATGGCAATGGGCTCATCGCATATCCCGGCACCGGCAACTTCGGCGACCGCCCACTCACGGCCCGGCGCCCATCCAATTGGTGGGATACGATCAACTTTGGCCATGAGGACGCCTTCGCCAACGCGTTGGCTTACCGCGCCTGCGGGATGATGGCCGAACTCGCCACGCAGTTGAAGCATCCCGCGGACGCGCAGTTTTTTGCGGACAAAGCCGCGCGACTACACGCGGCTTACGCGCGCACATTTTTGGACCCGGCAACCGGGGTGTTGGCCGGCTGGCGCAGCGCCGATGGCCACCTCCACAATTATTGGTTCCCATTCGTTCAGGGGATTGCGGTTACTTACGGGCTCCTCGACCGTGCGACCGCAAATTCCGTGATGGATAAGTTATTGGCGAAAATGCAGCAAGTCGGCTACAGCCGGTTCGAGCTTGGCCTGCCCGGCAACCTGGTGCCGATCAAGCGCGGCGATTACGTCCTGGAACATAACGCCCCGGAACGCACGGGCGAACCGCTGCTGCAGGACGGTTCGGATGGATTTCAATTCTACGAAAACGGCGGGGCAACCGGCTGCTGGGCTTATTACACCGTTGCGGCCCTGTACAAATTGGGGCGTGTGGAGGATGCGCGCCGGATATTTTACCCGATGCTGGAGGGCTATGCCCGCGGCGAGTTCCAGGGATTCGGCGCGAATGGCATGTCGCGTGACTGGCGCGATTGGCAGGGCGGTGGCCACGGATACGAGGGGCTGCTGGTGGACAACTATTATGCGCTGCTGGCCGTGTGCGATGATGTGCGCGCCGCGCATGCGCCGGTGCGGGGCCAATGACAGACCTTGCCCAGTACCAGTTGGGCTATGACACACCGCTGGAACCAGAGCTGCAGGAGTATCTGGAACGAGTCGATGCACGGTTGCGCGTGAAGTACGAAATGACGACGGAGCAGGCGGCCGCGGGCGTGTTGGATTTAATTGGGCTGCGGCTGGCGATGGTGCACCCGGACCGGCAGGAGTATGCTGCCAGCGTCGCGAAAATAGGCATTCTGCTGGCATACTTCCAACTGCATCCCGACTCAGCTACGGAATTAGAGCCGCGCACGCGTCAGGAGCTCGGGTTGATGGTGAAGAGTTCCAGCAACCAGATGGCGGCTAGATTTTCCCAAGAGCTCGGGCTATCCCACATACAGGCGGTGTTGAATTCGTATGGGTTGTACGACGCCCGGCGCGGCGGCGGGATTTGGGTGGGCAAACATTACGGCCAGACTGGCGAGCGAATTGGGGATCCACTGGCCGACCATTCGCATGCTGTGACCGTCCGCCAGTCGCTGCGCTTCTACCTTCTCCTGGAGCAGGGCAGGCTGGTGTCGCCGGCGGCTTCACGCGTGATGCGCGACATTTTTGCGTCGCCAGACATCCCGCACGACGAGATCAAGTTCGTTAAAGGCTTGGCTGGCCGTGGTCTGGAGATTCTGCGCAAATGGGGTTCGTGGGAGGATTGGCTGCACGATACCGCCGTCATTGCCGGGCCTGGCCGTAGATACATTTTGGTTGGGCTGACGCACCATGCGCTCGGGGATGAGTATTTGGAGGACTTAGCCAGAAACGTCGATGATTGGTTTATCAGAGAGGACCCTGGCTTGCATTCGGTACAGCCTGTGTCTTAAAAGCTCTCATCAAGGTACCCTTATCCAGCGAGGCCGCCACGAGTTCTGAGCGGGGGACCTGCCTACCAACCAGGAATTTCCTAGCTGCCCATCGCTGGCAAGCTTTATGCATATGCCCCCACTCGATGTATTTATCATCTTCTCCTAATCGGGGGAGACACGCGGCTCTCGTAACGGTTTTGTGCGGACTTGTTCTGGCATTGGCGCCACCTTCGGCGCCCGCAGCCCAGAGCGTCACCCTCGGGTGGAATCCTTCACCAGGCACCAACATTGTCGGCTACAACATCTATTACGGTGTAGCCAGTGGCGTTTATACCAATGTGGTGCCGGTCGGTAACGCCACCAATGGCGTCGTTAATAACCTTGTGTCAGGCGCTACGTACTATTTCGCCGCGACTTCGCTTAGCAGCCTCGGGCTGGAGAGCGTGTATTCGACGGAGATTTCCTACGCCGTGCCCTTGCCGAACCAGCCGCCGACACTCAATAGCCTGCCCAACATAACTGTCATTCAAAGTGCCGGCGTGCAAACGGTGGCGCTTAGCGGCATTTCTTCCGGCTCGACCAACCAGAATCAGACGCTGGTCGTCACGGCGACCTCGAGCAACACGGGCCTGATCCCGACACCCACCGTCAGCTACACCAGCCCGAGCACTACCGGCTCAATTTCCTTCACGCCAGTCGCAGGCGGATTTGGCACCTCGACCATTACCGTGACAGTGAATAATGGTGGGTTAAGCAATAATATTGTCTCGCGCGCGTTCACCGTGACAGTCGATGCGGTGCCGACTATTAGCCCGGTGGCCAACCTGACCATCGCGTATAACACCACCACCCCAGTCATTCCGTTCACGGTTGCGGACGCTGACACGTCCGTGACAAACCTCGTCGTGACAGCCCATTCTTCGAATCAGTCGCTGGTTGCCGACGCCGGGATCGTGCTGGGTGGAACCGGAGCCAACCGGAATGTGACCATAACGCCCCTCGCAAACCAGGTAGGTGTCGCGGGGATCACACTGAGCGTCAGCGACGGCTTTGCTACCAACTCGACCAGCTTCCAGTTAACAGTTCAAGGCCGGCCAACGGCGCCGAGCAATTTCCGAGTCATCGCGGGTGGCTGAGAAACACGCACGCTCTCAGAGGCCCCACCGCAAGAAGGTGGGGCCTTATTGCGTCAACCGAAAGAACGCGTGGTCTGCGGCAGGCAACGTAACCTGATACTGGTTATTAAGCACCGTGGGCGCTTTCGTCAGGGTGATCCAGGAACCTGCCTGCAAATCAAAAGTCTCTTGAAGCGTGAACCCCGTTGCCGTTAACGGCCACGAGACCACCACACTTCCCGCGACAGCATGAATGCTTAGCGTGGGGGCTGGTTGAGGAATCGCGTCGGCCAATAGCACCATGCTATGGCTGCCTCGCGCCGCGATGGCGACAATATTGGTCAGAGACGCTGGGATGTTGCATTGTCCGTAGCTGTTGAACCCCCAAGTAAGGAGCGAGCCGTCGCTCTTCAATGCCAGGCAGTGGTAATCGCCGGTGGCGATCGCGATGATATTGCTCAAGCCATCGGGCACGGGGATTTGCGCCAGGCCATAGCCGCCCCAGGACACTACTGTGCCGTTGGTGAGCAGCACGAGGTTGTGATAACCGCCCGCCGCAATCGCCGCCACGCCGCAGAGTCCGGCAGGTACCTGGGTTTGCCCATGAGTATTATCGCCCCAGGCAACCACTGTCCCATCTTGTTTCAAAGCCAGGCTATGGTACATGCCTCCCGCGATGGCCCTGACGTTTGTCAACCCGACCGGCACATTGCATTGCCCGTAAAAATTTGCGCCCCAGGCATAGACAGTGCCCTTGGAAGTGAGGGCCAAACTGTGGACAGCCCCTGCGGCCACTGCCACGACCCCACCCAGGCCAGCCGGCACGGAGCACTGGCCGTAATCGCCGTTTTGACCCGGCGCAGGTCCCCAGGCCGCAACCGTGCCGTTGCCCAGCAGAACAACGTTGTGGACATTTCCGGCGGCGACGCTCGCCACGGTCGCCCCAAATAGCGCAGCCGGCACGTTCGTCTGGTTGTAGGTATCACTTCCCCAGGCGCACACGGTGCCATCACCGTTCAGGGCCAGGCTGTGGAAATCGCCGGCGGCAATCCCGGGACTATTGAGCGACCCGGCCTTCACTGAAGGGAAACTCAGGTCATAGTTTAAATCGCCCCAGGCAACGACTCGATTTGCCGCTAAAGACGGGAGAGTGGAAGTTAGAATGACCAAGGCACACGCTGACGCAATTCTCATGATCCCGACACTTCACTTCCGCGCGTTTTTACTTTGGCGGTTAGCCGGCCGTCATTCAATCCGGGGAACAACTGAACGGCGTCCCGGGGCATCCCCGGGGCCAAGTCCAGAGGGAATTCGACAGCCGGCGACATCCCGCCTACGATAGGGAAAGTCGAGGGATCCGAACCAGCGAACCAGATCTGGTGGTCAGGGGTTTTTCCGCGATGCTTGCCCTACTTCTGCATTTGCTTGGCCCACGCCTCAAGCGGTCCGCCTTCGCTGATGTCGCTGATCCCGGCTTTGCGCGCGATTTCGAGGAACTTAGCCAGTAACGCTTTCCGCTCTTCGCCGTTCAAGCCGCCGTTGGTCAATTGAACGTAATAGACCGGCAATCGCGCGACTTGCACCCTGGACCTGACGCCGTCGTTCTCAGCCGCGGTCTCCGCCTCAGCGAGGATGCGGTCTGCTTGCTCCAGAAAAGGAGCGTTCAGGTACGCAGCATGCGGAGAGTCATAAATGTGCGCATGGCGGTCCGGCGCCGCAACTTGCGCTTCGAGCAATTGCAGGTACTCAGCGAGTTTTGGCGCGGCCTGACCATAGTAGGCGTGCAGGAACTCGTTCCTGATTTTGTCCGTGTCCGCCTGCGGGTTCCACAGCAGTTCGGCCAATACGTAGGCGCGTAGCGGCCCCATTTCGCCCAAACCGCCCCCAGAATAATTGCCTTGCTCGAAAATGCCTTTGACTCCGTGCCGGATGAAGAACTGAATATTTGGTTGGAGCGCGGCCCAATTCGGGAACGGTTGCTGATAGTGAGCGAAGTTGGGGGTGTAGTCCCAGATATAAAGTTTAGGCGCGACAGGTTGCCAGGCGAGGATATCCTGAGAAAAGCGGCGGTCCTCCGGCGAGGTGCAGGTCTCCAGCGGGTGGGCAAAGCAGCACTCAATCGAACAAAGCCGAATAATGACATTGGGCCGCGGCCGCAGTGTTTTAGGCGGTTTGCGCGTGTATTGATATGCCAGCGTGTCGATGCGGATATTGGGGTAATCTTTTTCGATATCCGCGGCGATGGCGTTGACAAAGCGCAGCAGAGAAGCCGCCGGCGTTCCTTCCGCATCATCAAGAGCCTTGCAGGTGGGGCATTGGCACCATTTGCCGGTGTCGTTTTGCGAGACGCTGATGATGGTGGCGTCCGGGTGCTCGTGAATCCACTGGCGCACGCGGCTGATCGCCAACTTGACCACCTCGGGATTCGACAAACATCGCTGCACATACCCATCGACCCGCTTGCCGTCGATCAGCGGAAAATATTCGGGGTGCTCTGAAAAGAGTTCGCGTGGGATCAGGCTATCCATGCTGTGAACGAAAGGGAAATAAACCACGGCCGGTCCACCGTGCTTCTCGGTGAGGCGATAATGATCGCCATTGAGCCGGTGCCTCGCTGCGAAATCCGCGTCCCGCGTCATCTCGGTCCAAAATACTTCCCGATATTGCAGGGCGGGAGTGTGGGTTTCGTTGAACTGGGGCAGGACCAGGCGGTTGGTCTGCGGAACAACTTCCAACTCCGGAGTGAACCAGCGAACTCCCAGCTTATCCTCCAGGAGAGTATAGACTCCATACAAAGTGCCGCGGGGTCTGCCCCCGGCAATGATCAACCGCTGGTCGGCGGTGCGCAAAACGAAACCTTCCTGGCCCAAGGCCTGCAGGTCGGGCTGAAGCCCTAGCCGCTTCAGCCGCTCGCTGGTTCCGAGCAAGATTTCGTGAGCCGTGGCCGGCTGGTCTTCGGGCACGATGCTCAGCCGGGCTCCAGACATTTTCTCGAGGTATTGTTGCAGTTCTTGCGCTGCATAACGCTCAGAGGGAGGGGCATTGGTGCTGATGACGATTCGGTAGGAAGTGTGGCCATTGGCGGCCAGCGACAGGGCACCCGCAGCCGGTGTCGCCGCCCAACTGAAAACCAGCAGGAGGCAAACCAAGGCTGCGGAGATCGTTGCGTAGCGGCGGCCATCCTTGGCGGCTAGTGCCCCCGGCATCCTGCCGCGGCAGCGCGGTGATCCAAGTGCGACACTCATAAATCAGCTTTCGACGGTTTCCTCAATGGATTCTTCCCGGCCTGCTCGGGGTCGCCTGAAAAGGTCCATCCGCGTGCAGGTACCGTGCGAGTTCTGCCATCGAGAATAATGTCCACGGGTTCATCGTTAAAGTTTTCAACCAGAGGGTCGCGGCCTTTAAACAGGTACAGGCTGACGCGGTCGGGCGCGGCGAACGAAACCTTCATCGACCGCAGCAGTGGCTCCCGAATTTTGTCCAGTTTCTGCCGGTCTAACAACAACAGAGACTTTGGGTCGCCGTTCACTGGAAGGATGTGGACATTATTGCGTGCCAGATCTACCCGATTGCTCAAAGCCGCGGCGAGGCCATCGGTCAGCAGGACTGGCTTGCCGGTCTTGATGAAAGCCGTTAGTCGCGCGGCGAACTGCTCATCCTTGAGGGAATGGATGGAGAAGAACGCGGCCGGCGCGCGGGTCGGGAACTCGTAACACGGGACGAGCGGGATGCCCAGCATACCGACAAAGTCGAACACGCGCGCTTCCTTTTCCGGATGACTGTTCGGCGGTTTATAGGCTGCGAGGCCGAGCGGTTGGCGCCCTTGGATATCCCGGGCCAGAGCGAGCAGTTCGGGGATTTCGCGCCGTAACGCACGCACATCCTCTTGGGCCGAGCCGCGTTGCAGCCCGCCAAAGGAGAACAGCATTGATTCGCGCGCGCCGGCCAGCACCGTTTGGCGGGCTTGCTCGACGTAAGTGCGCGGGGTGGTGCCGAGCGAGTCGAACCAACCGCCACCGCACTTGGCTCCGCCGATGCCGCCCAACCAGCGCATCAGGAAATAGCCTTCATACTGCGGCGTGCCGCCCCAGCGCGGGTCCTGGTAGTCGCGCGTTTCGGTACCGACCCAAATCTCGTCGAACGCCTTGGTTTCGCGCACCACGTCATAGCCGCGCACGTGGAAATTATCGTACCACTGCGGGTACTTAATAATGAGCCGCACCTTGGGATTGACCTTTCTGGCGGGGCCAAGCAGGCGGTCCTGGGAAAGGCGCAGCATCAGTTCGCACCGGTAGTCCTCCCAGGAATCGCCGGCGACAGGATACTTGCGGCTGCCGACGGTGACGGTCCGGGCGCGGCGCGCGGCGTCGCATTCGGCGCAGGAGCAGTCAGTGAACCAGAAATCATCAATCATGATTTCATCGAACAATCCGGCGGCATACGCAAAGATCGCTTGCAGCTTGTCCTGAGTGGCTTGATCCGTATAGCAACAGGCTACTTCTTTCCACCCGGTCGAGGGCTTGCCGACGCGGGTCGTCGTGACGCAACCGGACACAATGAACCCTTGCGCGCGGAATTCGTCCCGCGCATGCACCAGCGTCGCGCGTTGGGCCTGGTAACCGTCGCGAAACTCCTCGATATAGACTTTGGTAACACCGGTTTTTTTGCACCAATCCATTGCGCTGGCTAAGCCCTCCGGGGTCGAAAGGTACTCGCGCACGTCGTGCGCCGTGAACAGGGTTGAGAAACGGTGGGCCTGGTGTGCTTGCCTGCCTAAATCCCAGAGGTCCGGCTCGGCCGCACGTAAAGAGAAGCCCGCCACGACTATTATCAAGCCCAGTGCCAGCGGCAGCGAACGGTTCAGCCCGTGAGATTTTTTTGGAGAGGTCAGAATCTGCATAAAATTTTCCTCACTGGCTCCCGACGCCTTTCACACGCATCTGCAGGCCGTAAATGCTCTTGCTGGCGGTGATGAAGAGCAGGTGTCGATCGCGCCCTCCGAAGCAGATATTGCCGGTCCACGCTTCGTTAATCGGGATGTGCTCGATTTGCGTGCCTTCCGGGTTGAAAACGGACACGCCCTTCCCCGTCAGATAAACATTCCCTTCCGAGTCGATAGTCATGCCGTCCGAGCCGAGCTTGCAAAACAGGCGTTTCTCGGTTAGCGCACCGTCGTCTTGGATGGCGTAGCGGAAGCTCTTGTTGTTCCCGATGTCCGCCACATACAGGATCTTTCCGTCGGGGGTGCCGATGATGCCATTGGGCTGTTTGAAATCACTGATGACACGCTTCAGCGTCTTGCGGTCCGGACTGAGGAAATAAACGCATTCGTCCATTTCCTTCGGACCGCGCTTCCAGTAATCGCGGCGATAATAAGGATCGGTAAAATAAACGCCGCCATCTGGGCGGACCCAGACATCATTTGGCCCGTTGAGCAGTTTGCCCTCGAACCCAGTCACGGCGACGGTGACCTGCCGGTCGGGGCTGATTCGCCAGAGCGCGTTGGTTTCGTCTGCGCAAGCCCAGAGATAGCCATGGCGGTCAAAGCACAAGCCGTTGGCTCGACCACACGGCTGCAGGAAAGTTGAAAGCTGACCGGCGGCGCTCCATTCCATGATGCGGTCGTTAGGCTGGTCCGTGAAAAAGATGTTGCCGTGCGCATCACACGCCGGCCCTTCCGTGAAAACAAAACCACCGGCAAGCTTTTGCACGCTCGCACCCGGCGCAATGATGGACCGTTCCGCAGCCGAGCCGTGCAAGGCGCAGCCGCCCAGCAGAAATAAACCAAAGCTGTTAATTAGAAAAAGGCGATGCGCGACGCTCATGAGCGCATGCTCCCATGAAACGGCGCGCAAAGTAAAGACTCTCGCCGAAGAAAAAAATACCGGCTCAGCGCCGGGCCGCTTCGTAGTACTTCGCCACTTCCGGCCAATTCACCACGTTCCAGAAGGCCTTGAGGTACTCCGCCCGGCGATTCTGGTACTTGAGATAATAGGCATGTTCCCACACGTCGCACCCAAACACCGGCCGGCCCTCGGCGCCGGTGACCGGCTTGCCCATCAGCGGGTTGTCCTGGTTGGCCGTCGAGACGATTTCGAGTTTGCCGTTATGCCACACCAGCCAGGCCCAACCGCTGCCAAAGCGCCCCATGCCGGCCGCTTCAAATTTCTCCTTAAAGGACTCGAAGCTGCCGAACGTGCTCTTCAGGTCATCAGCCAATTTGCCGCTCGGAGCGCCGCCGGCTTTGGGCGCCAGAATCCTCCAGAACATCGAATGATTGGCATGGCCGCCGCCGTTGTTGCGGACTACGCCGCGAATCTCAGCCGGGACACCTTCCAAATTACTGATCAGGTCCTCGACCGATTTGTGTTCGAGGTCGGGTTTGCCCGCAATCGCCTTGTTGACATTAGTGACATAAGCGCCGTGGTGCTTGTCGTGATGAATCTCCATGGTTTGCGCGTCAATGTAAGGTTCAAGCGCGTCCTTGGGATAAGGAAGAGGAGGTAGTTCGTATGCCATAACTCAGTTTAATTCCATGATACCGTGATGCCCTAATATGAATTGGGTAAAACCTGACGAATATTGCAACATAGCACGTTTGCGGAGATGTCAAGGGGCGGCCGCTAAGAGACCTCGGTCGAGAAAGCCTGGAGCTCTGACATTCCTGTCCACTGCAAGTCATCAACAGCAACCCGGCCCGGATTTACCTCAAGTTTGTGAGTGATACATTGCCGCGGACAGGAATATCTGACTATAATGCCCGGCCTCCGTTGAAAGCCATTGAATGTTGGTCCAAAGCCTTTACTGTTGAAGGGTGATCGCATTGCTGGATTACGGTTCGGGCAACCTGCGCAGCGTGCATAAGGCGCTGTTGCGGGTGGGCGCGCGCGTGCAGGTAGCGCGCGCTCCCTCGGAAATGGCCGGGGCCAAAGCGGCGGTGTTGCCGGGGGTCGGCGCATTTGACGATTGCTTGCAAGCGATGGCGCGACAGGAGTTGCTGGCCGCGGTGCGCGAGTTCATCGGTTCAGGCCGGCCGTTTCTTGGAATCTGCGTCGGGTACCAGGCGCTTTTCGAACGCAGCGAAGAATTCAACAGTTGCGCCGCCGGGTTGGGAATCTTCCGTGGCAGCGTCGTCAAATTCTCGCCCCGGAACGGATTGAAGGTGCCGCAAATCGGGTGGAACCAACTCGAACTGAGCCAGCCGACCTGTCCCCTGTTTCGCGGGGTCGCCAATGGCGCTTACGTGTATTTTGTGCACAGCTTTTTTCCCAAGCCGGCGGACCCAGCGATTGTGGCGACGCGCACTACCTATGGCGAAACGTTCGCTTCGGCCGTATGGCACGAGAACGTGTATGCGACCCAATTCCATCCGGAGAAAAGCCAGAAGGTGGGCCTGCAACTCCTGAGTAACTTTGTGGCACTCGCTGATCCCTAAACCTGATCACCGATCACTGCATTCTTACTGAGGTCCTTGCTTCACTGCTCCCCACTTGGTAACACTCAGGCATGAGCACGTTCGCAGTGGGCCCGGACAAAGAGGGCGAGTTGAGCCGACGCATGGCGCAATGGGGCGTGAGAGAGGAAGACCTGGAAGAAACATTTGTCCGTTCGGGCGGGCACGGTGGGCAGAACGTGAACAAAACATCGACCTGCGTGATGCTGCTGCATAGGCCCACGGGGTTGCAGGTCAAATGCCAGGCGACGCGGCAACAGGGTTTGAACCGCTTTTTGGCGCGCCGTCTCCTGCTCGACAAAATTGAAGCCGCCCGCACAGGGCAAGTTGCGGCCAAACGCCAGGAGATGGAGAAAATCCGGCGGCAGAAACGGCGCCGCAGCCGCCGCGCGAAGCAGCGCATGCTGGCCGATAAAGCCCACCACTCATTCAAGAAGGAGTCGCGCCGGCCCGTCGGAAGCGAGTGAGAATTCCCCGAATCGATATGGCGCGCCAGCGTTTTGGACTGAGCCAGCCCTCTGGCGCTTTGTAGGGGCCAATGCGTATGAAAGCGCCAGAGGGCTGGCGCAATCCAAAGCCTCGCGGCCTGGCGGAGCTGGTTTGTGCGGAGGAGAGCCTTACAGAAACGCGTAGGCGAGGCCCAGGTAGCACAACAGCGTGCAGACATCCGTTAATGCGAGCGTTACCGGCCCGGCGGCAATTTTCGGGTCCAACCTCAACCAGTGCAACAGAGCAGGCACCGTTAACCCGAACACAGATGCCGCGCACAGGGACACGGCCACGCTGGCGCCAATGACAAACGCCGGCGGCCCGACCCCGCGCCAGGCGCAGATCAGGCCCACGACGACCGCGCCGCACGCGCCACCCAGGAACAGCGCCGTGCCAAATTCATGCTGCAAGGCCTGAGCAAACCAGCGCCAGCTTGGCCGAACTGAGCGCAGCGCCTGCACGTTCATCGCCATTGATTGCATGCCGACACTCTCAGCAAGCGCCAGCACCAGCGTCATGAAAAACGCGAGGACCAGGGTTTTGGCGATAGTCGGGGCAAACAAGCTGGCGATGACGGCGCTCAAGGTACCGCTGCCGATGGTCGCTAGCAGCCAGGGAAAACGCAGCCCAAATGCCCGCCAGGGCCGCGCCGTCCGCGCTTGGGAAATCCGAAACCCGAGTGCTTCGAAAACTTCATCCGTCCGCTCCCGTTCGCCCATATCGAGGACCTCGGAGGTGAAAAGTCCTACATCGACCACCCCGATAATGCGGTGCTGGTCGTCAATAACCGGAAAGGCGAGGAACCGATGTATTACAAAGAGCTCACAGGCATCGAGAATGCTGGCCGAGGCCGGGAGCGCCACCACCCGCTGCATCATCACCTCACGCAAGGGCTGGTCCAGCGGCGCTGTCAATAACCGGCGGGTTGGCACCACGCCCAGCAACCGCTCCTGGGCATCAACAACATAAAAATAAATGACCTTCTCCCCCACGCCCTGCTGGCGAATTGCGTCGAGCGCCTGTTGCACAGTGAAACTTTCGCGCAGCTCGGGAAAATCTTTTCGCGCATAAGGCAAAACCGGCTGTTCCAGGTGAGCAAGCTCGTGCGGCATGTGCAAAGGGTAACCGCGAGATACGGGCTCGGGCAAATGTAGTTCGCACGGCCCGGAGCCCAGACTTAGTCCGCAGCGAGGCTCGGAACGGGAGTTGCCCTCGACGGTTGCAGCGCGCTTGAGCCTTTGGGCATTGCTACGGACTAAAGTCCGCGCGCCGCGTCAAAAGTTATTGCTCTACGTTTGGACAGTTTCTAACGTGGGCTGTGCCTGTTCGTTTGACTGTGTTGGCCAGTGGTTCCAGCGGCAACTGCGCCTATCTCGAGAGCGACGAGGCCCGCATTCTGATCGACGCGGGCCTTTCCTTGCGCCAAATCCGTCAGCGCCTGGCGGCCATCGGCCGTGCGCCGGAAAATCTTTCCGGGATTCTTATCACCCACGAGCACGCCGACCACGTGCAGGGCTTGCCGGCGTTGACAGAAAAGCTGCGCATCCCGGTGTACTGCAACCGTCCGACGCAGGAAGCCATCGAGTACCAACTCGGGGCCAAGCTGCTTTGCCGCGTATTTGAGACCGGCCGCAGCTTTGAACTCAGCGACATGCTGGTTGAATCCTTCAGCGTACCGCACGATGCGCAAGAGCCGGTGGGCTTTTTAATCCAGACCACGGCGGGCAACATCGGAATGTTAACGGACCTGGGGCATGCGACGCGCCTCGTTTTGGAACGGGTCCGCCGCGCCAATATCCTGGTGCTCGAGGCGAACCACGACATTAAAATGCTCCAGGATTGTCCCCACCGCCCGTGGAGCCTCAAACAGCGCATACTCAGCCGGCACGGGCACCTCTCTAACGAAGCGGCGGCCGACGTTGCGGCGGAAATCGTCTCCGCCGACCTGCGCCACCTGTACCTGGGTCACCTTAGCCGCGAGTGTAACAAGCCGGAGCTTGCGCACGATGTGGTCCGCGACCGCTTGCACCAACTCGGCGCGACCCATGTGCGGGTGGAAGTGACTTCGCAACGCAATCCCTGCCCCACCTTGGAATTGATCCACGCGGCCAGGCCGGCGCCCCTGCCTTGTGCTGAGCCCCTGAGTCTGCCGGGCTTTTAACCCATGTTTCGGGTTCAGAAGATCGACTCGTTCGATTTGCCTGAATTGCAGCCTTACCGCACGATGCGCCGGCAACGGGAGCACCGACAGGCGGGGATTTTTGTCGCGGAAGGAGAAAAAGTGGTGCGACGTTTGCTGGCGAGCCGCTTCGGAGTGGTGTCGGTGCTGCTGCCGCAAAAATGGCTGGAGGAACTCGAGCCGCTGTTGCAGGCCCGAGCGGAACAGGTGCAAGTGTTTGTCGCGCCCAAGGACCTGCTGGAAAGGTTGACCGGGTTCTCGATGTATCAAGGCCTGCTTGCGGTCGGCCAGGTGCCGCCACCGCGGCCGCTCGAGGAGATTCTCGCATCGGCCGCGCGTCCTTATCTGCTCATCGCTACTGACGGCCTGTCGAGCGCCGAGAACCTGGGCGCGGTGGTGCGCAACTCCGCCGCCTTCGCCGTGCAAGCCTTGCTCACCGGCGACACTTGCACGAGCCCTTTCCTGCGCCGGGCGGTGCGCAGTTCGATGGGAACACTCTTTGAGCTGCCGGTCGTTGAAGGTGTGGATTTGCCGAAGCTGTTGCCACAAATCAAAGGGCTGGGCTTTCGTGTCATTGCGGCCCATGCGCACACCAGGAGTCGAACCCTTGCGCAGGCGGATTTCACCCGCGACACCTGCCTCGTGCTCGGCAGTGAAGGCTATGGCATTTCACCGACCGCGCTGGCAGCTTGCGATGAACTGGTCGCCATTCCCATGGCGCCGGGCGTTGACTCACTCAATGTCGGCTGTGCGGCGGCGGTCTTTTTGTATGAAGCCAACCGACAGAGGGGAAGGATGTGAATTAAAAGCTGAGTAATCGAGCCGAAATCAGAATTAAAAGGTAACAAAGGCAACGAAGGCTTGACGGGGTTGACAGGGCCGAGTTTCCTCCCGGGGTGTTGTCATAGCCAGCAAACCGGGTTTTTCGAGGCTTGCGGCAAGTTGGCGGTGCGAGCATATTCAAGGGGTGAATGCATGAGCACGGTTGCCGAAATCAGTGAGGCGATCGAAAAACTCGACGTGAAAGAGCAAATCGAATTGCTGCGAATCCTGCCGGGGCATCTAAAGATCTCGCCGGACGATCTGGCGTGGTCGCGGTTGGCGGAACCGGCCTTCGAATTCTGGAACAACCCCGAGGACGCCATCTACGATGAGCTATAAGCGGGGCGAGGTCGTTCTGGTCCCATTTCCATTCACCAACCTAAGCAGCACCAAGCAGCGACCGGCACTGGTACAGAGGCCCTGCACAGCGTCCCCGGGGGGTTCGCCTAGTCTTCCGCCCGGTTTTCGCCAAGCATCTCGGGACCGAGTAGCCTCTGCAGCCTTGCCCCGCAATGACGTCTCTGGACCACTGGATCATGATCCACCCTCTTGGCGCGGGGCGGTTGATGTGCAACGTTTAGACCCAACAACTCGCTTGTGCGCAGCACCAAGACAACTCTCCGAAACTTGCCCTATCGTCTGGTGCTCCGGTTCGGCAGGCGTTTCAACCTCAGGGGGGTGAAGTTAGTCATTGTCGGCCAAAATAAACAAAAAGCCGAACTGCTCCGGGAAAAGATGGATAGCGCGTTGAATCTCATTCAAGCCAACAGTCCTAAATTCTGGGGGAGGGTTCAGAAGTTTATCCCGAATATCTTGATATTTGGGGCTCATCCATATTATGCCGTTTATATTTCTGAGGTGATGCTTTGCGATATTGACGAGAAGTACGCTGCTTCAGAAACAACAGAACCCGCTAGTTTGGCCATGACCCTAATTCACGAGGCCACCCACGGCTACCTTGAGCAGCGCGGGCTCGCGTACGAAGAAAAACAACGAGCGCGGATAGAGCATATCTGCGTTGGAGCCGAGGCAGCCTTCGCAAGCAGAATCCCCGGGAGCGATAATCTCGTTCGGGAAGCTCAATCACGATTTAATTATAGTGCGGAGCATTGGACAGACGAGGCCTTCATCCAGAGGGACCTCGATCAGATTAAATCCTTGGGTGCTCCAAGGTGGCTGCAACGGCTGGCCGCTTACCTGCACAATCGCCGAACTAGACGGGCCGTACGCAGAGAAGAGACAGGCGGTGCGGCTTTGGACCGGGAGGGTAAATAGTCGCCATCATTAACCGCGACGAAGGCCTATGTTCTCGAGTTGGTCACGTACAAGAAAACTTGCGATGGCTGCGCTCGTTGCTATTGGATTATTCACCGGGCTCCTGACAGTTCTATCGATTGACGGTGCGCTTTACGAACGATGGAACGATGCCACCCACTTGCGCAATTTATACAAGGGATGGGTTCTCGATGGCTCGCCATACCCCGTCCCCGAGCCTCAGAAGTATGGTTACTCCAGTGCAGGCACTTCTTTCGTTTACACCGCCTCCTACGTTATCGGCGGTCAGACATTTCGTTGCCTGTTCGCATATCGTGAGTACACGCACCCCACCGTCTTCGCGATTACTACGAATGGAGTCGTTCTTGTTCTGCGAGAACACGGGAGCGCGAGACTTATGTGGATTCATAAAGCGAGAGGTGCAGCATGGTAGCGACCCCTAGAGGCCCCTAGAGGCAAGCCGCCCACGCCGATAATTCTTAGTGCGCGCTCGATCTGTAATGCTTCAGTAATTGGCAGGAGAAAGGGGCGGGGGCGTCTCGTCGACGTCCATCCCGGTGAATTCTGTCTGCACCAAGGGTGACGAGGACGTCCCCGCCATTCTTGCTGAGCGCTTACCTCACTCTGCACTTTTCAATTGAAAGAACCGGTTGTAGCCGGCCCGCACGCTGGTGCGCCAGCCCCGGAGCGCCTCGCGGAACGCGGCGGCATTAGGGAATCCACAGCGAATCGCGACGCGTAAATACGGCGCGGGCTCGACCGGCAGCACCGTTTCCCCCTCGTAACTCCACCGGCGGAGGATGCCTTCGACCCGGCGCAAGTGCCGGTAAGCCTCGAGAAACATGTCGGGCCGGGGGAGCGCGCCCGATTGCCGGCCGCGCTCCAGCGCGCGCAAGGTGTTTGGCTCGGCCCAGCCGTGCTCGAGGCACAGCGCCTGGGCGATGAACTCTGCGTCCATCAGGCCCCCGGCGCCGGTCTTGAGGGCCAGGTCATCCTGCCCGGCCGGCGTGCGCTCCTTCTCGATGCGCAACCGCATCCGCTGGATGCTCTGCTTCCAATCGGGAGTATAGGCGGCGAGCGGCAAATTGGGTTGCGCGAAATTAGTTAGCGCGGCGGCCAATGCCTGGAATTTCGCCCCAACCCGCTCGTCACCTGCCACCAGGCGGGTTCGGGTAAGGGTTTGGATTTCCCACAACTGTGCGCGCTGGCGGTAGTACCCCTCATACGCCGCCAGGGAGTTGACCAGCAGTCCCTTTTCACCGTCCGGCCGCAACCGCGCGTCCGTATGAAAGACAATGCCCTGCTCCGTGCGGCGTGAGAGCAACTCCATCACCGCGACAGCCAGGCGCGCCAACTTGGGCAACTGCGCGCTCGGCGCGTCTGTGACGAATACCAGGTCGAGGTCGGAGCCATAGTCGATCTCGGCGCCACCGAGCTTGCCCAACCCGATGATCGCGAAGGGAGGACGTTTGAGGCGGTGGCGCCGCATGATGACTTCCAAAGCGTAACGAAGGCAGGCATCGGCCAGCGCCGACAACTCGGTCAGATACTGTTCGAAATCGGCCAAACCCAGAATATCGCGCAAGCCGATGCGCATCAGCTCGGCTTGGTGATAGCGCCGCAACCACAGGTGCTGGTCGGCGTCGGCCAGGCCGTGGCGCAGATCGCTCAGGGTCTCCGCTGAACTCTTGCGCTGGCGCAAACGGCCGCTCGTCACCAACTCGTCCACTAAATCCGGCACGCGGATCGCCAATTCAGCAAGGAATTCCGAGCGATCGAACAATAGCACCAGCAACCGAAAAATCGCCGGATTGGCTGCCCACAATTCGAACAACGTCGCCCGCGCTCCATAAGCGCCGATGAAACTATCCAGACGCGTGACAACCCGGTCCGGATCAGAAAGCGGCACCTGCCCGGGTGAACCGGCATCCTCTTTGCCACCGCGCCCCTTGCCAGGTTCAACCGTTTGCTTACGACTCTTATTGAGTCGTGAGCTTTTCGCGATTGCACCCGCTCCGCTTCCCGGCTGGGAGCACAAGCCAAACAATTCGGGCAGGAGCTTCAGCGCCAACTCCTTTGTCCGCGGCGAAATGTGGACGTAGCCAGGGCCCTCGACAAACTCGCGCAGCACGCGAAAGGAGCGTTCGGCGTCTTTAAAGCGATGGCGCTCGAGCAAGGCTTTCCATTCGGCCTCGGCGCCTTCGAAATACGCAGGGAACGCCGACCCGGCGCGTTGTGGCACTTCACTCCGCAGGACGTGCTCGAACACCGCACGTACTTGCCGCGTGTGGTCGGCCAGCGCCGCTGCGAACGCCGCTAGCGTCGCGAAACCCATCAGCCGCGCCAGGCGTTCGCGCGCAATCCGCTCCTGCGGAATCGTGTGCGTTTGCCGATTGTCCTCCATTTGCAGGCGGTGCTCGATGTCGCGCAGAAAAATGTAAGCTTCGCCCAAGCGCCGCGCCGCCTCCGGTGACAGCAGTTCGTATTGCCAGAGTTTGTCCAGCGTCGGCAGGGTTTGGGAACCCTGCAGGAACGGTTGCTTGCCGGCATGGAGCAACTGCAGCGCCTGCGCAACAAACTCAATTTCGCGAATGCCGCCCCGCCCGAGCTTCACGTTGCGCTCCAACTCGCCCGTCTTGACCACCTCGTGCTCGATGCGGTCCTTCATTGCGCCGACCTCAGCCAAAGCGCCCTCGCTGATCGAGCGCGGGTAACGAAAGGGCTGAATCATCTCCAGAAACTCCGCGGCCAACGGCTCGTCGCCGGCGACGCCGCGGCCTTTCATCAGCATCATTCGCTCCCACGTCTGGCCCCACTGTGCATAGTAATTTTCGTATCCGGCCAGCGAGCGCGCCAGCGGCCCAAGGTCACCCTCGGGACGCAGACGCAAGTCAATCCGGTAAAGGATCCCTTCGGGCGCCAGCCGGGTCACTTCGGCGATGAAGGCTTCAGCGAGGCGATTGAAGAACTGATGGCTCTTGAGCGCCGGCCGAGGCGGTTGCACCGCGTGGGACCCGCGTCCGCCGCGGGGTGAGCGCGCCGCGCTGGTCCCAGGCGGCGGCTCCTTAAAAACGTTCCCCTCTTCAGCATAGACGAAGATCACATCGACATCGGAGCTGTAATTAAGCTCCTGGCCGCCGAGCTTGCCCAGGCCCAACACGCACCCGGCGGTTGGCACCCATTGACCCGATGCAGCCTCATGATGGGGCAAGCCGTATTTTTGCGAGAGTTGCAAATGGCAAATCTGCCAGACTGCGTCCAGGCAAACGTCGGCGATATCGGACAATTCATGCGTCAGCTCGGGCACCCGCGCAAGCCGGCCAAAGTCCCGCGCGCCGACCCGCAGCAATTCGCGTTGCTTAAATTCCCGCAGCAGTCCCAAGGCTCGAGTGAAATCGCCGGTTTTCAGCAACGGCCGCAACCAACGTTGCACCTCTTGAGCCAACCCTTGCTTGCGTCGCGCAAAGCGCAAGTTCTCCAGGTCCAGCTCGGAAAGCCAATCAGGGTGGGTCAACAGCAGCGCCGCCAAGTATTGCGAGCCCGAAAATAACGCGGCAAGCAGCGCTCGCTGCTCAGTGGAAGCGCGCGCTAACTTGTCGCGCGCCGGCGTCGCACTCAACAGGTCGAGGCAATGCCGTGCCCGTTGCGGATCGGCGCAGCGCGCCAGAGTTTTGCGCCAGGCCGGATTCACAGCTTAGGAGCTGAAAGTTTCCAGCGCCACTGGCGACGCGGCGCCCGGCGCCGACGCCTTCAACGAGGTGAACAATCCGCGCCAGAAACCGAAGCCGTATAACACGTGGGTCAAAATGATTAAGGGAAATGCGGCGCAGCTCCGGGCTAAACGACAAAATAAAGCCGGCGGCGGATGAGCGCGCCTGGCGTTGGGACCTATCAGCAGGAGGAAACATTGGCCGGCGACGGCGCCAACATAAAACGCCAGCGGGGCCAGCAACCATTTGCCCACGGCCGGCAACCAAACCAGCAGCAGCACCCACGTCACCAGATAAACCAGGAACAGGGGGGGAACAAAATTCAAGGCCGAGCCCGGCGTCGGATGCAGCCGGAACTGTTCGGCCCGGCCGCGGCCATAGGTGATCAGCATTTTAGCGAACGCTCTCAGGCTGGCTCGAGGACGGCGTAAGACGATCATCTGCGGATCATAAATCAGTTTGCCCCCGCGTTTCTGCAGCTCATCCATCAACGCATTTTCCTCGTTGGGATAGAGCGCCTCGTTGAAGCCGCCGAGTTGCAGCAGCGCATCTTTCCGCGCCGCCAGGTTGCACAAAATCAGCTCTTTCTCACTCGTCGCCCGCGGCTGGCCAACGGGGGTGTAGCGCGCGCGGCTCGGGCCGAAGGCCAGCCAACTGCTCAACACCAGCGCAAAAACCTGTTCCAGGGGTGGCGCGGTTGGCGGGCAGACGTTCGGGCCGCCGGCCATCTGAACGGTGGGGTCTTCAAAATGCGCCACCGCGCGCTGAAGGTTTCCGGCGTCCGGGACCGAATCGTCATCGAGAAAATAAACCAACTCGCCGCGGGCAGCGCGCAAAGCGGCGTTGCGCTGCGCGGAGGGCTGCCGGCCGCGTGCAACAATGACCTGCAGCTTTTCGGCCGGATATTCCAGCGCGCGACTGGCAGCCACAGCTTGCACATCCGCCTGGCCGGGCCGGGCGGCAATTAATACGGTGACGATGGGCGAGTTGTCGTTCACACGAAGGTGCTAATGCTATTGCACACGCCGTGGCTGTCAAACTCTGCTGCTACGGGATAGGCGCTGCACTCCAATCCTGCTTGCCTTTCCGGGGTGGCGGAGTAGGAAGTAGCGGCATTGAAGATACTCATAGCCATCACCGGCGCCAGTGGAATGCTTTACGCCCAGCGTTTGCTGGACAACCTGGACCCATCCAGACACCAATTGCACCTGGTACTGAGCAATTACGCCCACGTCGTCATCGCCGAGGAATTGCCGGGAGGGCTTCGGTTACCGAGCGGGGTGACAACTCACGGGCTGAAGAGCATGAACGCTCCATTCGCCAGCGGCTCCAACGCCGCTGATGCGATGGTCATCATCCCGTGCAGCATGGGGACGCTCGGCCGGATCGCGCACGGTTATAGCGAAGACGTGCTGCTGCGCGCTGCGGACGTGATGCTCAAAGAAAAGAAAAAGCTGATTCTCGTGCCGCGGGAAGCGCCGCTCAACCTCGTTCACGTTCGGAACTTCGAGTTGTTGCTGCTGGCGGGGGCGATTGTCCTGCCCGCCAACCCGGCCTTTTACACACACCCCAAAACGGTCGAGGAGGTTGTCGATACGGTCGTCGCGCGGGTGCTGGACCACCTGGGCCTGGAACATGGGCTGGGCAAGCGGTGGGGCCAGGAGGGGGACTGATTGAGAAAGCAAGACGAACATCGAATTTACAAGAAATTGCTTAGGAAACGCTGAATGATGTACTCTGAACGCTGAGATTTATGTTCAAGTTCGATGTTCCGGGTGAAAGGTTCAATGTTGGGGTTTGTTAGCAAGTGGGCTTCGTTCGTCAGGTTCAGCCACACGATTTTCGCTCTGCCCTTTGCGCTCGCCGCCATGGCAGTCGCGGCGCGAGACAACCGCGGTTGGCCGGGCTGGCGTACTTTCGGATTGATCCTTGCAGCCATGGTCAGCGCCCGCACGTGCGCGATGGCATTTAACCGGATTGTGGACCGTAAGTTCGACGCGCTCAACCCGCGCACGGCCAGGCGCCACCTGCCCACCGGGCAGGTCAGCCTGGCCGGAGCGATCATTTTGTGCGCCGCCGCAGGAGCGGGCCTGGTCGCAGCCGCATACTTTCTGAATCCCCTTTGCTTTTATCTGTCCCCGTTTGCCTTGGCGGTCATCTGTTTTTACTCGCTGACCAAGCGGTTCACTCAATACACGCACGTGTTTCTAGGGTTGTCGTTGGCCCTGGCACCGGTCGGGGCGTGGCTGGCAGTAAGAGGCTCGACGCTCTCGCTGCGAGAACTTTGCGAGATGCTGCTGCTGGCGGTGTCGGTCGTGTTGTGGCTGGTCGGCTTTGATATCATCTATGCGCTGCAGGATTATGAATTCGACCGGACCCATGGACTGCACTCGCTGGTGGTGGCTTGGGGGCCGAAAAATGCGCTCGAAACCTCGTTCCTGGCCCACATGGTCATGTGCGGCCTGTTGTTCGGGTTTGGATTGCTCTGCGGGTTTCGGATCGCCTACCTAATCGGCTGGCTGATTATCGTCGGTTGCCTTTTCCTTGAGCATTGGATCGCCCGGCGCCGCAGTTTGGCCTGGATCAATCTCGCCTTTTTTCGCCTGAACGCCGTCGTGAGCAGCGTGTTCTTCCTGGTGACGGTGGCCGAAGTAGTCTTCCACGGCGGCTTCCGGATGCGCTGACGCCACGCTGAGCGTTGGCACCTGCTCAGTGGTTGGAGGTCAGCACCAACACCTGCTCCAGCGTCGAGACTCCCTCCCGCACCCGGTCGAGCGCCACCATGCGCAAGGTCCGCATCCCCTGACCGATCGCCGTCTTGCCCAATTCCCGCGAGTTGGCCCGCGCAATGATCAGCTTCCGGACCTCGTCGGAGACAGTCATGGCCTCGATGATCGCCAGGCGCCCGGCGTAGCCGGAGTTCTTGCAACGTTCACACCCGCGACCACGATAGAGGGTGACGCCATCGAAGATGCTCGGGTCGATAGACAAATCCTGGTACATCTTGGCGGGATAGGTCACCGGCTCCTTGCAGTGCGAACAAATGCGGCGCATCAACCGCTGAGCGCAGGCAAGGATCACGGACGAGGAAATCAGGAATGGCGCGATGCCCATATCGTCCAGGCGGGCGATGGCTCCCGGCGCATCATTACAATGCATCGTGCTGAGCACCTGGTGCCCCGTCAGCGCCGCTTCGACCGCGATCTCGGCCGTCTCGGTATCGCGGATTTCACCAATCATAATAATGTCCGGATCCTGGCGGAGGATGGACCGGAGCGCATTGGCGAAGGAAAGGCCAATCTCCTTTTTGACCGGCACCTGGTTGATGCCGGGGATTTGGAATTCGACCGGGTCTTCAACGGTGATGATGTTGTAAACCGGATTGTTCAGCTCATTGAGCGCTGAATAAAGCGTCGTGGTTTTTCCCGACCCCGTTGGGCCGGTCACCAGGATCAGGCCGTGGGGCGCGTCCACAGCCGCTTTGAATTGCAGGAACGTCTCGCTATCGAGTCCGAGCTTGTCGAGGCTGGCCGAGAGGTTCGATTTATCGAGCAAGCGCAACACGATTTTCTCGCCATGCACCGTAGGCATGATCGAAACGCGCAGGTCGTAATCCTTGCCACCAACCCGGATGCGCATGCGGCCGTCCTGGGGCAGGCGCCGTTCAGCAATATCGAGGCTGCTCATGATCTTGAAACGCGACACCAGCGCCAACTGCATTTGCTTGGGCGGGGGCGTCGCATCGACCAGCACGCCATCAATGCGGTAGCGCAGCCGGAGGTATCTCTCGAACGGTTCGATATGCACGTCGCTGGCGCGGTCTTTGACCGCTTGAACCAGGATGAGGTTGGCGAGTTTGATGACCGGCGCTTCTTCGCTCGAAGCCGCCAATTGATCGAGATTGACCTCTTCAATCGCCTCCCGCGAGACTTCGACATTCTCGGGTTGCTGCTCTTCGTCGCTCTCGGCCGTCTCGGCGGCGTGCTTGATGATGTCCTCCATGCTGCCGCTTTTGGAGGAATCGATGCTGTTGAGCTTTTCGACGATGGCCTTTTCGGAGGCGATCAGCGGCGCCACCTCCAGCCGCGTGATGCGCCGGACATCGTCAATGGCCAGCACGTTCAACGGGTCGGCCATCGCCAGGAACAGCTTGTTCTCCAGGCGGGACACCGGCACAATTTTGTAATTGTTCGCCAGTTCCCGCGGCAGCAACTCGGTGATATCGGAAGGTATCGCAATCCGGTGGAGGTTGATCGGGGGCACGTTCAGGACCCGCCCCATGGAAATGGCCATGTCCTGCTCGCTGACATAGGACTTTTCCAGCAGCAGTTTGAGCAGCCGCGTGCCTTCCTTCTTCTGCTGCTCGAGCAATTCCTGCACCTGCTTGGCGCTCAGCAGGCCGTCTTCGACCAGTGCGTCGGCAATGCGTTCACCAAATGTTTTAACGGGCGGCATGGTTTAACGGAAAGCTTTGCGAATGTTTTTGCACAGTTCCGCCGGCGGCACAAGGTACCAGAGCAGGCGCTGGCCGGTCGCCTCGGCCAGCTCTTTGGCCGCCTGTTGATTGAACGGATTGGTCGTGGCTACCAGAATGGATTTGCTCATGCGGTCAAACGGAAACACGCACCAGCGCTGGCAAATCTCCGCCGGGAAGCTGCGCGCCAGGTCCATATCCACGTCGTAAAGGTTCAACGGCAGGTAAGCGCAGCGCGTCTTGTCGGAAAGCAGTTTGAGCGCTTTCTCGACCGCTAGAATGCCTTTATCGGCCAGCAGCTGGATAAACGGCTCGACCAAACCTTCCGGCGGGACCGACAAATCCGGCGTGGGCCAGCACAGATCAAAATCCCCCGCGCTGATGAGCTTGGACTCGACAAAAAGCTTGTGCATCGCGCGCCGGCCATCCTCGACTTCGGCCGGGGGCGGTTTGCCGATGCGTTTGGTGTGGAGTTGTGTCTCGCCGTTGCTCTTGCCGCCCATCACCGGTTCCGGCGGCGGTTCAACGGGAAAATTATTAGCCTTGCTCTCGATTTCTTTGAGCGCCGCCTGCACGTCCGGATCCTCGGGATGCCGCTGGAGGATGGTCTCGTATTCGAGAATGGCCGACGAGAGCTGACCCATTTGGACATAGGCCTGGGCGATTCGCTTCGAGGTGCCGATCACGTCTTTCTCTCGGCCGAGCTTCGAATAGGCTTCCTTGAGGATCTCCAAAGATTGGTAGTCCTGGGGCTGGGATTGAGTGATCACCTCGAACATCTCAATCGTCTGCGCCAGTTGCGCCTCTTCGTTAGGACTTAAGGTGCTAGCCATGCCAGTTCTACACTTCTCTACGAAAATTGCCCGGTACAGTTCGCAACCGGATTCACATCGGTCGCACGGGCATTGTTGTAATAGCAAAATCCCGGCCAGTTATGCTCTTGCGAGAGCGGGAAGCGTGACAAAGCAGCGCGCCAATCAGGAAATTGGCGCCGGTGACATGATTCGTCCTCCAGACACATCCCGTGCCTGGCTACGGACCGGACAGTTCTGCCCAAAATTCGCACGGCGGCGGTTGCTTTCGGCAGCAAAGTCGCCATTTTAGCCGGAACGTGCCATTCCTGGCGCCCAATATGAGGCCCGCCCCCGGCGAACACCGTCAACGGTTCGTCGGTGATGCCATCTGTTTCACACTGCAGGAGCCTCCGGGCAGTCCACCGGCGCCCGGTTGGCGCGCGTTGCTGCGCACCAATTTGGGACGCGCCGCCCAGTTGCGGCAGGAGATTGTTCAAGCGCACGCCCAAGGCTTGCCGCTGGCCGGCGCTTCCTGGCGTGATGTTCCTATGCGTCGCCAGGGAACTGGATGGTCACTGGAGTTGCCCTTAACCGAGGTCGGCTTTTTCCAGGCAAAGGCTTACCTGGTGGACCCACAGGGCTGGCAGCATTGGCCAGAGGGACCCAACGTCGGCATCTCCGTGCATCCGGACCGCTACCGCACCGCGAACGTGATCTATTGCGCCTTTGCGCGGTTGTTTGGGGCCTCCAGAGGCGCGCGCCAATGGGGCTCGCGTGAGCGGGGCAGCGCCTTGACGGCTTTGGACCTCGCCGGTGCAGCGGCGCTGCCGCCTTCGGGGAAGCTGCGCGATGTGCTCGCGCAATTGCCGCACATCTTCGATACGCTGGGCTGTCGGATTCTACACCTGTTGCCGGTCCATCCCACTCCGACGACCTATGCGCGGTTTGGGCGCATGGGCAGTCCGTATGCCGCATTGGATCTCACCGCCATCGACCCCGCTCTGGTGGTCTTTGATCGAAAGACGACCGGCGTGGACCAGTTCCGTGAGCTGGCTTATGCGGTGCACTTGCGCGGCGGCCGGCTATTGCTGGATATTGTGATCAATCACACCGGTTGGGGCTCGGTTCTGCAGGAGAGTCATCCCGAATGGTTTGTGCGCAACGCTGATGGCGCGTTCGCCAGCCCTGGGGCGTGGGGCGTGACCTGGGAGGACCTCGTCGAACTGCGGCACCAAAACCTCGCGCTCTGGGACAGGTTGGCCGAAGTGTTTCTCATTTGGTGCCGGCGCGGCGCGGACGGCTTTCGCTGCGACGCCGGTTACAAAGTACCGGTGCCCGCCTGGCAGTACATCATCGCCCGCGTGCAGCAGGAATACCCGGAAGCGGTTTTCCTGCTGGAGGGGCTCGGCGGCGCCTGGACCGCTACCGCCGCCTTGCTCACCGAGGGCGGCATGCAATGGGCCTATTCCGAATTGTTCCAGAATTATTCCGGCCGCGAGGTGGCAGGCTACCTGGCGCACAGCCTCGAACAAAGCCCGCGCGTGGGATTGTTAGTGCATTACAGCGAGACCCACGACAACGAACGCCTGGCTGCGCGCGGCCGCGCCTGGTCGCTGCTGCGCAATCGGCTCTGTGCCTTGGCCAGTGTCAGCGGCGGGTTTGGCTTCACCTGCGGCGTCGAATGGCTCGCCGCCGAGAAAATCCGCGTGCACGACCTCACAGGCCTGGCCTGGGGAAATCCGGAGAACCTTTTGCCCGAATTGGCCAATCTGAATCGATTGCTGAACGACCATCCCTGTTTCGCCGACGGCGCCAGGATTTGGCGCCTCGGTCCGTCCGATTCGCCAGTGCTGGCTTTATTGCGCCAATCGGCTGAAGCAAACGATCACGTATTGGTGCTCGTCAACACCGATGAGCGTTCCGCGCAAAGCCTCAGCATCCCGTGGCCACCGGCAGACAGCGCCGCGTCCAAATCTCCGCCGGACCTTGAGAGTTCGCGGGCGAACGAGGCTTTGCGGGCGTTCGGACAACGCAATTCTTCCACCTCGCAAGCGGCTCCCTGGCACGAGCTGCTTGGCCAGGCCCTGCCCAGTTTCAAGGACACCGGCTCGAGTATTACCTTCACTCTGCCGGCGGCCGGGGCGTATTGCTTGAGCCCAACAGCTCAGCCGCAAGGCTTGCCGGGCCCGGACTATCGCCGGGCTCGCGCTCAAGCGGCTTTCGCCCTGACGGCCCTCGGTCAGGTATTGCCACTCGAAGACATTGGCCGGCTCGATTGGCGGCAGTTGGCGGCCCGCGTCGATCAATCCGCGGTTCAGTTCCTGGCCGATATCTCCAATCACGGCGAGGGCGCGCCGGCCTACACAGCCCTTGGTTCGCCGGCGCCCGTTCACTCCGCAAATTATGCGCCTGTGGTGATGTGGACGATGCTGGATGTGCGACGCATCACACCGGTGCCACCTGGCCATTGGTTGCTCTTACAGGACACCGTTGCCTTCCGCGCGTCGCTCAGGCTGCAAGGGGCGCCGACCACTCTCCAGCAAAACCTCGAATCCATACCGGTCGGCGCGGGGCACATCGCCTGCTTTCCCGCTCAGCCCGCGGCAGACGCTGTGCTGTGGCTCGAGCGGTATGCGGAAAAGGAGACTCATCTCGAAGCCTCCCTGCGCTTTCTGCCCGCCGGGCCGGTGCCCCGAGACGGCTTGCCTCCCACTGATGCCCGCGTGCTGTTGACCAACGGCCGGGGCGGCATGGCACGGATGTGTGTGGACCTTGGGCGGGTGCTGTCCAAATACGATTGCGTGCTGGGCGCCAATCTTCATCCGACCTTGCCGGTAGATCGGCACATTCTCGCCAAGCGCATCCGGGTTTGGGTGAGCGCGGATGGATTCATTTCGCCGTTGGACTTTCGCAGCCTGGTGAGCTTCCGCGCCGGCCCGCCCGCTGTCTGGGACTTTGTCGCCAATGCCGGCGATGGGCGGACGGTGGAAATTCAAATGACGGCCGAGATGCCGCTGAACCGAAACACAACTGTGTTTCGATTCAGCCGGCCCAGCGCCGCTTTAGCCACCGGCAAACAACTCCCCCCTGCCGCCGATGTGCGCTTGACCGTCCGCATCGATATTGAGGACCGCAACTTCCATTGGGAAACTCATCGCAACAGCGGCGCCGAACACCACTTCGCGACCAATACCCGGGCGCTGACCAACGCGATCGGATTCGGCTTCACCCCGGCAGCCGACCGTCAACTGCGTGTCTTTGCTGACACGGGCGCCTACCATCTTCAACCGGAGTGGAGCGAGAATATTCCTCACCCGGTGGAGCAAAGCCGCGGGCAGGTCGGCAGCGGTGACGGGTTCAGTCCCGGTTGGTTTGAGATTCCATTGCCTAAAGGTGCGGCGGCCAAACTGGTCGTCACCGCCGAAGCGGAAGCCGCTACCGCCGAGCTGGTCTCGGGCGTTACGACAGATTCGAGGCTGACGCCGGCTTCGGTCGCCCCGGCGCATGATGCGGCTCCACCCGCGGCCACTCCCGACTGGGAACTGTTCCGCGAGGAATTGCTCGAGGCAGTTCGCGCGTTTGTGGTTCGCCGCGGCACAGGCAAAACCGTTATCGCCGGCTATCCCTGGTTTCTCGATTGGGGGCGCGATACCTTTATTTGCGCGCGCGGGCTCTTGGCTGCCGGTTGGGCGGATGAAGTCAGTGAATTGGCGAACACCTTTGCGCGGTTTGAGAAAGACGGGACTCTGCCCAATACCATCTTTGGCGAGGATGCCTCCAATCGCGACACCTCCGACGCGCCGCTTTGGTTCGGGTTGGTCTGTGAGGAACTGTCGGCCCTGCGGCAACTGCCCACCGCAGCTTCAGCCGCCCTCGAGAGCATTGCGCGCCATTATGCCAGCGGCACACCCAACGGCATCCGCCTTGACCCGGAGTCCGGCCTGGTCTGGAGTCCGAGCCATTTTACCTGGATGGACACGAATTACCCGGCCTGCACTCCGCGCGAAGGCTACCCCATCGAACTTCAAGCACTCTGGGTCCGGCTCTTACGTTTCCTGGCCGGCGGCGCGGCCGCTAACTCCCCCCGGTGGCAGGCGCTCGCCAATCAGGCCCAGGCCTCGCTCGAAAAGCTGTTCTGGTCTGAGTCGCAAGGCTGGTTTGGTGACGTGCTGCTGGCCGGGCCCGGACAACCGGCCAGCAAGGCGCGGTTGGACGATGCTTTGCGGAGCAACTGTCTCCTGCCGGTGAGCCTGGGCGTGGTCAGGGGCGAACGGGCCCGGCGCTGTGTCGAAGCGGCCCAGCGGTACCTCGTCATTCCGGGCGCATTGCGCTCGTTGGCACCCCTGCCGGTCAATGTGCCTTTGCCGATTCGCGGCCCGGATGGCCGGCTGCTGAATAACCCGCTGGAACCATACTGGGGACGGTACGAAGGTGACGAAGATACCCGGCGCAAACCAGCCTACCACAACGGCACCGGCTGGACCTGGACCTTGCCGATTTTTTGCGAGGCGCTGGCGCGCGTTTGGGATTTCGCTCCCCAACCCGTTGCCGCCGCCCGGGCGTATCTCGCCACAATGGCGCGGCTGATGGACGAAGGGTGTCTCGGACAAATCCCCGAATTGCTGGATGGCGACGCGCCGCACACCCCGCGCGGTTGCGACGCGCAGGCCTGGGGCGCCACCGAGGCGCTGCGTGTCCTGGCACTGCTCTCCAGGAGCTGACAACCCGAGGCCCGGCTAACTCACGCAGTCAATTAACCGGCCCTTGCGGCATTGATTGCTTCAACAATGCCCTCTTTTTCCTGCTGCTCAAAACGCCACCAGTTCGTGCTCCAGACTCGATGCACACGCCACCCTAACTTTTCCAGCACTCGTTGCCTTGCGCGGTCGCGCGTCCTCGCGACGAGTGAACTATGATATGCCGCGCCGTCACACTCGATGGCGAGAATGTTCTTACCGCGCTCTTTAATGATGATGTCGAGCCGGAAATTACCAGCACCGTATTGGCATTCAATATCGTAACCCTCGTTCTCCAGAAACTCGACAACTTGTTCCTCAAACGGCGACTCACAATAGACGATATTTGACACGCCGTCGTTCCTACGCTCAAAGCGCTTGCTGCTGATTCCGAAGGTGCTTGCAACATCTGTGTTTTCCAAGTTGGCGAGAAAGGCTTTGAGGCACTGGAAGCCCCGGCTTTGTGCGCCTGTTGCTTCCAAGTCTGCAACCTTCAGTGATGAAACGACAATCAGGCCACTACGGGACCGGGTGATAGCAACATTGAGTCGGCGTTCGCCGCCGCTCTTGTTCAGAGGCCCGAGCACGGAGGCATTGAATTGGCCGTTGGCATTCTTCCCGTAGGTAAGGCTCAGAAGAATTCGGTCCATTTCGTCCCCTTGCACGGTTTCGAGATTGCGAAGAAAGAACTTCGACTCGTCAGCGCAGTAAGCACGAACAGCGTCCGGCGCGAAAATGAGTTGCTCGTCTATCAGTTCCATCTGCGGGATGTTCATGGTGACGACGCCAAGGGATTTGTTGGGGTGCTCGCGGACGTGCAGCTCAATCAGCTTGACGACTTCTTGAGCTTCCGCCGGATTATTCCTTTCTCCGGATTCCGAATAGACAGCTTTCGGAAGATAATGCAGCCGCCGACCAATTCCGCTGATATGTGCGGGCGGATACATTTCGAGTTTTCCTCCGTAGAACCAATTATTTGAAAAGGCGATAAGGTCAGGCGTTTCGCTGCGGTAGTGGGACATCAACATGACCTGCGTTTTATCCTCTTCGAATACTCCACCGAATTCCTCCAACAAACTCTCGCTGATGCCAAAATCTTCCGCCTCTGCTTCTGGTGCTGCGAAGCCAGCAAAGAAATCCGTTGGCGGGAGCTGGTTTTTATCGCCGACGATGATGACCTGTTTGCCAAACGACATGGAAAGTAAGCCGTCCAGCACGCGAATCTGCGAGGCCTCGTCGAAAACAACTAAATCGAAGGGAACACCGTGCTCTTCAAACATCTGCGAGTCAATCAGGTTGGCCAGAGACGTTGGACTCATGAGCCAGCACGGTTTTGCGGCGATGAGGTAATCCACATGGGCGTTTACCAACTCGCGAACGGTGCCACGAATTCTTTGCAAACCAGCCAGATGGCGGAGTTCAGATTCGCTCTGTGCCGCCTCCTGCGCAGCCTCGTCCATCTTCTCCCGCAGGTTAGCCTTCAAATGGTCAATAACCCACGATGCCAAATTTTCGTCCTGTTCCCTAAACTCCTTGAGCGTTTGCTTGAATTCCAACCCATGAGGTTTCGCAACCGGGTCGCAGAGGCGGAGCAAATTAAAACAGAAGAGCTTTTGGCCTTGAGAGGGTTTAACCGAACCATCGAGAATCTTCGACCAGAGCGATTTGATTTCTGGAAACGCCGAAATTTTTCCCCGCCAGCGTCTCTTTTCCAACCACAATGGCCGACGCTGCAATTCGCTCAGCATTTCACCAACTCGCGCTACAAGCGATGTGTGGTCTTGGATTCCGGCACGGGGATGTTCAAAGAGCGCGTCGAGTTCTTCATAGGCTTGCGCCATCACAGCTTGATGATTCTGCAAGCGGTCGCGCAGCTTCGTCCAGAGCCCGCTGTCAATGTCCAGTTTTTGCTGACCGCGCAGCCGTTCAAACAAATCCCGCCATGCGATGACCTCGTGCAGCCATGTCCAATCCGGCGGGCTTTCGCGCATGGGCTGTAGTTCCATATATTTCGTGAGCGGCACAAGTTTCTGCAGGCAATCGGCAAATTCACGTTGGGCAGCGAATCCTGCCATCACGGAGTTCGTGCGGTCGCCCTCCTGTTGCTCGTAATCTTGAAGGAACTTACGGATGCTCTGATGAGCTGCCTCGTAAAATGCAAGCGCGTCTTCGAGATCGTCGGATTGCTGTTCGTCGGGCAAAGCCAGTAAATCGAAGCCAGAAAGCCCAGCCTTCACGCTTGCCAGCAAACTGGCGTTGGTGGATTCCCAAAATGTCTGCCAATGAACGCTGGTGACCTGAAATAAATCATTCCTGTCCCGCATTTGCTCCACAAGCGCAGCCATTTTTTCCAACGCTTGCACCTCTTCTTTTGAAAGAAAGTTGTCGGCGTGGTCAGCGCCCTCGTGGGCCACGGCGAGATAGGCCGAAGTCATCTGCTTCAAGACAACGTGTGTTTCTGCCGCTGCTCTCAACGAGACAACGGTGCGTAATGCAGTGACTGCGTGGAGGGTGACCTCCTGCCACTGTTTGAAACCCCGCGGCGGAATTGCTGGGAACACTTGGCGCAGCGCATACTTGCACTTGCGGTCGTTTACGAAATGCACACAGTAACTGACGAGATTGAATCCATGTTCGGCTTTTGCCTCGACGTGTTCCCAATGAGTCGTTGCTACGCGTTCCAATGCGATGAAATGCAGCGGCAACGGAGAATTCTTGGCGTGCGTCGCACAGGCTTGAAAATGTGCCTTCCACCCGGCGACGGTCAGAACTGGTGCGGTGTCCGATTTCCACCAGGCGCGGGGAATCGCCGTCGCAAGAGAAGCCAAGGAAATAACTGTCTGTAGTTGCGCCCGTCTGACCGTGAGCAAAGGTGAATATACCAGCCCGATTTGCTCACACAGGCGGCGGTATGCCTTCTGACTCGAATCAATTTCGGTGCGTCTGTCTTTGTGATACGCTTCACGGCGCGAAAGGTCGTCCCAAGTTTTGGCACCTTCGGCGCGCAGCAAATCTTTTGCGGCACGCTCCGCGACTGCAAGTGCCGCCTTCTCAGATTCCTCAGAGTACTTCTTTGACAAAACAACTGGATGACGTGCCGCAACAATTTTCTCCCGTCTCTCCCATTGCGATTTCAAATGCGCAAGCTCCGACTGACTAAGGTTGCTGTTTCCAATCAACCGGGTGTGACAGACTGGTTTCTCCAGCACTGTTGTCACGAGGGCGAGCATGTCCTTCACGTTTGCGTCTGAATTCAGGAGAAGTTCCATTCCGACCGCCGCCGCCCATTCCCTCACACCTTGCAGCAACTCAAGTTGCCCAAGTATTCGCTGGATTGTTTCTTGTAGCTCGTTCGCAGCGTTTGGATTGTCGTCAAACGCCTCTACGCGAACGTTGTTCCAGATGTTTTTGTTGTCCGTTAGCACCGCAACGAGTTCCGGCCATTCGCCTAAGCATCCAAGCAGTTTCGTAAGGCGCTCTTTGGAGAGGGCCTGCCAGTTAGCAATCGAAAGGTTCGGAACATTCTTCAGCTCCTTCCTCAACTGAATCAGCCCCGCCAACGCTTCACGCTTCGTAACCTGCAAGGACGGGTGGGCGATACCACGAGCAAACCGCACACGCTCGTTGAGGGTCTGGCGTGACTCCTTCAACTGGGTAAACGGATAAATGCGTGCGTTGTGCCAAGCGGGGAACTTGTCTGTCGCTTGCCGGAGAAATTCCCGCTTGTCCAAATCCTCGTCGTGAAGATTTAACATCGCTGGTTTCAACCCGGCGTTTGAAAGCCGTTCCTCGACCTGAACAATTGCAGCCTTCTTATCGCAAACCAAAAGCACATTGCGCCCGTGGTAGAGGGCGTTGCTGATGATGTTGGCGATTGTCTGCGATTTGCCGGTGCCGGGAGGTCCTTCAACCTGCATACAGTGCCCGTTGTGCGAGAGTTGAATTACCCGCAACTGGCTGTCATCACATGGCAACGTAAGCCCGAGTTCTTCCAAACCGTCATCAGTGATTTCCCCGTTGTCAACGGCTTCAATTTTTCCCCCGGCAATTTTCGCTTGGACCACTGGGTTCTTCGCCAATGCCTGTCTTAGCGGAGGGTCAGTCAGCCGGTTTTGAACAACCATTTGCTGGCTGCTAAAGAGGCCAACGTAGCTGTCACTCGTCACCTGTGATGCGCGATTTCCCAATTGAGCCTTCACCCATTTCGTTGCTTCGACCGGGTTGTCGGCAACGGAGGCCGGAATGGATTTTATCGCCAATGCTCGAAGATGTGCCTGCAATACTGGATTAAACTGCCAAGGTTCATCATCAGCGACCGCAGCCTTAATTTTGTCGCCGCTGGTTTGAAATGAAGCTCGCTTCAAGCAGACTGGGAAAAGCTGCTTGCGCTGTTTTCCATCCACTGCTCCGGCGACAATCATCTCGACCGACCCGGAGCAAATGAATGCACAATGCTCCCCTCGCTCACGGATACGAGTCTGGTAATTCTTGTGAAGATTGCGGGAGATTGGGTCAGCCATTGTGCCGATGATTAGTGTGCCTCCATTTGCGAGTGTGCCGAACTCGTTGGGCTGTAGCAGTCGGAACCGTTTCACCGGCATTTTGACCAGAGGGTTCGTCAACCCTTGTGCCGTTGACTGCTTGAGCCACTTCTCTAAGTACTCGGCGAACGTCGGCATCGCCGGAATTAGACAGAATTTTCGGGCACGGCGCAAACCAAACCGGACCAATTTTGAAATAGCGAGTCGAGAATTGTTCTTTCTCCCCCTCTGTGAGATACCACCCTGACCCGGATGTCGCACGCGTCGCCATGTATTGGAACCGGCACCTTGAAGACGCTCAGGTTGCCAATCAGGCGTTGGCGGGGTTAATCACAAAGGACAGAAATGACCGCACTTTTATGCGGCGGTTGCAGATGGCGTATCTGCTCCGGTGCCACCCTGACCAAGCAGTAGGGAGCCGATTGCTTGAATACGTCAGGGAATTCTCGCGTTCCAGAAAGCCCATCATCAAATGGCATTGCGAATTCCTTGAGAGCCAGCTCGCCAAATGGGCGACCGAAGCGGCGTAGCTGATTACCGGAGCCAAGGCACTATCGGTTCTGGCCCATTACCCCTGACGCGCAGGCCAAAAGGCGAGACAATTTGTTCAGTGGCCGGAGCCTGATTGCCTGCCGAGGAACCGACATTTGTTCATCGTTCTAACCCCCATTCCACCCCAACCTCACCCCAGCAAAGCCAGACAAGGTTTTTGTTCTAACTCCTGTTCTAACCGGAAGGGTTATTTCTCGGTGCCAGACGGTCTTTCGTGTGATACAGAGGGTTAGAAACGTTAAAGAAACTAAAACCGGTTGTGAACACGAAAAAGGCAAAATCCTCTATAAAATCAAGGGTCCCGTCACCATCCCAAAAGCGAAAAGATTTGGTGCGCATAGCAGGACTTGAACCTGCACGGCCTATCCATGAGCCGCCTCAGCGGGCCAGTCTTTCCGAAGGTTTGTCACTTCCGAGAATTCCCGACAACCGGCAAAAGCGGCGTGAACCGGAAGCCCCGCCGTCATAAAGAGTCATAAAAATCCGGATGAGCAAAACTGCCCCCCCGGAGCCATTTTGCCTCACGCCTTCGCTGGTCGCCGCTTAGCGTTATAATAAGCTGTTAGCCACTTGATGAACCGCGGCTTGTCCTCGTATGGAGGATGCTTAATGGACTGTGGTTTCTTTGCTTTCATTTTGGGAGGTCGTCGTTGATTTCTAGCCTGCCTTGAGTCTCGCCAGAATATCCGTCATGAGAAACCTGACCTGGCGACGGAACCATGGTTCCACTTCCATTCTCTTCAGGCCTTCGGCGCCGGCGCGGTCGTAATCGGCCGATGATGCAAGGGGAAGCCCTCGGTCCATGGCGTGCAGATGGAGCGCCGCGGCCTTGGTAATTTGCTCTTTTACCCGCTCCAGTTCGCAATTCATTCGCGCGAATGCTGCCGGATTTCTTCGATGCGCTCGTTGGGCCAGCGGTCGGAGGCCTTGAAATCATCTCGGGCCCAGCCAACCGCGGTGACCGTTCCCAAAAAAAGACCCTCCTCTCGAGCTTTGAGCAAGAGCTGAGGGTGCGATACGAACAGTATCGGCGGAAATAATGACTAGGCCTGATGCGGTCCGAATTGCCGGTCTCCACCTGGCCCGGCCAGCCTTCACGGCGCTGGCGGTGGCGCCGAGGGGAGCGCCGAAGCCGGAACATAATCTTTATAGCCCTTGGCCAGGACCTGCGCGCGAAGCGTCTGCCAGTCGGCCGGCGTCGGATTGGCCTTGGAGAATATCCCTTTGATGTCGGCGGCGATCGTCGGGAAGTTAGTGATGGCCTCTTCGACCAGGCTCAGAATTGCGGCGAGTGCGACGGGAGTCATTTACTTTAGAGGTAACGGAGTGAACTGGTTAGCGGCTGCCGGCGCCGGCGCGTGAAGGTTAACGCCGAATCCGGCAATCAGGCTTTCGAGATCCGTGATGGATTGGCTGAGCGTGGCCATGGCTTCCTGGAGCGCGGCCTGGGCGCCGGTCGCCCCGGAGGCGTTGGTCACCGAATAAGCGGCATAAACCGCGCCGGCATCGCACAGGGCCGCCATTGAATATTGATATTTGGCATATGCGGTGGCGACGGCTTGCTCTTGGCTCACAGGCGGATGAACGGCTGCCACGTAAGCGCCCCAAAGATTCATCGCGGTATCCACGCTCACCTGCGTAGTCGCGGCCGCCTGGTAGGCCACGCGCGGGGCCGAGCTGCACCCGGTCAGAGAGGTTGCGACCGTCGCGACCAGGCCGGAGTAAAGAACGGCCAGCGCGACGCTTGCCGAAAGGAAAGAAACTTTGATTTTATTCACTGTGAGGGTTGGTTGTCGCCGGAGCCGTTCACCGGAGGAAGTTTGTATAAACTGCGCAGGTCTTTTGCGGCTGCCATCAGACCGAAGACGACTGCCACCGCGACCGTTGAGCCGGTCAGTTTGCCTGCGGTCGCGCCGCCGGTAAGGACGCCGCCGGCGCCGATGGCAAATGCCGTAACAGCCGAGATGATTGCAGTCGCATTCATTGGTACCAGATGCAGATCGTCAACGGTCCTTGCTGCGTGCGTCCCGGCGCCATTTCCAAAGCAAAAAACCCACGGTGAGGATGAAGATGACGAAATCCTCTGCGGCTTTAATCTCCGTCGCATGGCGCGCGGCAAACGAAGCACCGTCGGCGAGGAGCACGGCGGCGGTGTCGCGCACGCGAGAATCTTGCAGAGCCTGAGCGGACATTCACAAATCCGCGCGCGTCAACAATTGAGACTATTGATGAGCTCTGAGGGAAGGTTTTCGCCAACGTAAAATCCTTGGATCGCCCCAGTCGGCGCAATCGTTCTGACTGGGCACACCCGAAAGATTGGTCACGATCAAGGAGAGCAGGCTCACCCCGGCCACATTGACGTTTGCGTTTGTGACTCCGGAGCTGCCGGTGACTGTTCCCGACTCCCATTGCTTGATGCCGTCGCACCAGACTTGGAAATCCACCGAACCTGATGACCCCATGGCGTCGTCGATTTTGCAATCGGACAAGAACGTCTCTGGCTGTCCGGCCATCTTCGTCAGGTCAATGTCGATGCGGGATGGGGCAACGATGCCGAAACCTTTGGGATAATTGGTCCCCCCAAGCGTTAGGGGGTATTGGATGCTGTTGCCGGAGCTGGTCACGGCACTTATATTCTTATACTGCCTGTAGGTGCCCTGGGGCATCGTAGCAAGAAAATCGGCAACAGAGGCCGAGGGCGGGATTGGCGCGCCAACGATTTGCAAAACCACACACCCGTGAGACGCCACGTTAGTGGTAAATGACCCCGTGCCCGAACCAAGGCTCCCATGGAGCCAAAGGTCGCGAATTGTGGCCGAGAAATTCGGGTTTAGATCGATGTTCGTCCAGTAGGCCGTTATATTGGCGGCCACAGAACTCCTGTTGAGCAGAGCCACGGCTTTCGTTGTGCCATCCGTCCCAAGCGGCTTCATCCACACTTCCAGATTTCCACCGGTGCCGGCCGACACTGCGACCTTATGCCCCTGCACTCCGGCGGCGTCCTGGTCGACGGCAATCAGTTCGGCATTGGTGACGATTTGGAGCGCGGCGGCGCTGATGGATCGAACATCCATCGCGAGCAATAAAGGCGCGGCCGTGATGCACCACATAGAGAAATGGCTTCGGTACTCGGTATCACTCATCCCCCCATTCACATAGACCTGAAGCATGTCCGCGTCATTCCAATGCCCCGGACCGGCGTAACGCCAGCTTTGGTTCATGTTGTCAAGCACAGTCATCGTTGCAGACCACGAATCAGACGTATCGCCTGATATGCGCCACATATTACCCAGCCCCGGCATCCACGTCTCGAAATGCCCGTCGCTTAAGCTCAGGAGCATATTTTGGTTGGCGCGAGAGATGGCGGTCTGCACCAGCCAGATCTCGTTGGATTCGCTATTGGCCGAATCGCATTTGAGAAAATCGTAGCCCCAGGAAACGAACTCGTTGACGTCCTGTATCTCGTGCCCCACCAGGGTGTAGGCGCCGCAGTAGCCGCCGGACGGCACGCCCGAGTAGATTCCAGCCTTCATCCCATCACCATGGATATAAGCGGCATTCGCAGCCATTCCGCTCGGAAAATTTGTCCCCGCCAAAAGATTCCCATTGCCGTCGCGCGCTCCCTGCGTCCAGCAGTCATCCAGGTTGAGGTAGCGGTAACCGGCGGCAACGAGTCCATTGGTCACCATTGAATCGGCCGTCTGGCGGATGATGGTTTCGTTATAGTTTCCGAGGAATTTATACCAACTGTTCCAACCCATTGGTGGCGTCAGCGCCTGACCATTTGCCAGGGCAAATGCAGGCAGGCAAATTAACAGGGCCAGCGAGCTTGCGAGAATCCGTTTCATGAAAAGTAATTTCAGTCTTTTCCGAGCACCGTCCATGAATCGAGCCAGAGGTAATTGGTGAGATTGCCATAGCCGTTGTTTCCGAAAACGTCGATTTGCACTTCGCGGGGAGTGTTATCGTTGAGAAAATAATTCGTTGCCCATGCTGACTGGATCCCGTTGGCCGGCACGCTTACCCATTGGCCTGATAACGCCCCCTCCTGTTGGCTGCCGCTGGTGCCCGCGGACCAGGCGTAGACGAATAGGTAAAAGGTATTGTTAACATTGGATTCAAACGTTAGGCGCGAGACGATTTTGGACCATCCCATGGCCCAGGGCACCGGGTTATAAAGAGTGATGTGACTGTTGCTGACGATGGTAATTAAGGCGCCCGACACTGGCGCGGCACCCGTAGCACCGCCGCCGCTGCTGCGCTCGGCATAAACCAACGGCAGATTGACCGTCCAGGCCGGAATATTCGCAGCCATTACATTGGAGAGGGCCGCGCCGGATCCGACGAAGTCGCCGCCAGGATTGCCGTCTCCGATGAATCGACTTGCGCTCAGGTCATATCCAGAAGTGACGTCCACGGTCGTGTTGGACGGTTGCATTGAGAACGACGCCGTGCCGATGCTGAGCGTTTGCGTAGCGGTGACCGAGGAACCGTAGAAACCCAAAGGATCAATGAGGGCGCCGAACATCGTGTCCCCCGCCAGGTGGACGAAGCGGGCGTCGGATTGGGCCTGGGAATAAGCCACCCCGCTCGCCGGCGAATTGGTCGGGACCGAAATGAACCATTTGCCGTTAATGAAGCCGTTGGTAAGAGGAAATGTATTGGTAATGATGGTCGTGACGTACTTACCGATGAAATCGACCTCATAGCTGCCTGGCGTTATGACGTTGCTGACGATGAGGCTGCCAGAGGAATCATTCGTATACCGCAGCCGGTCTCCGGAGGTGATCTGGCCGCCGGCCGGGAGCCACGGCGCCGATAGCGGCGTTATGTAGATGACGCGGTTGGTTTCGGGCGTTTGAGTGTAATCGCCCCAGATCCATTGGACCGCGGCGTTGGTCGTTTGGGCGAGCGCGGCCGCGCAGCCAGCCATTGCAACTATGCAGAACAAAATCTGCAATTTTGCATTTCGGAAGAGAGCGGTCATTGGGCGAAGGACAGAACGACCCAATGCGACACGGTTCCGCTGTAGATGAGCATCGCGGCGCTATTGCCCGTGACCGTTTTATCGGCCCCGGTGAGGCAATAGATCCGATTGGCGGCGGTCGGCTCCACGCCGGAATCGTTGGCGATGGTCATGTTCTGGCCGGTCCGATTGAGGAGGATCAGGAATTTCCCGTCGCGGTTCGGTTGGCCGTTAATTCCGTTAATAGTAAAAGCACCGGTAGGGCCGCTCACCTCGACAAAGACGTTGGTCCCGACGGCCACGCCGGCGTTATTGCCGTTGGCCAATGAGCCGAGCGCATACCGCGTGAAAGCGATATCGGAGTTAGGCAGGAAGGTGTTTGTGCCGGCGGTCCACAAATTTGTGACGCCGCCGCCGAATGTCGCTCCCCCGCCGACCTGCAGCGAATTGGGCACTACGGCGCTACTTCCCGGACCGCCGAGCATGACCTGGTTTGGGGCAGTATTCGTGCAGTTTGCCCCGACAGCCGTTGAATTAGTGTAGGGGCTGCTCGCATTGACGCCGAGCGCCGTGCTATTGGTCGCCCCAGCATACGATGAAAGGCCAATCGCGGTCGAACTGCCCCCGGTGGCGAAGGAGCCGGTCCCCAGAGCGGTATCCGAAGGCAGGACGGCATGCGCCGAATACCCAACCGCCGTGGATTGGTTTCCATTGGCAACCGTAAAATCGCCGATGGCCGTGGCGTTCGCCCCTCCCGCCCAAGCGCTTTGGCCGATCTGCTCCGAAGGGACAATAGCTCCAAGACTCGCAAACCCTCCATAGCAAGTCGAGTTGGTCTGCGTCGAGTTCAGGAGGGTCGCGGCTTTGTATAAGCCTCCTGTGAGATAACTCGCCGTGCCCTGCAGGGAGGCGACATTGGTCAAGGTTCCGGAGAAGACATTCCCGACATTGGTGGCCACGACCTGGCCGGTAAAGGTCTTGGTACCACTGAGCGTCTGGGCCTGGCTCAGCGAACAGTAATTCCCTAGCAGAGTGTCGGTAGCGCTGAGCGCGTTGGTCGAGAGATCGAGCGCCAAGGCCAGCATCGAGGCAAGGTTGGTTTGCTGGCCCGCAGCTTCCACGGTGATCGGCAGACGTAGCGCGATCGCGCTTGTCAAAACGTTTGTCGTATACGCCACAGCGCCCCAGCCGGCCGACAGCGTGACGGTGAGCGTTCCATTCGGCGCCGTCTGAAGGACGATTCCATTTGTGCCGCTCATCGCCAAGAAGAGATTGGCGAAGGGTGAATCGGAGACAGCGTTAAAGAGGTTGGTGGCGCAACCGATGATCGAGTTATTGGTCAGGACCTGCGACGGCGGGAGGGATACGCTGTTGGTCCACGTGCGGGTATCGCCATTAACGGTGAGCGTCTGGCCATTGGTCGTCCCGGCCTGGTTCGTTATGGTAATGGTCGCGTTGATGATATTGTACGCTTGGGCGGCCGGCGCCAGGGCAAGGGCGAGCAAAATCAGGCTTAGGCTAAAGCGTTTCATGGCGTCAGTTGACAGGGTCTTCATGCATGCTGCCGTCGTCTCCGAGATACAGTGCGACTATCTTTCCCGTGTTCGGATTCTTGAAGAAGAGTTGTCCCGTAACGGTCCGGGTCATGAAGGTTGCATTGGCGTATTCAGCCGAGAGCGGAGTTAGGCCTGGAGGGACCGCCGGCACGCCGCCCGCCTTGATAACCGAGGCCTGCACGATTGCCGGGACCGAAAGAACGGTAGTGGGAAAGCCGTTGGCCAGATATTTCACTTCAAACGTCGTTTGCGCGCTCGCAGCGCTGCCAATGAGCGTGTTGAGCGCCGGCGTGTTGAGCGGAAACTGCGCAATGAAGTAATTGGGATTATTGGGATCGGTGCTCGGGGCCCAGACAAACTGGTTGGCGTAGTAATTTGTGACGTTTCCGATCTTGTCGCCCAGGGCGGCCTCGAGCTGCAGGCCTGCGATGGGAACCAGCGAATAGGGGCTGACCAAAGGGAAGCTCGCAGTCCGCGAGAGGAGCCAAATACGGAATGTCGGCGTATCACCCTGGATGAATGGCGGTAGGGCGGCCGCCTGCGAATTGTTGATGCCGCTTACGACCGTGCCGGCATTGGTATCGATGTAGATATCGGACTGCGCCATTCACAGATGGCGCCGACGTCAACCGACCGGAATTCCCGTGCGGGCTGTGAAACCGCTCGCCGTTTCTCCAATGCTGCAGAACACGAAGGCGCCGGCGCTCAGAGTCTCGTAGCCATTCAGCGGGAGCTGGACGTCTATAAAATCTCCCGAGCCTGGGAGGCGAGAATCGAGCCAAGGCACTTCGATGATCTGCCCGGGCACGGCCACCCCCGACGTTATTAGCTTAACATTGGTGATGTCGTCCCGGCTGCGCGTATCCTGAGCAGGCCACTCGCTACCGGTATAGGGCGGCCTGGTAGCAATGGCTGTGGCGATAAAGTAGGGCACCACGGCGTTGTTGGACATAAAGCGCACACGCTGGCCGAGAATATTATCGAAGGAAGCCGTCCCCCCTGAAACGCCCCCTCCGTTGAACTCCTCATAAACGGAGTTCGGGTACCAGAACCAGCCAGACCACAGTTGCGCCAGGTGCGGTGAATATGGAGGGGCGCCGACATCATCGCTGGCATTGAACCCGAAATATGGATTCGAGTATAGAAACAGATTCGGGTCGCCGACGACCGGATTGCCGCTGAATATATTTGGGTTGCTGGCGTCGCCGCTTGAACCCATCCACTCAGACCAGCAGATCGGGGTCATCTCCGATATCCCGTTTCCAAAGTTAACCGGGAAGGCCTGCCATTGGAGCTGGGGGAAATAGGCCAACACGGCGCCCAACGTCGAGGAGAAAGGAATGGGGCCGGTTTCCGCGATGGAAAAGTGGCAGGCGTGCGTGCCGCCGTTATCGACAAAGCTGTAGTCAAAGCCGAGGCCACCGAAATCGCGCTGCGTAACGGAGGAGCTCCATCCGCCGGTGGGATCGCCAGGGCCGCCTGGTTGGACAATATTGCCTTGCACGAAAGGCGAGTCGACGCCCCAATCAAAGATCGCATCACCGGGGCGGTAAACCGTCCAAGGCGTTTGCGTCAGGCTGCCATCATCATTCACCCCGATATTGAAAATCCCATTGTTAACGGGGCAGTTGCCGCCCGCACTCAGGCCCATCGTGCCCGTGCTATCGACGGCCACATTTCGCGCGGCTAGATTTGCCCACGCGCTCCATTGCTGTCGGATGGTCCAAAGACTGTATTTCGACCTGAAGGCCGAACGCCAGCCCGCCGGATAAAAGTAGCGCGTGGTCCCGTATTGATCGGTGCGGCTCGGCGGCGGCCCCTGCAGTCCATAAAAAGCCGGAAGCCAGTTTCCCGGAGCTAGGCCCGCCCATACCTTCCGGAATTTCATTCGCTGAATGGTGATCGATGGCTGAACATGACCATCCAGCTCGCGGCCAGGGCTCTGGATCGCTTCCCGGCCGTGCGATTGGTCGATTACAGTGAGGCCCATTGGCGCGCCTCTCCCACCATCAGCAGACTGATTGGATTTCCGCCGGCGTCTTTGATGCTCGTGTTAGCCGGGATGGCATAGATGATGTCTCCCATTAACCACGCCGGCGTGACGAGCTCCGTTTCGGTCCCTTGCGGCCAGGTGTTTGTCCGCAGGAGGTTGAACTGGTCCGGTCCGGCGCTGTAGGTATAGTGGTGAACCACACCATAGATGATCGCCGTTATCAGCGAAGTGCGGAGCTTGGGCGGTTTGGCAATATAGAGCACCGGGCCGCTGGTTTGATGGCCGTCCCAGGCTTGCACCGTTAGATAATCGTCCTGAACCGATTCGAGGTAATACTCGTTGGCAGGCGTGCTGCCGCGGCCGCCGCCGGCCTGCGGGAGAATCTCCAAGCGCACACCGGAGGCCGTTTCTTTCAGCCGATAGCCTGGACCTGGCTGCAGCGTCGACCCTTGCTGCGCGCGGCGCGAAGTATTGAGCCAAGCGGCCAGAGGACTGATTCCCGTGACCGGCTTTGGCCATAACGTGCGACAGATTTTCATAGCGCCTGCCCCCAAAGGAGCGTCGACCAGAGGCCGTATTGATATTCGAGGGTGATCGACCATTTAAGCAGAGCGAGCTGCTGAACGGTCGGGAAGGTCTTATACCACCCGTAGGTCAGTGCCGGGTTAGGCGAGGTCTCGAACGGAATGCTAAACAAAAGAGCAGACGGCAGTAGCTCGAGATACGACAGGCTCGATGACGAAATGACTTTTCGCACATTGAGCAGCGACGCCGGCACGGCGTATTGGTTGCTCGTGATTATCGTGTGGCGCAGACTCGGCGCCTCCACTGGAAAATTACGCACACCCTGCTGCATCAATTGGTAAATGCTCAGCGCGATGCTACCATCATCGGGACCGTCCAGCTTCAAGTCTGCAGCTTGGGGAAATGAAATGGTTTTCCCGTCCGGAGGTTCGAACAGGTAGCTCCTTATCTTCTGAATCTGCTGGCTCGTCAGCGTGCCAACGGTGCCAGGGTTTTCGACGGCGGACTCGAGGAGGTCCTTCTCAACGTGCTGGGCGAAGAGTTCCCAGTTATCGATCTTATCCGTCCTCGGATCAATCCCGTTAACGCTGAAGGGAATTCGAATGTTGAGCGAGTGCCGGCCGTAACCCTCTTTGACCTCATAGACCAGGCCCTCGATGTTCGAAAACAAAGAAGCCAGGTTGGCGATCTCCTGCTTGGTACCGTGGAACTCTTGAACGGTATAATTGCCCTGCTCGTTGCGGCCCCACATCGAGGGCTGCTGGTAGGCTCCTTTTGTGCCTGTAATTGGTCCGGCCATATAAGTTCAAGCGATCGGAATGAAGGTCGCGTTGGCGTCGATGTAGGAATGCGCCGAGGAAGCACTGCCATGCCGCGCGCGCGTGTTACGTTCGATTTGCTGCAGGAGTTGGGTCCGACGCTCGGCCAGGCGTGCAATTGAACCCCGGCCGGCCCCGAGGAAATTCCCAATTCGCACCAGATTATCAGTCGGCATCTCCAGCGCCTGCTTGGGCATTTTCTGCGGAATGATCGGCTCGGAAAAATCCGCCGATTTAGGATTGTTGAGGTTGGCTGCCTCAGCCCTGAAATTGTCGAGCATGTCCCGGAATTGCTTCAGCCGATCTTCCCATGGACCCAAGGCAGCCATGGCGGCCGCCTCGGCCTTATCGGTGTCGAAGCCGCCCAGCGCATCCATCCGGACCTTCGCTTCCTCCTTGCTCATCCGGCCGGCTTCGACCTCGTGCTTATTGAGCATCGACTCGAGAAGCATGCCGCCCTTTTCTGCCCACCCCATTTTGTCCCAGTTGGGGCTTCCGCCCTTGCCGTAGGCGGCGGTGGCAAACCATCCGCCGCCGATCTTGAGCAGGATCTGATAGATCGTCTCGACCAGTTTGATGATGGCCGGGCCCAATTGAGACACGATTATCTGGCCGACCAGGCCCATCTCACCGCCCATGGCCTTCAGCTTGACGGCTGTTTCGGTATCCATGATGGCGCCCACCTTCTTCATGTGATTGCCGAGCTCGTCGAAGTTGGTGTTGAGCAACGGAATCAATTGGCCGAAGCCCTTAATTCCGAGCTCGCGAAAGATGATCCCGAACTGGTCCGGGCTCGCGTTCTTGACCATTTGAGCCATTGGCCCCAATAGCAATTGCGCGCTGGTCAGCGAATTGAGTTGGTCCATGCCGATGCCGGCCGCCATAAACGCGCGCCGCGGGCCATAGCCTTCGGCTCCTGGTATGAGGGCTTGCTGCCGGGCAATGCCGATTTTCTCCATCGTGGCCGCCAGCGTGCCCATATCAACGTTGGCCTCCTTGGCCGCCTGGCGAAGGATTTGGAGCTGCTCCGGGGCGATCGCAAGGCGCTTGCTCTCATTGACCAGGTCGGTAGCCGTCTCGACCGTTTTCTGTATCGCCTGTTCAAGGGCGCCTATCCCGACCGCCTGCAGGATGATGTTCTTCATCCCGGCCGCGACTCCCTCGGCAACGCCGCGGGCCTTGTTCATGCCCAAGGCAAAACCGGAGCCATCCAGGCCGAGCTCGGCCATTAATTTCAGGCCGGGCATTTAACCTCCTTTTGGGCCTCGATCTCTTCGACCTGCCGAATCTCCTCATCGGTCATGAGCCGAATGAGTCCATGATTCTCCGCATGCTTATAGAAATCTGCCAAGGCCTTGGAAAGTGGCCCTTCCTCGATATCTTCCGTGGAATAGCCCAGCTCGGAACGGAGGGTCACTTCCAGGGATTGGGACCAGTGCGCTCCGGAGGGGCCTTCGTCTTCTTTCTCTTCCCAGTACTTGGGCTGGAGGCACGCCCCCTCGATGTAATTTTTGAAAAGGCCAAATTTTTCGAGCAGGTTGAAATAGGGATCGGCCGCGACTTCGAGCTCGATGCGTTGGCCCAATTTTGCCAGCTCGTCTCCGGACTCGGGGCTCTCGACGAATTCCAGCCATTCGGCGCAGCGCATCGAGCAGATAAGAATTCCGAGCAAGAGATCGCCGGCGGTGGCCAATGCTTCCCCATCGGCAACGAAGGCGCAGCCGAACCGGCAGAGAAGGCGATATCTTCCGAGAGAAAGAGGAAGAAGGCGAAGGCCAAAAATCCGAACGGGCTCCGGGATGGCCGCTTGGAAATAGGCGGCTTCCATGAAGCGGGAAAATTATGCAGCTGCAACCGCGGTGATCCCGGCTCGATACTCGAGCTGCAGTGTCATGCGTTTGGCGGTTGTGTTACTGCCCTTGATTGAGGTGCCCGGCATGACCTCCCACGTCGTTAGAACCAGATCCGGCATCGATGCGCAGGCCGTAATGGATAGCAGCGTCCCAGGCGTGAGCGATGGCCCGGTGACGCCCCCCGTAACAGTCCCAACCAGAGATGTCTTATCGACTGCGTTGGCTATGCCAGTGCCCGAGATAATGCATTCCAGCGTCGCCTTTAAGTGTTGATCGAACCAAACGCGGGCGAGGATGTCGCCGAGCCCTCCGCGGATATCTTCCTTGTCCGCTTCGACGGATTCGTCCGCGTTCTGGAGGTAAAGAGTGCCGGCCGATGCGCAGGTAATGCCGCCCGTGCCGGTGAAACCGAAATTGACTGGGATACCGTTATTAAGCATCGGCGACTCAGAGGTGGAGCTTGAGAGGAACCAGTTGGAGCTGGACGGTCCGTCCGCCCTTGTGGGCGTCGCAATTGGCCTCAACTCGAACCGCGTTGAATTCGGCAGGGAGCGAGTCGATCTCCGCAGCTATCAAATGTTTAACGATCTCGACCTGGGCCTGGTCGGCGTGCTTCACGGGTTCGATGGAATAGCCCGCGACGTACTTCTTAACCCCATCCCGCGGACCCATGCTGGAGATCTGGAATGCCATATCGAGAATGGCGTTCCGTCAACAGGTCAGGCGGCCAGGATTGAATTGCAGCAGTAGAGTTTGATCGCGAGGATGTCGACCCAGGCCCCCTCTTCGTCCTGGAGCTGGCGCGGCGTTCCAAAGAAAAAGCCGTTCGGCATGACCGTCAGCAATTGGCCCTGGCTATTGAGCAATACGTCCAGATTCGACACCTGCAGCGTATTGAAGACCGTCTGCGCCAGGGCATAATCGGCCAGAACCGGGTCGCCGGCGCCGGGTTCGGTCGCCGCGATGGCTTTGACGCTGACTTCCACATCGACCCAGTAATTGCCGCTCCTGGGCGGATCCTCTTCGAGAGAGCTGCCATCGGCGGCAGCAATGAAACAGGGCAGCGCCTTGGTACCGGAAGATTTTCCCGGATAACCATTGGCCTGCGTGCCGACCGCTGCCTGTATCAGGCTCACGAAGGCCAGCTCGACTGCATCGATCAATTGAACGCTCATCCGGTAATCACTTTGATGCCGACTGCTTTGGCGGCCTCGGCCTGGCGCCGAAAGACCTCGGCTTGCATGCTTTGTTCCTCGGCATTTACCGCTTCCTGGAGGGCCCGGCCGCCGAACCGGACCAGGCTATCGTTGGCCCGTTTGCCTTCCGCACGTACCGAGTTCTCAATAAGGGCCGTGCATTTGAGGCCTGCCCGCGCCGGGATCGCGCGCCCCTTGGGCTGGCCTGACATCTTAGCCCCGCCAGCGGAAGCGGAACCATGGTTTCCAAGGGCCCCGCTCAATGTGCGAATCGCCGGGATCCAGCCGCTCTTGAGGAAGGCCGTTGAACGCATCCTCGAGGCGACCAGCGATTCTATAAGCTCGGGCATTTCCGACTTGGTCGGCTGGCTTTTTCCTGCCCGATAAGCCCGCGCTCGAATGATTGCCTCGGCCAGGCTGATGCTGGCCCGCTGAGAAGACGGGGCGTAAACTTTTTCGGTGAGGAACTTGCCCCGGCGTACGCCTGATTTGCTGAAGCTCACGTTTTGTCCCGTGATCTTGAGCGCCACCACTCCCAATTGCTGCTTAATGGCCATCGAGTCAGCCTTGGGCGTTTCGCGCAGCGCGCGGCGGCAGATAAACAAAGCCTTCTTGTTGAGCACCTCCGGCAGGGTATGCGTCGTGACGCTCATGTACTGTGAGAGCGCCCGGTCAAACTCGCCAAAATTAATCCTGAATGAAGCCGAGTTCATGCGGCCTGGTTGGGGTCGTGGCAATCCAGCACCAGCAACGTATTCCACAGGGTATTGACCGTATTTATACGGAGCGTTTGTGCCGCTGCACCTGGCGTGCTGGTGTAGGCAATCGACTGTTTCTGGCTTGGCGATGACGTCCCGGGGGGGAATACCGCTACTCTTAGGACGATCGTAACCTCGCCGGTGATCCGGAACCCGCCGGCTTGCAGCAGCTTGCCGGCTAACTGGTCGCCGCCGCAGCATGGATACGTTGCGCCGGCGTAGGCGAGCGTTGCGCCCAGGTCGGCTTCCCGGTCCAGGATGCCATCCAGGAGCTCGCCTATCACGTCCGGAGTCATAAGTGATAATCGTAACGGTCAAAAGTAATAAGGGCCCGGCCCGAACGAATCGAAGCCGGGCCCCTATTGGGGGTCACGCGGAACCCCAAATCTTCAGTAGCCGGGTTTGAGGGCGTAACGAAAGGTCAGGTTCGTTACCCCGACGCCGGCAGCATTGGTGATATACCCAAGCTGGATATAACCGCAGGCACCGATGTCCAGATTCGTTGAGCCGATAACGGTCGCTGTGCCCGCCAAGGTCAGGGGCAAGGTGGCAGCGGCCGTCGTATCGATGTTTACGCCATCCGGGCTCTTGTAGAAGACGGCGGTAAGAGCGGCAGTCGTCGAGTTCGAGCCGGCCGCGCTCATTTGGAAGAAGATGCTGTGCCCATTGCCTATCGGCCCGATCATCGTATTGACGTTGGTGGCGATGCTCAGAGTCAGGATCGAGGGCACGGCGCTAAGCGTCTGGCTGCCGTAAGTGCCTCCGAAGAATTGGGCGTGCGAGCTGAAGGCCGCCGCGCAGAGCGCGCCGGCCACTAAGAGAGATTTAAAGGTCTTCATCATTTTTCGGAATCGGTGTCCAAATGTTTGGCCGCTTCGGTCTCGAGCCGCTTGGCTTCGGCGGTCAGTTTCTTTGCCATTTCCCGCTTCTGCTGGGCTTCGGCTTTAAGGCGATTGGCATCCGAGGCCAGGGCGCGTGCGGCTTCTGTGGCGCGTTCCTCGGCCAACCGCTTTTCCTCCAGCGGACGGCGGGTCTGGCTCGGAATGGGATTGTGATAAACCACTACGTCAGTGGCTTTGCTCTCTTCGACGCACTTCTCCTTGGCCTTATCGGCCTCGACGGCGCTCGGGCCCTGGTAAACGGTCGCCGTGGTGCCATCAGGCATGTCGGCGACTACGATATGACGGCTCGGCAGCACTATTGCGAGGTGACCAACTGCAGGTTATTCACGTTGCCGGTCGCAACGCCCCACATCCAGGAAAGCCGGATGTTCGCATTGCGGGTTAGCATATCGACCCACAGGTCCATATTCACGGAAAGGCCCGTTTTGGGCTCCGTAATGACGCTCATGAGGCCAGGGACGGGGACTGCTTCGAACCCGGGCATCTCGCGGGGATCTTTCGCCACGCGCGCGGCGTAAACCGTCGAATCAGGAGTGCCGGCGACGCCGACCAGGTTATTGCCAGCGACCGCCGTTAGGTTCGGATATTCGTCGATGCGGAAACCCCCGACCTCGGGCAAGTTGCCGGTGCGAATCGCCTCGCCATTAGCCTGGTTGTAGAGCGCCGCTACGATGCGCTGGTCATTCAAAAGGGAGGCATAAACGTCAGAATTGCCGACGTAGAACCGCGGCAGCGCCAGAGGAACGCCGGCCTTGTTCAAGATCCCACGCACGCTCTGCAGGTGCGTATAGTCCCAGCCAGCGCCAACGATGCTTTTGGTGAGGGTCGCATTATTGGCGATGGCGTCCGCACCGGTGCGCGCCGGATAGTTTGCGGGGGTCCATAAGGTGGCGACCTGGTCGACCATGTAATTGGCGATGGCGGTCGCAAGCGGTTGGGCTGATTCGCGAATCAGATCGCGGTTAGTGGCCGAATATTGCTGCGGGGTGAACTGATAGTAGACCTGGCTGTATTGGTTCAGCGTGACCCCGACGTCGGTATCAGCACGGGCATTGACCGCCGCTCCGAAAGCCTGCACCGGTGGAATCCCCAGCGTGCGCGTGAAAACTTCCTGGTTGAAGAGAGCGTAGGGCGAGCCGTCCTTATCGGTGAACCCGGTTGAGATGTTCTTCAGGATGGGCCGCTTGGCGAACACCAAGGAAAGCGCTTCCATCACGATGACCTGTGCGGGGGCCAGCGTGCCGAGCGCATTGGCGCAACAACGCGGCGCCGGGCAGGCCAGAATGGTATTGGCAACCAGGAAGCTGATAAACCCGAGCAGGGGCTGGCCGAGAGCGGCAAAGACAATTGTCAGGAGCAAGCTGGCGAGGATCAGAAGCTTATGAGTCTTGTTCATGGATTGGAATTTCGGATCCGCGTAAATCAGGAGCGAGGTCGCGATTTCAAAACCGCGTCGGCGTTTTCGAAGTAGAACTGGCCGGCGGCCACTGGGTCTTTGGCGGCAAGGCGTTCGTAGATGCCCCAAGCGCTTTCTTTGCCCGCGCCAGGACTATTGCCCGTTTCGGCGGCGGGGAGCTGCTCGGCGGAAACCCCTTGGGCGGCGAGCGTATTGTTGGTGCGATTTTTCTCGGCTGCGAGGTCGGTCGTCAGCTTGGCAATCTCGTCGTCTTTAGCGGTTACCTTCCCATGCAGATCCTGGATTGTGGCTTCATGGGTCGTGATGGTGGTTTTATCCTTCGCCGCCTGGCCCTCGAGCTCGGTCACTCGCGCTTTGGCAGTCTTGAGTTCGGTTTCAGCGGTGAGATTCGCTTCCGCCTTGTCGGCGAAGCTAACCATGCGTCGGATAAAGTCCGGAAGCTGCATTTCAGCAGTCCGGGCTTGTCAACGTCATAGCATTGCCAGGACCTGGTCCCGATCGCTGACAACCTGGTCGATGAGCCCGCGCGCGGCCGCGGCGGCGCCCTTGAACCATTGACCCTGCATATCGTCATCGATCACATCAGGCCTGGCCGCTTGCACATGGTCATAGAACATCTGGGCGATCTCCATGATGCGCTCCTGGATCATTTGCTGCTGGGCTGAGCTGAGCGACGTACCGGGCATTCCCATTCCCTTATATGCGCCGCTCGAGAACACTTGGACCTTAATTCCCAACTTCTTTGCCATTTCGGACAGGTCCAGAAACGTTGAATAAACGCCGATGCAGCCGATGTCGGCCGAACGAGTAGCGAAGATGCCATCACATGCCGCCGCCAACCAGTAAGCGGCGCTGCAGGCCTGCCCGGCAGTAAACGCGAAAATGGGTTTGTTGACCGCTTGAATACGGTCGGCGAGTTCAGGGGTTCCGGTCACCATACCCCCCGGACTGTCGATATCCAGGAGGATGGCGCGGACCTGGTCATCGTCCTCAGCCTCATCGAGGTCATCGTCCACGTCGTCCACGTCGGTGGCTCCCCAAAATTTGTCATACGCATCGAGCCCTTTGCCGATCAGGCCAGTAATCGGCACCACGGCGACGCCGTCGATGATTTCCATCTGGCCAATATCCAATTCGGTCCCATACGGTGTTATCGCCTCCCGTTTAGCCTGGTCCACAATCATCAAATTGCCGGCTTGATTGAAGTTGAGGGCCAGTCGCGCGTAGCCGGGAGGGGTAATCAGGAGCAGCTCCTCAGAGAGCAGCTTTGGGAATTTCATAATTTAAGTTTTGGCATTGTTTTCTCGGGCTCCGCCGCGGCTCTGTGGATTGGCCGAGCGCTGCTCGAGCAGCTCCATGGCCTTTTCGAACGTGATCTTGCCTGCAGTATCCTTTTCGATATCCGCGGCTTCGACGGCGTTGGCGATGATCTCTTCGTGCCGCTGCCGGAGAATCTGTTTCCAATGAAGTCCGCGCTTCTGCGCGAGTATCGCTTTGCTCGTGGTACCAATCTTTAGGTTCTCGCGGTCGGCTTGCTCGTCGTTGCCGGCATCGACCGAGACTTGCTTTGGCAGCCCGAACTCCCAGAGGTATGGATCCATCCCATCGTCGTTGCGCGAGATGAAGCCATGCTTCATGGCCTTGGCCAAGGCGTAGACTACGGCGCGCCGGGCTCTCAGTTCGCCGGCAGCCTGGCGGCTCCAGATCGACTGATTGGCGAGATCACAGAGAAGACGGCTTGGCGCCCGGCCCGTCTGGTTAAGATCAAGGAGCTCATAAAACCAACCCACACTGGCCAGGGAGCCTCGGGTAAGCCGCTCAATGAAGGCCTCGCTGTTCGGATGGGGATTCTGAAACCGGAACTCCTCAACGTCCTCACCGGTAGTTGAATTGAAAAAGTAGGCCTCGCCACCTTCGATTTCTTCATAATAGACCTTCGGTGTGTTACCGCCTGTTTCGGTTGTGTCATTGCCGGCCGGGACGTCCTGGTCGACTTCGCTGGTGATGACCTCATTGCCAACGCCGGCCTCGCCTTCTTCGGTTTTGAACTTGAGCCCGATGGCGGCCGCCCGTTTCATCCCGCGCTGCAGGAATTCGTCGATATCCTGCAAATTCATCCAGCGCAAAAGCGAGACAGCAATGCGGGGAATGCCGCGGCCCTGGTCGGACCAGACCGGCTCATAAGCCAGGTCGGCATTGAAGCTCGATAGGTCACTGACGTTGCCATCCTCATCCACGACGCGCACGCCGATCATGCGCCCATTACGGTCCATGATGATGCCGTCGAAGATTTTGGCGCCGTCGAACGGGCCTTCCTGGACAAAGTCAGCCTGCCGATGGACCCCAGAGAGTTGGCCGCCCCAGCCGATGCGCATGCAGGAATAAAACGCGAGTTGTGGAAAATGGTTCTCGGTCTCGGTGAGGATCATCAGATCGTCGCCGTCGGTATCCCAAGCCATGCCTGATATGGAGAGGCTCCGCTTAAAGTGGTAGAGCGGTCCTCGGACATTGCACATCGGGTAGAACTGGTACCGGAGGAATTCTTCAGCTTCCTGGCCCCATTTGGCGTTTTGGCCACAGTAGTGCGGTTCCCAGGCGTCGCCGAAAGCCCAACTGTTTTTCTGGGTGATAGCGGTGTCCAGCACGTCGATCTGTGACCGGAGCTGGCGCGAGTAATTGACCATTTCCCAGCGGTCGTATGCGGATACGTTGACCTTGGTGTCGCCGGCCAGCCAGAACCGCGGCTTGTACTGGCGCAGATTCCAGCGCGGGCTCGGATACTGCCAATAGGCCATCGGGCGACCGTGCTGGTCGACAAGGGTGCTTTTGCGCAGGCCGGGCGTGGGCAAACGGCTCATGAAAAGATGTAGCGGGCCCTAACCCTGCGGATCCGGGCGGCGTAGGGATCGTCGTACTGCTCCGGCTGCCGCAAATGCAGTGAATAAAGCACGCGCCTGAGCTCGACCTCGACCCTGGAATTGCTAAGCCCCACCTCCTTGACGGTGCGCACGCCGGCGGCGCTGACCTCGGTGATAGCGCCCTTGGTCTGCCGGTTCTGCAGACTAGCCAGAATGACCAAGAGGTCGGCCGTGCTCTTTTGCGGATAATAGTCCAGCGGCATTTCAGGAATAGCGGCAAGTCAACCGGTTGACAGAGCCGCCTGCCCATGAAGCTTGCGTTGCTGCTGCTCCTTTTAATCCCCCTTGGCGCCAGTGCGGCGTTTTCAATGGTAACCCTCATCTGGACTCACGCGCCAGGCCCTTACTCATACAACGTTTACGGCACAACCAACCTGACGTTGCCGATGCGGCAATGGCCGCTTCTGACCAACGTCACGGACCTGGAGGTCACCCTCCCGGTGTCTGCTCGAGCCCAGTTCTTCACCGTTACCTGCCTGGACACCAATACTGGGCTGGAATCGGGCTATGCGACGCGTTAAGCCCGAGCCGGTTTCAGAAGAGGATTTCGCCCGCATATCGGCCGAGGCCCGCGCCACGGGCCATTACCTGCAGGCCTTTGAGCCCGTCGGCGCCCGGTGGAGGATTATTCGGATTCTGCCATTGCCGGCGCCGAAGCCAACGCAGCTCGATCTTCCCATGCCGGTGATTAAAGCCCGGAATCGGACGGAGCGCGCTGCCTGGTTTGATCGGATGCGCGCGGCCGCAGATTCAAATCCGCCACGCGTGGCGGATTCTTGACTTACGCCGTAGCCGGCAGCTCCACCTGGTCGAGCTCGCCACCGCCGATAATCCCCACAATGCCGCATACGGCGATGAACATCGCCTCCAGGTCCCAATAATGGTTTGGCCGGCGCGCGATGGGGCGCCAGATGGATACCTTTACACCTTTGTCGTCATATACCTGCTCCCGTATTTCAGAATTCATCTGGGCCGTGTAAGACCACACATTTGTCGGCGGCTCATCATCAGGCAGCGCCAGGAACTTCGGGGCTTTGTCCTGGTCCCGGTACCGCCGCAGAATGTCCTTAACGCCGAGATTGGACCAATTGTAGAAAGGAACGAGCAACCCGGTGCGGCGTTTCCCCAGGTTCGGATTAATCCAATCCATGCGTGAATAAATCCGCTGTTCCTTGAGCTTGGTCTTGGGATTGGCGTGGGTGAAGGTTTCCAGCTTCGACCCCTTGAGAATCGTCCAGCAGAGCCAAATCTTTTTTACGCCCTGAGCGGTTTTGACCTGGCCGACGTGGCCGTGTCGGACGCACTCGGCCGCCACTCTCGTTTGTTCGTAGCCGCCGTCTACGAAAACCTGCTGGTCCTTGATTTTCCAAAACTCTTGCAGCTTGGCCAGCTCATCCCAGTTTTCGGTTTTTCCGCGCGCCAGTTGCCGGCTCTCTCCAGACATGGCGACCGCGCGCACCTGGTACCAGAATTCCTTTAGGTCCTTCTGGCAGTCCACGAAGAGGAATCGATAAGCCTCCTCCGGCCAGCTCGATGAGACGTCATAGGGCTCATAAGCTGCGCGCTTGATGTCCATCGTCAGGTTCGGGTTCCACGCCTTGGCGCGCTGCTTCTGATACCATTCCTGAAGCGGCAGCCGGTACCCGTGCCTCTCATCCTGATCCTTCGCCTTGAGGTATTTGACGACCTGCGATGCAAAGGAGATGTCCTGGTTGGCCTCAGCCGGCCAGGTGAAGCCCTCGACGCCGGCTTCGGCCCGCGGGTTGGTCGCCGCGTAATGATACGAGTCGTTTAACTGCCGGCGGATGTGTGGCCGGTCCTCGATGCGACACCGGCATTTATAGCATTCGTAGCGCGCGGTCTGGCCGACCAGGTCATAGTTCCATTCGCCGTTCGGGCAGGTCAGATCGTTGGTATCCCATTTCATCCCGGACCAACTGCCGTCGTCACGTTTGCGCGAGAACTCGAATGGTTGCGCAAACCCGCACTCGGGACAGTTCCAGTGCAGGACCTGCTGGGAGGAGCTCTTCCATTCGATGTCGAGGTCTTCGCCCTCGACGCCGGCCTGGCTCTCGATCAAAACCTTTGAGGTATAGGGAAACGCGGTCGTGCGGGCTTTGGCCTGGCTAATAAGGCCGTTGGACTTGGCCATCCAGGCCTCCGTGACAATCACGTACCGCTTTGAAAGGGACTGAACATTTCCTTCGTTGAGGCCTCCGATTAAAGCGGACATCAGCGGCAGGAGGAACTGCTTGCGCTGCAGCGCGAACTTCCCATTTGCGCTCAGCATTTCAACTATGCCCGGCGCGCGCTTCAAACACCCGGGAATGAATCTCTCATCCATATACTTGCCGGCGAAATCATCGTCTTGGAAGAGCCAGAGCAAATCTCCGGGATCCCACCTGATGATATAAGGCACCCAAATATCCGCGACCAGGCTGCCACCGGTTTGCACGGCTTTAAGGATGACGACTTGCCGGACGCGCGGATTGCGCAGCGCGCGGAACGGGGCAAGCAGGTACTTGGACCTTTCGACCTCGAACGGGCCCTTGATGGCGTATCCGTTTTGGAGGTCAATCTGGCGGCCGTATTCGTAAATCTCTCCGCGAAACGGGAGCTCCCATCCCGACCGATAAGATTCGAAAATGCAACGCAGCGTTTCCAGCCGCATCTGCTCGACCTCGTTATCTACTTCTTCTTTGGAGGTTCGACCCATTCGGCAGTGGCGTTCTTGAAAATGCTGCAGAGCTCGTCGACCGTGCGTGCCAGGCGTTCCTGTATCTGCAGCGGGTCCTGGCCGGCGAGCTTTGCCGGCAGTTCGTTCTCCAGTTTGTTCTTAAGCTCGGCTCGCTGCCGCAGCGCCAGGTTGCGCAACAGCGGCGCGATTTGTTCGCGTTCCACATAGAGACCTTTGAGGATCGCCGTTTCGGTTTCGAGCTTGATGCGCTTGGCGTGCACGGCCGCCTTGCGCTCGACGGCGAGGCTGTCCTCTTTGCTGTGCAATTGTTCGCGAAAGAAACGGAATAATCCGGCCAACGTTTCATGCAACTTGTATCGCCCCTTGCGCGGTGACGGGAAATAGCCTTCGGTGGCGAGCTGGCGATGCCGGCGGTCGGTCAGCCCGGTTATCTCGCACAGCTCATCACCGGAGATTGTGTCGGCGGGCGTGGCCTTGCTCATTCAACAGACGAGGGTCGTCAAAAGAGGATTCCGAATTTTGAAACTGAAATGCGAAATCCGAACGCCACTCATGCGCATCCAACGCGAGGTTGGTAACCTGCTTTTTCGCCGCCGACCCTAATAGATTCCTTACCGGGGGGTGGGGGGGTTGGGCATTGCTTTATTGGGCCTAATTCCGCTCCCGCTTGGCTTATGGGACGCGACGGCGGAGACGGTGCCGCATGAGAGCCTTGGTTTAGACCTGGAGGCGTTCAGGCCTTTTTGATTGAGGGAGTGCCGGGCTGCTTCAAGAAGAGCGAGACGGCCTGCAGGCTACACTCGACGTCGAGCTTGCGCAGCGAGCGCGAGACGTGGTGCTTAACCGTATGAGGACTGATTTTGAGAATCAGCGCGATTTGCTTGTAAGCGAGCCCCGACGCCCGGCCCTGCATGACTTGCCTTTCACGCGGGCTAAGGGCTTTCCCGCTCGACCGGGAGCCCCGGGACAATGCGACCGCTGCCAACATCGAAAGAAAGAATAATCATTTTGCCTCACAAGGGCTATAGCCCATTGGGGCGATGGCCTATAAAGGCCACTTACGCTGCTTTGATCTGTTGCTTCACAATCGCCCTCTGGTGAAAACCTTCATACCGGCGGCTGAAGAACTCGAATCCCTCCAAAAGGCTGCTATCAGCCTGGACCGCGCCAACGATGCAATGGCCGAGGCGAAGAGAGCTTCCGAGGCCGCCAAGGAGACCATCGCCAAGTGGTTAAGGGATAAGCGGGAGGTTGATATCGACAAGCTCCCAATTGGGGAATTGGTGCACATCGACGACGTGGTGATGATCGAAATCGCGCGAATGCGGAAATTCGATTCCACCCTGTTCCACTCAGAAAAGCCCGAACTCTACCAGCAGTACCAGCGCGACCTGGCCGTGAAGAAATTCAAGCCGCTGGTTTGAGGTCCAATGATCGGCGACCAGCCAGGCGAGTACGCCCACGAAGAGGACGGCCGCCCCGTTCCGGCGAGTCAATTTGATTACAACCAAGTCGATGAGGACGTCTTCGGCCATCAGCCCGAATCCGACCTTTCGGAATTCTCTCAGCAAGAGGTGGACCGCGCGTTGGTCGTGCTGCGCGTCCTGTTGTCCTGGATTTGGCAGAATGGAATGAAGAATTCCGAAGGCCTCAAAATCCGCGCAATTATCATCTGTTGGATTTTCCTCAAAGAACTTCGCCCGATGAGCTTGACCGAACTGGCGACCGGCTTCGGCATGAAAAAACAATCGCTAGGGCGATGGCATGACCACTTCAAAACGGTTTTCAAGATTCGCACGCCGCACATGCGCCCATGAAAAGCCCTCCCGACCATGCCAAACTTCAGGCTTTATCCCGCCGGATCAATGATCGCGAGGATGCCATCCAGGTCCTGCGCAAGCGAACGGTCCAAAGCGCCAATGACACGCTTTGCGAAGTGCTGTTGCAGGGCCAGGACCTCATCGAGGCGAAAGCGCGTTGCGCGCATGGTCTTTGGCTGCCGTGGTTGCGGGCAAATTGTCCAAAGGTCTCCGATAGGAGCGCGCAACGCTACATGGCTTTGGCCGCGCGCGCGCCAGAACTCGCGCAACTCAAAGAGGCCGAAAGCCTGAGGGCCGCTTTGGCGCTGTGCGATCTCGAAGGCGAAACAGAGCGGCAAGAGCCGCGGCGCTGGCCCTCCTGGCAAGAGGCAATCTTGCGCGTCAGCAAGCTGCGTGGATACGTCGAAAAGAATCCGATCACGCACTGGCCGGCTGAAGGCGTTGAAAAATTCCGGCAGGAATTTGAGCCCATTGCCCGCGCCATTTGGCCGGAAAGGTTCGAGTGAATGGCTGGGGCCTCCGCGTCAGCAGCTCCCTCGAAGCCGTCCGCATCTTCCTTTACGCCACCCAGGCCAGGCCTTAGCCGCCCAGCCGTTCGCGCAGCTTTTCGAATATTTTCTCCTGCCGTTCAGACCGCCTCGATTTCGGCCATTGCAGCTCCAAAACCTGCGCGACGTTCCTCTTCAAAATCGGCGCTATCGCCCCTTCCTGGTACCCAAACCCTAGCGCCAGCGTCACGAACATCGCGCGCGGCAATACCACATCCGGATCCGTCCCTTTGCCCCTGATGATCGCCTCCGCAATGCGAAAGTGATTTTCCACCACCGCTAGAATCCTGCTCAAGCTCGGCTTCTCCGCCTTCTTGGATTCCGCCTGGAGTCCGTTCAGATTCCCCGCCGGCGGCGCGATATCCGCCGCGCTCGGCTTTTTCACCTCCGGCAGCTTGAACAGCGCCGCCACCTTCTCCGCCCGTTCCCGCTGCAGCTCCCGAAAATGATTCGCGCCGTCCAGCGCCATCTCCAGCTTGCTCACCTTCGCGCCTTTCAGCTCGAGCAAAATCGCCTGCAAGACCAGTTCGGCCATCCCGCGGTCCAGCGACCTGGTCAATAGCTTCGCCTCTTCGCTCGTCAAAAACGCCCGCAGAGCTTTAATCGGCGACTCATCCTCGAGCCGCTCGCCCTGGTTGAGCCGCTCGAACATGTCATTGATCGGCGTCTTGCCGTCCCAAATCCCCTCTTCCGTCGCCAGCGCAAACGCAAATCCCGCCAGCACGCCTGAGCTCCGCAATCCATGCGCTTTCGACCGATGCTCGATCACGTAATTCACCGCCGGCTCGAACTCCCGCAAAATCTCCAGCGTTTGCCCCCACGCTCAAACGCCGCGTCCGCTCCCCAAAACACAAGCTGCCGACCGCCGAGCACACCGACGCCGTGATGCTCCCGTGTTTCAGCCCATGCTGAATCGTGAGCTGGTCGCCCACTGACCTGGTCGCGCCGCGGTCCACCGCGTCCATCGTCGTCATCTCTTTCCCGTCGATTTTGCTCGGCACGCCAAACGTCACCATCATCCGCACCGTCATCTTGGCCATGACGATCGCGTGCAGCCGGTGTTGCCCGTCTATCAGCGCGTCCTGGTCATTGAACGCCAGGCCCTGGTGCGTCGGCACCCAGTTCCCGTTCAGCATGTCCCGCGCGTAAGCCTTCACTGTGTCCCAGCGAATCGGCCGGTTGCGGAAATTATTCTTCAGCCAGCGCGCCGCCATTTCCGGCGTGATATCCATCCATTGCGACCGCACGCCGTTCAGCGCCGTCACGTCGATTCCGTCTTTCTCGATGGGCCGCGGATCCCTGGGCCCGTAGATGCCCATCCGCCGCCGTATGTCAGGCGCAAGCGCCATAGGCGCCGCGCCGTTTGATGAGGATACTGATTGTGTTTGGGTGTTCATGGTTTGCTCCGTTGTAGAAACTATCTAACAGGTTCGCGGTCGCCAGCCGGCTCATCCGGACGCGCGACTTCATTCGGTTCTCGATCGCACAATCCCGCCGATGCCTTAGGCCGAGATTCCGCGGCTCGAAATTGTTCTTATTCCCATCCAGGAAAATCACCGTGTGCTGTGCCGGCACCGGCCGCCGATGTGTCTGCCGCCAGATCAAATGATGCAGCAGCCGGCGCCCGTGCCCACGCCTGAACGGTCCTTCCTGGTATCCGGCCTTTCGCGACCAGAAGAAAAGCCGCTCGTGCCAAATCAATCCGCAGCTCGCCACCTTGATTTTTATCGGCGCTTCCCTCGAATTGCAGCCTCGGTTGCGCCGGTCGGCGATCCGCCACGCGTTCTCACTCGTGTAATCGAACCGCTCGACGTTCCTCGACAGCCGCCCTGGAGGTATCGACCGCTTAAATTTCCGGTACAGCCTCCGCACGAAAGCAACTCGCTTTGCTCGCGGCCAATCGCGCCATTCCAGGGCGATCTCCGGCGGAATCATCACCCGCTTCAACTTCGCCACCGCGGCATCAATCTCACTGGGGCTCGCATGCGCCCGCGGCAGCCAGCGGCCCGTCTTCGGATCGTGCTTCGCGGGCCCTTTGAATGCTCGCACCTTCAACCCGCGCTTTTTGAAGAGCCTCGGCAGCGTCGCCGCGCTCCCTCCATACTTCCTGGCCAGTCCGGAAAACGACGCCCCGGCGGCATACTCCGCGTGGAGGTCCCCGATGCGCGCGATTTTTTTCCACCACCGGCCCATAGTTCTTGAGGTTTGCGTCCGTCCCCTCGTATTGGCCACAGTGAAAATGCAGCCATGCAGAAAGCCCTCAGCAAGAAGTGACGGGGCTTAGAGGCGGACAGTGGGTTTTGGGGCGCTTTAGACGGGACGTTTTTTGCTATCGTTGGTTTGCGCCCTTGAACGCGTTGCCAAACCAAGTCTCATTCGTCTCGTTTGTACCGGCAAGGTTAAAGGAAGTCCAATTGTTGGTGGCGGGAGTATAGCCATTAAGCAAACGCCAGCCTGGACCTGTGCCGCCGGTATTGGTTGCAGGAAGCCGCGCGGTGATGGGATCGCCGTACTGATCGACTTCTGCTGTCCGCGGTGAGGTGTGATGGAGATTGGTCCCCGCCGCGCTCATGTGAAACCACCATTTTTCAGTCTGCGGTGGACTGCCACGCTGACCCTGGGATTTTTCGCTTTCGGTGCTCAGCGAAGCCGCGACTGGCTCTTGCTTGCTGCTGCTGCGATTGGTGTTCACCCAGCCGAAGAACCAACCTCCCACCAAAATGAGGCACGCCACTAGGAGCAATGACAAGAAGGCTTTCACGGGTAGAAATATTACCGAGGCGCGCGGCTGAAAGTCGAGCCAAAACTCGACCGTCCGCGCGTCTCGGTTTAGGTCTTAATTGCGCCCCGGTAGATAAAAGAAAGTCCAATTGTCAGCAGGCAAATCTGCCTCTGAGGCTCCATTCATCAATGTCCAACCACCTGGCGTTAAGGTTGGGTTTTGTTGGCCTCCGCACCCGGCACACGGCGGACCTAGAGCTAGAAACACCGAGCTTGCCGTATAGCATGGCGTGTTGGAGTAGAGGCACCATTTCCACGTAAGGCCAGACGCGCACGCGGGGAGATAAACCTCCGATTGGCTGGAGGTGCCATTGAAGTAGAACAGTTCTAAATTGGCGATCGGCACTAAAGTGCTCGAACAGCAGCCACTGTTGGCTCCAGCAGACCATGCGAAACCCCACGTATAAGAGTTTGTGCATCCGTAGTCGGCATAGCCAAGAAAGCCTGCCCCGTTGAACGTGAACGTTACGCCCCCACCATTATTGTTGGTGGACGTTGGATAACCGAACGAGTTGGTTCCGAAACCGACCGAAGAAGCGCAATTGTGCGAGAAGAAAGTTACTTGTGCGCCAGTGATGCACGAACCCGCCGCCCAGGCGCTTGGCGTGCCGACGCTGAACTGTGGCTTCCATGTAACCGTGAGGCCAAACATGGCCAGGCCGATGACTAATCCGATGAGGTTTTTCATGATGTGATGTAACGGTGATGGTTACGTTTCAAGGAGGTGTTTTAAGGAGTCGCGTTAAATGCATTGCCAAACCAAATGGCGTCGGCATCCGCAGCTGCCGCAGGCTCAGCTTGCCGCGTTGGACCCTGACCACCACCCCCAGAACAAAGCTGGGCGTTTATTGGGACAACCTTCGGAACAACACATGGGTCGCCAATGTCCTCGCAGAATTTCCAGGTGCAGGACGAACACCCGGCCGGCAGGTGCGCGTTGGCGGTCTTTTGCTCTCCGTCCTGGTAATAGAACGTGAGCGAAGCTACCAACCAGTCGGACGATGGGCAGCACGGTGTCCCGGGGCCCGCGCTGTAACCAAACGCCCACGTCCCGGCATTTGTGCAGCTATAAGGATCACCCCCGAAATCACAGTCGTTGGTGAACGTGTAAGTACCCCAACCGCTATAGCCGTCGTACGTCGGAGGGGTGCACCCACTCAGGACGTGGATGGTGTACCCACTTGTGTAGTTGCAGTTCTCAACCCAATACGTCACGACGGCTTGCGTGACACAGGCTTGGGCTGCCTGGGCCTCACTTGTTCGGATGGTGAAGTGTGGTTTCCATGTGACGGTCAAGGTGAAGACCGCCAATGCTATTACTAATCCTATCAGTTTTTTCATTTTTGTTTTTTGGTTTTGGTTTACTGCCAGGCGGGCCGCGCAGCCCCGTCAAATTGATTGCCCGGTGTTATCGTTGCAGCGCTGTCGCCAGCGTCGGTTCGCCGCTCTCGAAATTCCCCATCAGCAGTTTCAGCCGCGCGCCGGCGCTGCGCGTGAATTGGTTCTCGCCAGTCGCGTTGCGCTGCCGCATCGACTGCTTGTCCAATAGGAGCAAATTGCCCAACGCGCAGTTGTGGATATCCCCATCGATGAAAGTCAGCTCGTGGCCGGCTGGTATCGGACCGCGCGCATCCTCCCAGACCTGGTAGTGCAGCAGTCGGCGCTCGCCCAGCGTGCAGCGCAAATACCCATTCTTGCCCGGCGTATATTTATTCCCGCGATAGACGACCGGCTCATGAAAGCGCTTTTCGAACCGGTCCAGGCCGTGCGAGACGAATATCTCCCATAGGTTTTGCCGTGTCCGGCCGTGCAGCGCTGCCGCCTTCTCCACCGATTTCAGCCGCAGATAATCCTCATACATCCGCGCCACCCATTCCCGCGGCAACCCTTTGCGCCCGGCCCTGCAGCCCATCTTTGGCACCGGCCCATTCATGCTTTCAGCCACCTCGGATCTTTCAGCGCCTGGTTCGTCGCCCTGCGCTTCGCCTCGTCTGTTGCCGCGATCGCCTGGCGCAACGCTTCCTTGGCGGCTACTGGGTTCATCTCCGTTTCCGTATAGATCGTCACCAGCGCGGCCCGCTGCAGACTCCGCAACACTATCGAACGCCGCGCCGCCTCGCACCTCGCCTCTCCGGTCGTCATACGCGCACCCTCCCTTGCTTCGCGTAGTGCGCCTCTAGCGCCGACCTCAAGCACGCGTTCAGGTAAGCCCCGATGCTCCGCTTCAGTCGGCCCAGGCGCTTCTGCTCAACCGCAAACGAGACAACCTCGAGCGTCTCATCGGGTATCAGCCTGGCCGCGCGCCGGAACATCTCGCCGCTCCTCCCGAACCGCTCGTGCTCCCCTACCACCCCGAAAAGCCGGTCCTCCGCATGCCGCTGCGTATCATTCAGCAGCTCTTCGGATCGATCTGATCGAGATAACTTCTTTCTCGAGTCGATTATTCGATCCGGATCGATCGACGCGCGCGCACGCGTATCCATAGGAAACCTCGATATAGTTGTCTGGCAGACAACTTTGTCTCCAGGGACAACCTTGTCTGTGGAGACAACCTTGTCTGCCGGGACAAGTTCCTCGCCGGCGGCGCCTGCCGACAACAGTTGCGTGAGTGTTAACGGCTTTGACTCGACTTCCGACTCGACTCGTGGGGAAATGCCCGCGGCTCGGACGCTCTCAACGCCCGGCCGCGGGCTCGACTCGACATAGCCGGCAGTTCGTGCCGACCGCTCGACAAACCTCTCAACTAACAAATCATCCAAACTCGCCGGCGGAGCCAGCATTTCCTGCTGTTGCGGGTCCAGCCCATCCAGCCATTGCTCCAGCTCCGTCAGCGCCTGGCTCTCGGCGATCCGCTCCTCCACCACCCACTGCTCCGGCGGTCGCAGCCGGTACCAGCCCCACGGCCTCCCCTTGGTGCGCTTATATGCCCGGATTTCATCCAACACCCGCTTCTGCACCAGCCAGGCCAGCGCTTTCGACACCTGAGGCCCATCCAGCCCGCAAAGCTTCCCAAAACACCGCTGCGAGGGAATTAGCGCCCCTTCCATCCTCCACCCGTGGTTCTCCGCCTGGCGCCACCAGATGTCCAAAACCTTCTGCGCGATCCGTTCCGCGGCCTCGGGGAAGTTGTGCCGGTCAATCGCCCGCCGCGCCAGCAGCTCAGCCTGCCCGGCGGCTGGATGCGGCTCGGCTGCCACGGCCTTTTGATTTCCGACGCTTTCTGTCCTATTGTCCGCGGGGGTATTCATGGCAGTGGAGTTCATGGTGCCTTTGGCCGGCCGTCGAAAGACGCCGGCCTTTTTACTGGAATGTGGACCTGGAAACTGCCGCATTTAGGGCAGTCCCGGAACGGCCTCCTATACAGCGTGGGGCGGGGCTGCCAGCGATGGCCGCATTTCAGGCATCTGTATTTCACGCCGCAAACCACATGATGAACGGAACCTCCGGTTCTCCGTCCTCTTCTACCCCGTCGATTGCTTTCCCGCACACCGCGCACAACGGCGGATTTGCCTGCACCTCTTGCCAGTCCAGGACTAGCCCCGAGAAATCAAACTGCCAATCCTCGAGCTTCAGCGGCTCGCCTACCAGCAACTCCTCCCCATTTGGCCAGGTCGCCTCGCTCATTCGAAGAACTCCTTGCTCGCCCGCAACTCGCCGCGTCCCTCAACCAGCTCGAGCGTGCGCAGCCGAGCCAGGTATGTCCCGAACGTGCCGCTGCTGTGCGAGATGCCGGCCGTCTGGCCGAGCTCCTCCTTAGTCAGCGCCTCCGGATACGCCTCCGCCAGCACCTGCAGCATCCGGCCGGCGGCCGAGTTGCCCAGCTCATCCAGCCAATACCGCAGCAGCTCCTGCCCTTCAGGCAGGGGCTTGTAGTGCCCCAGAGTTGCCCGGCCCGCTTCGGTCAATTCCAACCGGTCGCTCCCTTCGACCCATCCGGTGGACCGCATCCTCGCCAGGTAGGTCCCGAACGTGCCGCTCGTGCTCGACAGCCCCGCGCGCACTCCAAGCTGTTTCTTCGTCAGCCCCGGCCGCTGCGCCAGCGCAATCATCATCCGCTTCAGGCCGCCGCCAATCTCCGCCCCGTTCGTCGGCTTACCTTCCGGTATATTACTTTTAATATATTCCTTATAAGTAATAACCGGCCGGCCCCTCATCTCTCGGACCTGGTCGAGAGTCAGCACGCCGGCGTCCGGTTGGCCGACAAATGGCAGCCCCTCTTTGGTCGTCATCACCCGCTTCAAACACTCCAGGTTCTTGAGCGCCTCCGTGGAAATTCGCTGCAGCCTTTCCCCCTGCTGATGGAGTCCAGTCCGCTGCTCATGAAAAAAATCCCTCAGCGCCGTTGCCAAAGCCTCCATCGCATGCCGGTCCGCCGTTGTGAACGCCGGTACCTCGACCCGCGGCGCCTGTTGCGCGTCTGGCTTCTTTTGTTCCGCTTGAACCAGCCTTCGTTTCAGATCTGCGATGATTCTTTTCAGCTCCCCCGGGTCATTCGATTTCTGCTCCTCGATGACCCGCGCCAGCTTTACCTTCACCGCCTCCAGGTCCACGTTCGCCCACGTGCTCGTCACCACCTTCTTCTGCAACTGCGGCGGCGCGAACGAATCAAAGGTCTTGAACATCGGGAACGTCAGCCGCTTCGGCCCGAATCCGATTTCCGGCGACCACACAAAAGCCTCTCCCCGCGCCATCCCGGCCAGCGAATTCAGCACCTCTTTGCCCTGTGCCATATCGCCGCACCCCTCGATCCAATCCTGCACCGCGTCCCGGTCGCTCTTGTGCACCACCCGCATCGCCACGAGCGTCTCGCACGACGTCAGTGTGTCGTTGTGCACCTTCTGCGGCCGTTGCGACGCTATCAGGCATACGATGCCCAGCCCGCGCCCCTCGCTCATCAGCCGGTTCGAATAGTGCAGGCACTTGCCCGCATCCGGATCCATGATCTTCCCCTTCGGCGCGAAATTGTGAAACTCATCTCCCACCAGGTAGAGCTCGCCGCTATTGGCGTTGAAGATGCCCGGCGCGAAATCGATCCAGAACCTAACCATGTGCGACGTCATCCATCCGCGGAACCCAATCACGCATGGACGGTTGCCGCTCGTTATCAACTCAGCCACGTGCCGACCGGAGCTGTCGTTGATCGGCACGTCCGAGGCCTTCGGCTCCTTGAAATCCCCAAACGCGATTACCGGAAAGCCTGGCCCCTTCCCGTCGGCCGAGGATTTCAAACCCCACCAATCGCCCTTCGGGTCAATGACACAAACCCGCTTCCCCTCGCTCAGCAGGTGCTCGACGATATGCCGTAGCGCCGACGACTTGCCTGCGCCGGTCTTCCCCAGGATGACCAGGTGCTGCCGTAGAATCTCTTCCGGAAATATGAGTCCCCCGCTCATAGCCCCATCTTCACCTTCCGCGCCTCCTTGCGCAGTTTGTGCAACCACCTGCTCAACGCTGCCCCCGCGATCCGCCCATCCACCGTCCTCCACTGCCTGTTCGCCTGGAGTAACACGTCGCCTCCCAAATGTCCCCGCCCTCCGCCATCCGAGGGCCTTAGCGCTCGCAGCACCACGGCCATCGGCGCCGGGTCGCTCACCGTTTCCGCAACATTCGTTTTCATGGTTTCCTTCCTTTATGGTTGATCCTTGAATTCGTAACACCAATTCAAGAGAAGGCGTTTGCCCTGCCGCGTCGCAGGCTCATGGGAAGTTCCTCTCATCACCGCTCTTCGGCACCGTGATGCCGTAGATTTCCTTCGCCCGATCCGCCGGGCACACCTCGTGGATAACTTCCGCGACGAGCGGCCCAACGTTGTATTCCCGCAGGCAAACGGCGCATAGCACGTTCCGGCACAGGGCGCCGCGTGGACCGAGTCGCATAGCCGCCGTCTTGCAGTGCGGACAAAACCCGCGCCTCACCTGGTCCGCCTCAGCTTTGGGAAGAGTCACCATGGCATTACCGCCCTCCCCAGGGTCCATCCCACGCAAAAGCAAAAGCAGATGAGCCAAATCAGGAACCCCAATAGAAAGGCAATCAGCACGATCAAACCGGCCACGACGAAAGCTGTTATCCAGAGCCGCTTCATTTGCCCTCCTCTCCGCTCAGCACATCCATCCTCGGGTCATTGCCCAGCCGCACTAGCTCCCTCAGCGCCTTATACTCCGGCGGCAGGCTATTCCTGAACTCCAGCACAAACGTCCGCACCGCCGTCGCCGAGTGCCGCTTTGAAAACCCCGGATGCCTCAAGGCAAGCTGCAGCGCCGCCACCACCTGCATCGCCATGGCGATATCCACCTTGAACTCCACCGGCCGGGCGCCCCACCGCTCGAGCTCTTTTCGCCCCTCCGCCAGCAACACCGCTTTCCGTTTCGCTTCGCCCATAGGTTTTACGAGGGGTTGATTCCAGCACCGCCGGTCGCAGGAAAAGTCTTCATCCAGATATCGCGACAACGCGCGTAAATCCGCTCGCCCTGGTCGCCTCCTCTTTCCAGGTTAGCGCCGGCCACAAATCCCAGCGTCCAGATCAGGAACGTCGAATCATCCCCGTTGAATTTGTAGCCGCTCCGGAACTCATCCAGCTTCCGTTCGAGCGCCTCCGCGCGCGCCCGCAGCTCGCGCACCTCGGCGGCCAGGTCGGGCGCCGGCGTGTACAGCCGTGCCTCGCGTCCGGCTATTGCCGCCGGCTCCGCCAATGTCTGCTTTGGTTTCATGCGCCGCTCCTCAGTCATACAGCCCCGCCTCTCTCATCGCCGCCGAGGCCTGCCCGATGTTGATGTTCCGCCGCCGTGACGCTCCTCACCCCGGATTCCACAATCCTCAGATGCCGAATCAAGGCCCAGCAGGCCGACTAGCATGATGAGACAATGCCTTAGAGCACCTAGCAGTTTCTGCCTGGCTAACTCACTCAAGTGCTCGATCATAGATATCTCTTGGGTGTTCACGCCGCCTCCTTCATTGCTTGCATCTCCACCTTTATCAGCCGCTCGATTCTCCCCCAGGCCTGGTCATCCAGCCTGGCTGTCCCGAGCGCCGTGGCCGGGGGCGCCTTTCCCCTCCGCGTGTTCTCCAGGATAAAGTGCAGCACAGCTTCCGGCGTGGACCGGATCACATGCCCCACCCTGAAATGCGCAATCTCGTTGTCCGCGTACCATTGCCGCACCGTCCGTTCCGACACGTCCAAAACCCAAGCCACCCGCGCCGGCGTCAGCCATTGCGTCTCAAGACTTGGTTTGGGAACGCTCGAAATCATTTGCTCATTTGCTGCTTACTGAACTGGGGCGGAGACCGGTGCCCTCAGGAACCGAGCCGGCTGACAATCCGGCTGACAGGGTGCAAGCCCCTAACTCAACAGCGCCCGGCCCCGCCCCAAAAATTCAAAGGTAATTTCGTGGTACCGCCAGTCCGCTCGCCCGTTCCACGTAGCCGGCCGGCAGACAATCCAGCGCGCGCTGATCCATCTCGTCTGCCGCGTGGACACATGCCGGGTTGCTGCACAAATCCACTTCCACCCAATGGCATGGCCCTTCGGCCGTCACGCACGCCCGTTCATCCGTGCACCCGCACATCCGGCACTCCCTCACCTGCAGATTCTCTTTCAACTCCCGTTCCATCACTCGTCTGCTCATAGGTTCCTTTCGGTCGCTCAGTTCCAAGTGTTGCCGCTTCTTTGTCCCTCCAGCGCCGTTCGACTTCCTGGAGGCTCGTGCCCGGCGGCACGTAAATCGTGAATCCATACGCCACCCCTGGCGTCACCTTCGTAAATGCCCACGTCCGCCACTGCCCGAACCACAGCTCATCCGTCCCCCGCAACCCCAGCTCCCGCCCAATCCCCTCAGCGGTTTGTTCCGCCAGCACCCCCTGAAATTCCATCGTCAGCGTGCTCATGATGCTTTGTAGGGCAGAAGCCGTTGCTCACGGCCGTTGAGCGGCGCCTGCTTGGGGCCGCTCTTGGGTTGGACATGGCCGTCAATCAAATCAAACACCGGCCGCTGCAATCGCACCTGGCTGCTCTTTACGATCTCGATCCCGAGCTCATCACCGGGGTCGTCATCGTCTGGCAATCGATACACGTCGCAGTGATCCCCGGATGAGTACTCCCTTTTGACCTTCACCGCCCCCGTCAAAGACTTCAGCGCGGCCGCCGCCGCCGCTTCGTTCCGCATCAGGAACTTCGTGTAACCGATTTTGAGGATCGCCGGCATGGAGTCAGTCGCATCCTTGGTTTGAGCCGATGCTCGGCGCCGGCGTTTGCCTCTCCACTTTCGTAACTCGATCCAGCCTATAGGCACCGCTGATGCCTTCGACCATAACCATCGCCGTGTGTCCTCCCATCAGCCAGGCCTCCGACCTGGTCTTAGTCCGCATCATCCTCCCGTCATCAAGCCGCACGTCCGCTTCCGTGCCGACGGCGTTCAGCCGGTTCCACTCCTCTACCCGTTCCATCTCGCGCTTCGGGTTGGGCCGTTTCATGCCGCCTCCTTTTCCATCGCCCGTCTCGCATCCCGCCGGCGCAGCGCTTCGTCGATGTCTCGCGCGTATCTGCGGAACTCCTCCAGGTCGAATGGTTTGCTGTGCAGCTCCTTGTCCAGGTCACGCCAGGCCCCTGCCGGAGCCGCAAGCACCGTCTCCGCCTTGATCGTGAAAAACTGGTTATGCTTCGTGATGGTGTTCGGCGTGCGCACCGTATGCTGCTGCAGGTCGAACATCGAGCAGTGCAATGGCGTGGTCGTCCGCGGATGGAACACCTCCCACAACACCTCGCCCTTATCCTTTCTCTTGGCCTCGCGGAGCTCCCGGTCATCGTGCAGCTTGAACAGCCGCTGGCTGATCTTCGAAAGCTCCGCCGCCATCTCGCCCATCTCTGGGTCCACCCCGCCTACCGCTTTCATCCGGTCGCGCAGCTTCCAAATCGGGCGCATCAGCGCCAGGATTTGTTGCGGTGTTAACGGTCGCGGCCGGCGCGGCTTCTCCGGTAGCCCAATGGCCGCGCGGAGTTTAGATGCTTCCGCCTGGAACGTGGGATTCTGTTGCAGGCTCGCTTCCGCTTTGGGCAAAGCGTTGCCGTCGGTGGAGTTCATGGTGTTCATGGTTCGGCTTGTTAGGCGGCCTGGAGCTGTTTTTCCTCCCTCTCCCGTTCCTTGGCGATCAGCCGCCTCAGATACGAGGAGACATTCTTGGGTTCACCGCTTTCCCGGGCCGACTGCGCAGCCTTTTTCTCGGCAAACTCAAAGAGGTCTTTCGGCAGCGAAATGCTCTTTTTTACTATCTTCATGCGCCTACCATATCCTACTTTATCCCACCGAGTCAATACCAGAATCAAAATAATTATCCACGGGTTATTCACCGCCGGTGGATAATTTCCCCTTGCAATACTGGGTAGGATAAAGTATGACTAAGGGCAATGAAACGGAAAACCTATGATGCCGGTGGTCCGAAAATCATCAAAACGAGCATCAGCTTGCCAGACGTGCTGCTCAAATTCGCGGAAGGCAGGTGTCGGGATGAGGGCTTTAACAGCTTCTCAGCTTACGTCGCCCATTTGGTGCGTTTCGACAAGGAACGGGAATCCGCAAGAAAAGCCCGGGTGCCGGCGACGCCCCCTAGTTCAAGCCCGATCCGTTCGGAGGTTCAGGCTTTTGTGGAGGACGAGCTAAAGCGGAGGAAGCAGAAACCTCCTCAATCATAGCCATGATGACATTCAACATCTCATCCAGGAATTCCTGCTGCTCGCGCGGCCCCAAATCCCGAAATCGTTTTAGTAATCTGTCTTTCACCCCAAATCCGCAGAACTGAGAGAGCAACCTTTTTGCCAAATCAAACGTTATGCGAATTCCGTTCGCAATGCTTGTAACGCTTTGCTCATGCAGCGGCGCGATGCGCGGCCCAATAATTACCAGCCACAACGTTTTGCCTCGGATGTGGGCGCCGCTAATCGGGTCCAGCCCCGCACCTCCTCCGCCCAGCGTCGAGTACAAGCCGGAAAGCCCCGAATGGATTCTATTTAAAGAGAAGACAAATTTGCTGAGCCATGTTGCTTACCCATGGAGGATCGTCGATGGCGAGACAAACAGCATCGTGGCCGTGGGTTGGTGTCACTTCGGAGGCGAGATATTGCAGGTTCACGAAAGCGGGGTCATTCGCGTTCAGGGTTGGTACAAACCCATTGGCGGGCTTTCGCGGGGAGGCATGGAGTTCGTAGTAATCAATTATCCGTTTCGAGTTGCGGACCGGGAAGTCATTGGCCCGGACGACTGGGAAACGGCGAAGGAAGTCGGCGTCTATCGGTATACAACCGTCCTCGGCTCAATCAGCACGCTGCGCAAACTTGATTGGGGACAGCCGTGCGCTGCCCCTAGTCTTCCAAATCCGTCAGCCCAAGAGGTCGAACAGGCACGCACTTTGGCCGAAAAGAGGAAGGTCGAAGCCGAGCAAAGAGTCTTGCAATATCAACAGGCGCTGGCGGAGAAAAATGACCCCTATGGTTTGTTCAAAATGGGGGACCGCTACGCCTCGGGGAACGGAGTGGCCTAAAGATCTGGCCAAAGCACGCGATTATTTAAGACGCGCCGCCGCGCTCGGCAATTCGGATGCCGCGGCTGAATTGAGCAATCTCTCCAATTGAGCCCCATGCACACCACAGCCAATCGCTTTGAAATTCTGGATCTCAAATCAAATACCGGCGCGCTGAAGCTCCGCGTCGCCGGGAAACAAATTGGGCACGTCAAAATCTTCGGACGCGCCCCCGGCCCTTACACCCTTTCCTGGCTCGACCGCGGCACTCTCGGCACCCGCCAGCGCACCATGCGCGCCGATTGGGCCCGCGCTAAGAAGGCCGCCGAGCAAATCAACACCGCCCTCATCAACAGCCGCCACGCCCTGGGCCAGCTCGACGAGGCGGGCGCCGCCGAGTACCTCCGCTGCCGCGACGTCGTTGCGCGCTACGGCCGCTCCGTCGAGTCCATTGTCATGGAACACGCCGAGCTCATCGACCAGCTCGCCGGCGCCACTCCCCGCGCCGCTGCCAGGTATTACATCGATAGCCGGCCGGCCGCCGTTAACCCCAAGACCGTCCCCGACGCCGTCACATCCCTCCTGGAGCAGAAGCGCAAAGCCCAGGCCGGCGCCAAATGGTTGCGCACGCTCACCCATCAACTCGATATCTTCGCCAAAAAGTTCACCGGCCCGATCCACCTCCTCCAGGTCCACGAGCTCAACAAATGGCTCTGGTCGCTCAACTGCGGCCTTCGCACCCGCAAGAACTACCGCGACGCCGTCCGCGAACTCTTCCGCTATGCCGCCGCCGAGAACCTCATCGACCGGCTCCGCGCCCAGGACCTCATCAAAGGCCTGGACCGCATCAAGCCGCCGCCGACCGAAGCCCAGGTCTGGACGCCCGATCAGATGGCCCACATCCTCGGCGCCTGCCACGACAACCTCTTGCCCCTGGTCGTCCTGATTGCTTTCGGTGGAATCCGCCATGAGGAAATGAGTCCGGAGGACGACACCGAGGCCTTGCTCGATTGGTCCAACATCGACCTGGTCAAAGGCACCATCCGCGTCCCCAAAACCGTGGCCAAGACCAAACGCATGCGCCTCATCAAAATGCGTCCGAACCTCATCGCCTGGCTGAAGCTCCACGCCAAACGCTCGGGCCCCATCTGCGACCTCGGCCGCACCGGCGACGCCCTGTCCGCTCTCGGCGATCGCGCGGGCATCCCCTGGATAAAGAACGCCCTGCGAAACTCGTTCATCACTTATCGCCTGGCCGCGACCAACGACATCGCCCTCGTGGCCCGCGAGGCCGGTAACTCCGCCAAGGTGATCCATGACGAATACCTCGAGCTCGCCACCGAAGAGCAAGGCAAAGCCTGGTTCGACATCCACCCTCCCGAACCCGCCTCCATCATCCAACTCGACTTTGCCTTCAAATGAACCGCTGACCAATTGGTCACTTGCCAAAATGAAATCGCGCTTACTGGTTTGCCTGGTGCTTCTGGTTCTAATCGGCTGCTTTTTCGGTTGGGTGGTAACCAACACCACCAGCAACCAAAAGGCAGCGCTCCCCCCCCAACCCAGCCCACAATTGCCAGATTCGCCACCAGCACCAACGTTTGTAAAGGGTGCGGCGTTTCACCCAAGCAAACCTTCCGGAATCGCGCCAGCAATCTCTTCATCCGGGCAACAGCTCGATCAGTACGGTGATCCGGTGAAATACTGGCAGCGTCGCGGCACCAACCTCGTGCCCGTGACTGATGTTCCGCCGATCGTCAGACAAGTGTTTCCTGATGGCGCGTATAGTGTTGGCCCTCACTAAAAGCCCCGCGCGGCTGGAAAACTCCAACCGCGCAGGAACGCCGTTTCACTGCGGAGACGTAACAGAGGGCTGTTCTGGCTGGATGCCATCGTTACCTTGACGCTGTAGTTGTCGGCGGGATTATAGTATTCGAGGTTTAAGGTCCCGACGATTGGGCCGAATGTGCAGCAGCAGTTTGACAGTAAGGTCCAGGCAATCTCGCAGTGGTTACTCAGGGGCAGCAGAGCAGTCATTTGTTGCAGACCAGTTTTTCCCCTGGCTGATTTCGGATTTTGATGTCGATGACCGCCAAATGGCGAGCCAAGAGAAGGTGCCCAGGTGAGATTTCCCAAACCGTAATAAAACCGTCATAACCTCGGACTGCCCATCATTCCACCCCTGATTTTATTGGTGCGCATAGCAGGACTTGAACCTGCACGGGTTGCCCCACTACCACCTCAAAGTAGCGTGTCTGCCAATTCCACCATATGCGCAAGACAAGGCGCTCGACCGCAAAAACTTAGCGACCTGACAACTACCCATTGTCAACTGCATCAGTGCAAAGTCAAGCATTTCCCTCCCCGTTCGCGCTGGATGATACTTAATATCCGGGGCCTTTTCAAAGAGCATGCAGCCGCCGACGTGAGGGCGTGTTGCCCAAATGGGCCGGTGAAACTTTTTAGTAATGGGAGCGTCTAAAAGGCGATATGATGGGAATCCACCAGCCACAGAACGAGTTGTTCAATTACCAAGTGAACTTGGGAAAGCGCG
>DASYXT010000105.1:0-2973 GCA_035934555.1 Verrucomicrobiia bacterium | reverse complement strand
CATGTGCAACTCTTTCGGCAGCGCTGTGGCTGGCACCGCTCAGTGCTGGCGCACAACCCGCGCCCGGCACGCTGCTTTGGTCGTATGACGCGGGGGCCGCAATACAGTCGTCGCCTGCACTTTGACCGGACGGCACAGTGTATTTTGGCGCTGGTGGCAGCCTGTACGCGATTACGAACGGCGGCTCGAATAAATGGACAGCAGCTACCGGTGGCGACCAGCGCAGTTCACCCGCCGTGGGTGCTGATGGGACTATCGTATCCGTCTGAGCGAGCACCGTTGCACACGAACCACACTGAACCTGCGCGGGTAAATTGTGAAGCCTGAAAACTAAGCCTTGGAGGAGCGCTGGCTCTGGTTGTGGGCCTTTAGCCAGGCGGAGGGGACGAACTGCTTTATCTCGGTGATCTTTGCCGCAGGCAATCGGGTGATGAGATCGCGAAAGTATTCGTAAGGATTGATGCCCTGGCGGCGGCAGCAGCCCAGCAGTGTGTAAATGATGGCGCTGCGTTGGCCTGCTTCCGGCGCGCCGATGAACAGCCAATTCTTTTTGCCAATGGCTGTGGGTCGAATGGCGTTCTCGATCAGGTTGTTGTCGATCTCTAGCCGGCCATCGGTGAGAAAACGCGTGAAGCTCTCCCAGCGGACCAGCATGTAATCGATGGCTTTGCCGAGCAGCCCCTGCGGCAGGCTTTTGCGGCGCACGATTTCCATCCCTTTGCGCAGGCGCGCCATCACCGGAGCGCTCTGATGCTGCCGCACCGCCGCGCGCAATTGCGGACCGGCCTTGCCTCTGCGCAAATCCTGTTCGACGGCGTAGAGGAGCGCCATCTGCTTCACAAACCACGCCGCCACTTTATTCTCGGCGATCGCATCCTTGAACCCGCGCCGGCCGTGCGCCAGGCAGCCCGCCAGTATAATGTCGCCGTTACGTTCCTTGGCCAGTCTCTCGTACGCACTCCAGGCGTCGGTTTGCAAAGTGCCCTTGAACTCTTTCAAAAACTTTGCCGGCCCTTCGCGTGAGCGCTCCAAGCGCCAGTCGAAAAACACATCTCCTTTGGGCTTTCCATAGATCCAGAGGTAAGCCATCACGCTTTTGCCTTTCACATCGGGATCCAAACAGCGAATCGGCGTCTCGTCGGCCTGCAAGTAGGTGCTCTTTTGCAGTGCTTCGCCAATGGCCTGGTAAACCGGCTTAACCAGCTCGGCAATTTGATAAACCCAGTCGCCCATCGTCTTGCGGCTGAGTTCAACGCCATGCTCGTGGCTGAAGATCCGTTCCAGTCGATAAAGGGGAGTGTGGTGTTCGAACTTCGTCACCACCACGTGCGCCAGCAAGCCTGCGCCAGCCATGCTCTGCTCTATGGGCTGCGGCGGTAGCGGCGCCAGAGCGAACTCTTCGTTCTTCACATAGCGCGGCCGCACAATCACCTGCTTGATCAATTTGCCCGGTTCGTAATCCAGCAGCGTCGTGCGTTCCTCGCTAATCTTGCGCCAGCCCTCTGGTTGCGCTTTGACTTCCTCAGGCTCAATCACCGTCTCCCGGGTTTCGAGCTTGTCGCTGTCCAGCACGCGCCGCACCGGGTGTGAACTGCCCTTGCGCCGCGGTTGTGCGGCAGCGACCGGTGCCTGCGCTTGCGGCTCTTCGATCGCCGCTGTGGTCAGCTCCAGGCCTAGCAGCGCCATCTGCAGCTGCTTGGCATCCAGCCCTTCGTTGCGCCGGCCGCCAAAGTAGTGGCGAATGAAGGCATCGAGCTTCTGCCGCAGCAAACGATTTTCGATGAACAGCGAGGCGACGACTTCACGCGCCTGTTCCAGCGAGGTAATCTCAGGTGCGCTCGTCGCGGCGTTCATCAGTTCGGTGATCTGATCCTGGACGCGATCAAAACGTTCAAAACAAATTTAATTATTTTGAAAATATTTTTCAGCGTCTGTACCACCCGGTTTTAGGGCGCACCTCTAGCCCATGCACCAACGCGTTCCACTCTTCCGGACGCAAGCTCACGCTGGGTTGCTGCTCATCAGTAGGCCAGGTGAAACGACCCTTCTCCAAACGCTTGGCGCAAACCCATAAACCCGAACCGTCCCAGTACAGTACTTTCAGACGGTTGCGTTGCCGGTTGGTGAATACAAATAAATGGCCGGAGAGCGGGTCGGCTTTGAGCTGTTCGCTGACCAGGCCATAGAGCCGATTGAAACTGCCGCGCAAATCCACCGGGGTGATGGCCACCAGCACGCGGGTGGCCGCGCCTGGACTCAGCATGGCAATGAGCGCAGCACTTGCTCCAGGGCGACGGCTGCTGGCGTGGTGGCAAAACGCAGCGTCCAGTTGCGCGGCGAGACAATCTCAAGCTGCCACGACATCGGTGTGGGCGCGGAGACTAACATTTCCTGAAAGCGCGGCTTCTGGACTTTTGCTCTGGCTTCGCGCCGCTCGCGTTGCAGCCACTTGCCTAAGGTTGCTTTGCTAATGCCTTCGCCGGCGATGAACTCCTGCTGTTTGAGTCCGCTGCTGCGATAACGCTCCAGAACGGCCTGGCGCTCCTCCGCGGTGAACGAGAGCCGCGGCCGGCGGGCTGCAGTTGAAGAATTAACTGCGTCGCTGATTGATGATGTTGGTGTTTGCACATTCGCATCATCTCAGCAACGGACGCCGCTGCCTAGGCGTAGCCCCTCAGACGGATACGACAGTTCTAACAGGCCGCCGACGCCACCGGCCCCCTGGAGCGTACCGGATGTGTCCAGACCCCAAGTATACGAGCGCAGAAGAGCGCAGGCGTTCAGGCCGTCCACCTCGGCAACGAGATTCCAGGCGTCGTAGGTAAACCGGACATCGTTGGTTGGTGGGCCGGAGCAGCTTGCATTGCTCCAGACCTGTTTGCGGATACGACGACTCTGGCTGTCGTAATCAAACTGCAACGATATTTGCGGCCCAACACCGGTTCTGGCCGCCATTTTGATGAGGCGGTTCTC
>DASYXT010000068.1:0-2685 GCA_035934555.1 Verrucomicrobiia bacterium | reverse complement strand
TTTCAAGCCCATGAACGGCAAGCAAACTGAAAAAGCGCAGAACCAGATTCGCAGTGCGCTGGCGAAGTTTGCCGGGGCCAACTTCGCAGCTTATAGCTTCATCGCCGAACGTATTAGTGAAACACTTTCAGGTTACACCGCCGGGATCGTGGTCAACATCTTTGGCAACGATCTCGACCAGCTTGACCAGCAAGCGCAGGAAATTGCGAGTGTCCTGGGGAATGTTTCGGGCGCAACGGAAGTCCAGGTGCAGTCGCCGCCCGGCATGCCGCAGCTTGTCATCCGGCTGCGAAAGGATGCTCTGGCGCGCTGGGGTTTCCAAGCCGTCCAGGTGCTCGACGTGGTTCAAACCGCTTACGGCGGCGAGATCGTCGGGCAGGTTTACGAGGGAAACAGAGTCTTTGATGTTTCTGTCATCCTCACGCCAGAAGTGCGTGACAGTGTGAGCGAGATTGGCTCGCTCCCTCTGCGCAGCCCGGACGGAAATTATGTCCAACTCCGGCAGCTTGCCGACATCTACGAAACCTCGGGTCGTTACATGATCCTGCATGAAGGTGCGCGCCGTGTGCAGACAATCACCTGTAACGTGACGGGCCGTGATCTGGCATCATTCGTTAAGGACGCGCAAGACCGCATCGCGCATCTCTCGCTCCCGCCGGGCACGTATGTTGAATTCGCCGGCACCGCCGCCGCGCAGGCACAATCCCGGCGCGATTTGCTGGTTCACTCAGCGTTGGCAGGACTCGGCATTATTCTGCTGCTCTCCGTGGTGATGGGGAACTACCGCAACTTGCTCCTCGTTCTTGCCAATCTGCCGTTCGCACTGGTGGGCGGTGTTTTCGCCGCGTGGATAACGGGCGGCAATCTTTCCCTCGGCTCGCTGGTGGGTTTTGTAACGCTCTTCGGAATAACTTTGCGCAATTCAATTATGATGATCTCGCATTACGAACATCTGGTTGAGGTTGAGGGTATGACTTGGGGACTGGATGCTGCGATTCGCGGCGCCTCAGAACGCCTTGCGCCCATCCTGATGACGGCGCTGGTGACGGGCTTGGGCCTGCTTCCACTCGCCATCGGCAGCGGAGACCCGGGCCGCGAGGTGGAAGGCCCCATGGCCATCGTCATCCTGGGGGGACTCCTCACTTCCACCATTCTTAATTTGCTGGTGTTGCCAACGCTGTCGCTTCGCTATGGCAGGTTCGTTGCTATCTCGCAAGCCAACGAGGGCGGAATGATGGAAATTCCGGACATCGATGCTCCTCCCCGCCGGTAATCCCAAATTGTTAAAGTCGAGTTGGCAACTCGGCTGGCTTTCCAGCCCATCAAAGATTAAGACGAAGCCACAATCTCGAATTTGGACGGACCCATAAGCTGGAAGACCCGGGAGGCAACATGGACAGTGGCCAAATTAGTAAGAAGACGAGCTTAAAGCTGCTTTCAGGATTTGCTTGCGCACTTGCTCTGGCAATTTGTCTTGGCGCGTTGCCGGCGCTGGCCATGCAAGGCGAACAGGAGCAGCAGGACGAGCAGGATCAGGCTGCGCCGCGGGCCCAACAAGCTCCGGACGATGCTCCCGCAACCGCGCCTGAGGCCGCACCTGACCAGGGCGCGCCTCCCGCGTACCAGCCATTACCCTCCAGATTAACTTTGCCCGGAGGAACTTTGGTAACAGTACGCGTCTCGCAGTGGCTTTCGAGCGATCGAAACCTTGCTGGTGACACGTTCAACGCAGAGTTGCAACAGCCGTTGGTGGTTGACGGTTGGGTGGTGGCGCGCAGAGGCCAGTCAGTGCTCGGCCGCGTGGATGTTGCGAAAAAAGCGGGCCGCATCAAGGGAGTATCCCAACTGGGAGTGGAACTAACCAACCTGGTGCTGGTTGACGGCCAGCAACTGCCTATCCGGACGCAAATGGAGCAAAATTCTGCCGGTACTTCCCGCGGGCGTGATGCCCGGGTGGTTGGAACCACCACGGGAATCGGCGCCGTGGTGGGCGCGGCAGGCGGAGAGGGAGAGGGCGCTGGGATCGGCGCCGGGGCGGGCGCTGTGGCAGGCCTTGCCAGCGTTCTACTAACCCGCGGGCGGGCCACGGAGATTCCACCTGAAACTGTGCTCACCTTCCAGCTCCAATCCCCACTGACCTTCTCAACCGAGCGAAGCCGGCCGGCGTTTCGGCCCGTCAATCAATCGGATTACGATAATCAGGGCACGCTTCGCCGCCGGCCACGGCTCGCCGCTGGCCGTCGCTTTCGTCCTGCCTACTACTACGAGGATGATTACCCGTGGGGGTACGGTTACCCGTGGGGATATGGATACCCGGGATTGGGTTTCTTTGGCTACTACGATTTTGGCCGGGGATTCGGACGCGGCTATGGCCGGGGATATGAACGCGGCGGACATCGACACTAGCAAAGAACGCGCTTGCGCCGGTTTGAGACGATAGTGAATTTAATTATCACTTATGCATAGAATAGGATTATCTAACATAGTTACATACCGCAGGCCTTAAGACCAGTTGCGCCCACCCATGAAGCCACTACCCGGTCCTCAATCGTGCTCGTGCAGGCGAATCCCGGACTCAACAAATCTCTACTTGGTGTGGACTTTGTCGAGCGCGGCCTTAAGCCCCTGGGCCACGGACTCAGCCGATCCCACCGCCCAGAAGTGCATGAAGAAAAGCCGCGGCTC
>DASYXT010000066.1:0-53515 GCA_035934555.1 Verrucomicrobiia bacterium | reverse complement strand
AGATCCATTCCAGCTACTACTTTTTTCATCGGTCGCCTTTCGGTTGAGTGTTGTTGTTTATTTACTGTCTACCAACGACAACTCTTTTACCGAGAGGCGGCCGGCTTCGCCAGCGCCCTTAATGTCTATCAGTCATAACTAGTTACACTGGTACGCCGTTCCTGCGCTGCTGTGCCAGGCAGTTGGAAACGTAGGTCCATGCACCCATGTTAAGCCGTTGGGCGATCCATTTCAAGGTCATGGTCGTGCGCGCGCAACTGCCCGGCCAGCGCGACCTTCTCCGGGTCGCCCTTGCGCCGGCGGCTCAGCTCAGCCTCAGTCCAGCCGCGGCGGGATAGCTCCTCTCTGAGGACGCGCTCGGCATGGACCTGGTCGGCTTGGCGCAGTTCCGGCCCATAGTGATCCTGCCGCCGCTCGTGCATCTGGGCCAGCAGTTCTTCTTTGAGCTGCGGGTCCCCCAGAAACCAGCCACGCTCGCCGGCTCTCCAGTCGGCTTTGAGGCTTTCCTGCCGCCGACGCCCCTCCAGGCAGCGACCAGGTTGGGCTAAATTTGAGGCAACTCGTACGCAGCTCCGCATGCCTATAAACGCTTGCCCTCTCCCGCCGTCTCGAATTATCGTGGCCGAGCCACCACGGCCCCCAGTCATGAGCCCATTCTTCCACACTTTCCGGCGGAGAATAGTGCTGGTCGGAGCACTGGCTGTGATGGTCATCACAGGCGTTCTGGTGGCAGTTTGGCCGAGGGAGCCATTTTACCAAGGAAGATCGCTAACCTACTGGCTGGATCGGCTCCCTAACCGTGAGGCGATAGCCGCCGTGAAGGCGATTGGGGCTCCCTGTCTGCCAACGCTCGTTGCACGGTTAGAGTCGAAGCCGACCAAGATCGCGCAAGTCGTGGAACGGGCGGCGACGCGGATTGGGCATTGGAACGGGTTGCGACTGTCCTGGAAGTCTTCTCGGGAACGCCTCGAAGCCTTCGCGGCTATCCTGGCTTTGCGCGACTCAGCCAAGCCTATCCTACCGGCGTTGTCACAGTTGGCCGAGGCAGGAGCCGACCCCGAAGTGCGTGACCTCGCAGAGGCAGCTTTATGGCAGATCAATCACCACAAATGCGACCACAGCCTCATAATGTGGCTGAGCCTGAGAGATTTGTCGGGCTCTGCCGCGCGGTTCCACGGCTACTGCTTCGCAGACAACGTCACCAACTTTATCAAGGGTGTCATGCCGACGAACATATCGGTGGGAACTGCTGACCTTGCCTTTGCGATTGTGCCAGACAAACCTCGGCCGACCAACTTCGCGGTAACGTTGGTGCGCTTTGATGCCAGCAACAGCACGATTTCGCATTTTGGTCCGATCATCGTGCCCGGCAATGAAGGGCTGAGAGGGCAGATGAGCTTTAGTGGCCGAACGAACGACTATCAATTCAGCGTCTTCACCAACTCCCCCGGACCGGATGGGCCGGGCCCCAGCAACTTGATGACGCCGTGACACAGAGTTTTGCATTTTATTGAATATTGAAGGTAGCCGCCGAAAAACAAAGAGAGAGAGGGCCGGGGGAACTATAAACGGGGGGCTGAACGGAAACAGTGTGGGCGCGGGGTCAGCGTCGGCGGTTTTGGGCGCGGCGTTTGGCTTCGAGCAAGCGGCTGGTGGTGCCGCCGTCGGGCTCGGGTTTGGCGGCCGGGGTTTGTGCGGGCGGGGCAGCCGAGGGTCCGGTGGGTGGCTGGGCGGGCTGGGCGCCGGGTAAATCCTGAGTGACTGGCCCGGACGGCTTGAACAGCTCGGGGTTGGGCTCGCTTGCGGGAGCGGTATGGGTCGAGCGAACGCGGTCGCGTCGCGCTAATAACGACGTCAAGGATTCTTCGGCTTCGGCCGGACGCGGCACGCCTTCCCAGAAGAAGAAGCGGCGCCGGAGGGCGAGGGCGGCGCGGAGCAGTTCATCGCGATCGAGTTGGATACGGCGGACGCCGACATCGATGGTGAAAAGGATGATGGCCAGGCGCAACAACCATTCCCAAAGGTCGCGCGGCTGGAAGGTTTTCTGCCGATCATGGAGGAAGGGATTGACGAGGAGGGGGTTGGGGTCGAGGATTTTGCCTTTGCCGCTCTCGGCGATGCGGCGGAGGAGGTTGTAATTGGGTTCGGTGGCGTTGAATTCGGGGGAGTAATTGACGCTGGCGCCGATGACCTGCGACGCGCGCAATTGGCCGTCCTTAATATCCATCAGGTTCAACAGGTAGGCGCCGACTTCGCGCGTGGGGAAGTGGGCTTCATAATGGCCGGGGCCGGTTTGTTCGAGGCGGACGTTGAGCCGCTCGCCTTTGGGGCTGACGACGGCGGCCTGGAGGTTAAGAAAGTTGCGGTAATTGCCTTGAGCATCGAGCGCCTCGACGTTGAGCTGACCTTCGCCCTGTTCGACCGAGACCTCGGTGTTGAAGTCGCCACTGTCGAGCCGGCGCAAACTCCATTGGCCGATTTGGGACCAGAATTGGCGGTATTTGTCCCAGTTCAACCAAAGCTTGGCCCACTTGGCTTTGGCGTCCGAGGTGAAGGCGACGGCGCGGCCCAAGCCATATTGCCAGTGGGCCAGGAGGGGGTCGCCTTTGTCGGTCCAGAGGGGCGTCTCGGCGCGCGCTTTGGGTGTGGTCGCCACATAACCCAGCAGCGGCGGATATTCGCCCGGGCCGATGCCGCGCACCAACTCGCTCAAAGACCGGACGACGGGTTTGAAAGGGTCCTCGTAAATGGCGGATTTCAGAATGACGGCGGTCTCTTTGATGAAAATCTGGGGCAGGTCATTTGGCGATTGGACGTTATAGAAGCGGCCTTTGCCCTGCTCGGCCATCCAGACCATGGTCTCGGTGCCGGCATGTCCGGAAATCAGGACGGTGCTGACGGTGATGTGGTCGCTGGCGATGGCCTGCATGGTGGCCTGGCTGGGCGGGCCTGGGTCGCCATCGCTGAAGACAATGATGTGTTTGAGGTTGGCGGTGGATTTTTTGAGCGAGTCATGGGCCATGCTGATGATGTTCTGGAAGCTGCCGAGGTCACCCTGGTTCATGCCGGCGATTTGGCGCGCCAAATCGGTTTTGCGCCCCACCTTTTGCAACGGGAACACCCAGTGCTCCGTGCCGTCCCAGAGCAACACGCCCATTTCGTCTTGGGGGCCGAGGGCTTCCAGGACACCTTGGGCGCACTCGCGGGCGACCTCGTTGCCGTCGTTGAATTCCATGCCGTGCATGATCAAAACCACGGCGCCGCTGGGCAGCACTTTCTTACTGTCGAGTTCCATGCTCACGGGCAGCGTTTCTTCGAGAGGCGTGTTGCGATAACCGCCGGCGGCGTAGGTCTGGTCGCCCCCAACGCAAACGAGGCCGATGCCGAAATCACGCACGGCGCTTTCGAGCAAGCGCTGGCGGTCCAGCCCGAGGTCCCCGGCGGAGATATTGCTGATGAAAATCGCGTCGTAGCTTTGCATCTCCGCGAGCGTCGCGGGGAATCCGTCCAAACCGACCAACTTAACTTCGAGGCGTGAGGTCTTGAGGGACGCCGCCAATTGCTGGTCCTCGGCCTTGTCGGCCGAGACGACCAGGATGGTGGGTTCGCCGCGCACGGTGGTGAAGCCGGTGGCGCGGTTGTTCTGCGGGAGCGGGTCGCCGGGGGCATCCACCCGCACGTCGTAGCTGTAAAAGCCGGGCTCGGAGAGCGATTGCGGAAAGCTGAACAGGTTTTTGCCGGCGGACAAGTCCACCTTTTGTTCGCCGAGAAACTGGTCGTTGCGATAGAGCCGCACGGTGGCGACCTCAGCGGCATCGGCCTGCACGAAGATTTTGACCTCAAACGGCTGACCTTTCTTGAGCCGCGGCGGGACCTGGACTTTCTGGACCGAGACATCATTGGCGCGGGCAACCCCAATCGGCAGGACGTCCACGGAGACGCCCAAGCGCTGGGACGCCAGGACGGCGCTCATGGCGTCGCCGACGTTCTCGTTGCCGTCGGTCAGCAGCACGAGCCGTTTCTGGCCGGTCTCGGGGAAAGCAGCCGTACCGAGCCGGATCGCGGCGGCCAGGTCCGTGCGTTCGGTGCCGACTACAGCTTGAATTTTTTGAACGTTGACGGCCGAGTTGGGAGACGTTTCGATGCTGGCTTCAGTGCCGAAGACGATCACGCCCGCCTTGTCCACGCTCTTCATTTGTTTGGCAGCGCGGTTGATGAAGTCGCGGGCAGCCTCCTGCTGCGGGGAAGGAACGCTCTGTGAACGGTCCAGCAGGAAGAACACGTTCATGCCCTCGACGGGCAGCAGCCATTGCAAGCCGGCGATCGCCAGAACCAAAGCCAGCAAGACGACGACGCGAATCGTCACAGCGAGCCAGCGGCGCCAGGGGCTGAGTTGAACATCGCTCTTCCAGGCAAACCACAACACCCAGGCCAGCCCCGGCACCAGCAGGAGCAGGTAGATGGGGTGCGTGAACTGGATGTTCATGGGGCGAGCAAGAAAGGGCGGCGCGCGGACATTCCTGTCCGCAGCAAGTTCCAAAGGCCAACGCGGCTCGGATTTAGCGGGGATTCTGTACCTAGCACGTTGCTGCGGACAGGAATGTCCGCGCTCCACCGAGCCATTGTGCCAGCAAGCGTATTTCGGTCTTCCGGTTGCGTTCGCGCGGCGGCGTTCGGCCTTAGCAACTCCTGCACGCGATGATTTTGGGAATCGGCAACGAACAAATCGCCGGCGGAATCCAGCGCCAGGCTCCACGGGTTGCCAAACTGGCCGGGGGCAAGTCCCGGACGGCCGATAATCTCCAAGGGGTGGTCCTGCGCATCAAAGACCTGGAGGCGGCTGTTGCCGAACTCCGCGACATATTGGCGTCCGGCAGAGTCCACGCAAATGTCGTAAGGATAGCTGAATTCGCCGAGACCCTTGCCCGCGTGCCCATAAGTGCGCAGGAACTTGCCGTCGCTCGAAAAAATCTGGATGCGATGATTGCAGGAATCGGCCACATAGAGGCGATCCTGTGCATCGACGCAGAGGCCTTCGGCGCGGTTGAACTCGCCCGGGCCGGTGCCGGGCCGGCCAAAGGAATCGATGAATTCAACGGGAGGGCCGGAGGTGGGGGCGCCGGGCAAGCCGATGCGGAGCAGCTTGAAGCGCTGCACGCGCTCGACCACCCCGTATTCGCTGACGAAGATGATGTTGTGCGAATTCACGGCCACTGCGCGCGGCATGATGAATTTCCCCTCGTTGGTTCCTTTTTGGCCCCATTGAAACAGCAATTTGCCTTCGGGAGAGAAATGATTGAGGCGCTGGTAGTGGGGTTCGACGACGATGATGTTGCCCTGGCGGTCGCGGCCCATGCCTTTGGGCTTGCCGAGGTCAGTTTGTGGCATCTGCCAGGAGAGCAGCACCCGGCCATCGGGCGCGAACTTCTGCACGCGGCCGGTCATATCGACCACATACAGGTTATCGTGGAGGTCCACAGCGACCGAGCGGGGTTTGTTTAATTGGCCGACGCCGACGCCGCGAGTGCCGAAGATTTTAATGTGATCGAAAATCCGGCTGTGCAGGCCTTGATTAGAACGGCCACAACCGCTGAGAGAGAGCGCGACCAGCGCGGCCAGCAGCATCGGCGAGCCCAGCACGAGCCGTTGTTTGCCAGGCAAGCGCCGCGCCACGTTCGATGCCGCGTTCCGGCCGATTCGGATTCCAATCCAACAGGCCAAAGGCAGCAGCGCCAAGGCGAGCAGCGTCAGGCAGAGAGCGTTGACCTGCGCGTTGTGGCCGTAGTGGAGCAGGTTGAAAATGCGCAACGCCAGAGTCTCGCCTCCGGGAGGGACAACCAGCAACATGGATTCGACATCCCAGAGGCAGAGCAGGAAGACGATATACCACGCGGCGCCGGCTTGCGGCCCGAGTTGCGGCCAATAGACGTGCCGTAGCGTCTGCCAGCGGGAGGCGCCTTCTATGCGGGCAACATCCAGCAGGGCCGGGTCAATGGTGCGTGAGGCGTGGGCGACCGTGTGCCACCCGAGTGCCAGGTACCGAATCACAAACGCCAGCACCACGATCCCGAGACTCTGATAGAGCAGCGCCGTCGAGGGGCGATTGAACACCGCGATCAGAGCGATGCCCAACAGCACGCCGGGAATAAGAAAGGGAAACCAAAGCGCGGCGCCGAACAGGTCGTATATGGTTAGCGGAGCGCGGACTTTAGTCCGCAGCAAAGTCCAATCGCTGAGCGCGCCTGCGAATCGGGATGAAGCCGCCATCCGGACATTGCTGCGGACTAAAGTCCGCGCTCCGTGGCGGAAGGTGGGGAGCAGGGCCAGCGCGAGCACGATGGTTGCGGCGACGGCTGCCAGCCAGCAGGAATTCCAAATCGCGCTCTGGCTGGCTTCGAGCGCGCCACCCAACTCTGTCCATGTGCGCTTCACCAGCACCAATTGCAGCACTGGCAACACGGCCGCTAAGAAACACAGCAGCACGGTCGCGCCGCCGCAAGTCCAGCCCCAGCGCGGCCCGAGTTGCTGCCGGAACAAGCGCGGCTGGACCGTCGCCTCGACATGCGGCCAGGGAATTCCGCGTCGTGCCAGCCACAGCAACACCAGCATCGGGGCGACCACCATCGGCCAGCTCAAGGCGAACGCGCCTGCGGTGTCGAAGGTGGTATTGAACCGGACCCAGACCTCGGCGGGAAAAACCTTGAGCTGGAGAATGGCAGGCACGGCGAAATTATTGAGCGCGAGAACGAACACCAGCACCGCGCCCTGCCCGAGGGCTGTAGCGGCAGAGGGCAACAACAAAACGCGCAGCAAGGCCCAGCCACGCACGGCAGAATCGCTCTCGAATTGCCCGGGCTCGAGGCGTTGCCACGCGCTCAACACGACCAGCAACGGAATCGGCCAAAGCAACAGGGCCAAAATCCACACGGCGCCGCCCAGTGAGAAGATATCAAACGGCAACCAGCGCCGCCAAACCCCGGCGTGGCCGAGAAAATGAAGCCACGAATTGGTCACCAGGAACGGCGGCAAGGCCAGCGCTAATATCGCGAGCCCGAGGAAGAGATTGCGCCAAGCCCGTGGCAGGCCCGCCAGCCACAACGCCGCCGCCAGGCCAAGGCCGCAGGCCAACAGGGTCGCCATGCCGCTCACCAGCAGACTGTTTTTTAGTAGCAACCAGTTCACGGTGTCAGCGGAGGAAAATCTCGTTGAGCGTGGCAGTGGTTGATTCAAGGTCGCGCAACAAATCGGGCCAGTTCACTTTGAGCGTCGGGGTCTTAACCTCGTCCACGGAAAACCCTTCGAGGGCATGGCCGCGGATGAGCGCCTCGCAGACCGAGCGCTGCTGAAGGTACTCGAACAGTCGTTGCGCGGCTTGCGGATGGGGAGCCCCGCGCATGACGGCCACGGTGTTGGGGATCAGCAGCGACTCCGGGTTAAGCGGCAACTCGGCGACTGGCAGGCCCTCGCGTTGCCCATCGGCGATGTCGTCGGAATCCGTCAACCCTAGCCAGGCTTCCCCCGAGCCGACAAATTTAACCACGACGGAATTGCCGTCCACCAGGAAGGGCTTGTTCGCGGCGAGTGCCTGGCACCACTGACCCCAGGCCGCAGCGCCCCAGTGTTGGCGCAGCGCGTGGAAGTGGGTTGCGGTGGTGCCGAATTGCGGGTTGGCCAAGGCGAGCTTGCCACGCCAAACGGCATTGGTCAGGTCTTCGAGTGAATGGGGAGCTGTGGCCAGCGAGACCAGGTTCGTATTGATGACAATTCGGCGGCTGCGGAATCCAAACGCAGCCCAGGGATTGGTCGGGCGCAGGACGTTGCGCTCGGCCAGTTGACGGGTGCGCAACTCTTCGTTGCTCCAAAACACATCGCATCGTGGATAGCGGCTCTCGGCCAGCAAGCGATTGGCCAGGCCGACGGTTTTGACGGCTTCGTTATCGAAAACCGCGGCGACGTGAATGCCGGTTTGCTTTTCGAAATCGCGGAAAATCGGTTCGGCATAGACCTGGTCCTGGGCGCAGTAGGCCACGACTGTGCGGTCCTGAGCGGCGTGTGAGGGGAGGACTAGTGCAGCGCCCGCGAGCACCGCGTATGCCCGGCCAAGCGTCCGCCACGCGAGCCTGGCGCCGCTTTGTCGCGAAGCGTCGTGGACTGCGGCAGCCCTCTGCCGCTGTCGTGAAGAATGCGGCATGCGAAAGCGCCAGAGGGCTGGCGCGGTCCAAAAGCTGCCGCCCCATTTGGCGTCCGATCTCCGGCCAAGCGTCCGCCACGCAAGCTTGGCGTTGCTTTGTCGCGAAGCGTCGTGGACTGCGGCAGCCCTCTGCCGCTGTCGTGAAGAATGCGGCATGCGAAAGCGCCAGAGGGCTGGCGCAGTCCAAGACGCTGGCGCGCCTATGCAACTCACGAGCCATTTCAAAGGGTCGCGCGGAATTATTAGGGCAAAGCTCAAACGGTCCTCCTGTGGTAGTACCACCACTCGGCCAGCAGCAAGAGGAAGCCGACGCTGGCGATAGTGCGCCAGAGCTCCATATTAGTCCGCTGCAGGTGGGTTGCGGTCACTCGGGTGTAAGGACCGAGTTGAAGTTCGTCGCGGGGACGGATATTGCTCTCGGTCGCATCGAGCAGGTCCACGCAGAAAACGGTATCATTGGTGCCGACGCGAAGGTGATAGACGCCTTGCTTGTAGGTTTCCCCAAAAACGACCTCGTTAGCCGTCGCGTCGAGAGGCAACATTCGCGTTGTGCCATTCGGCAAGGTGATCTGCGCGCTGGTTTGCGGGGTCGCTAAGGGCAGGCGGAAGGCCTCGCCGGCTCTGACCAGCAGTTGGCCGCTGCGGGCATTGGCGGGGTTGAGCCATTCGACCGCATTGGCGATGAAGATGGGGAAGGAAATGCGCAGAGGCCAGTTGCTTTCGAGGGTATCAAAGCCAATCCAGATTATCCGTTGCCGGTTGAGTTCACCGGCGATGATTAAGGAGGCCTGCGGGCTATCGGCCAGCGACACCGCCCAGGGCGGAGTTTTCGTCGCGAGGCTTTGCGCCACCTGCACATTATCAAAGCCCGAGTAGCGGAGCAGTGGATGACTGGCGCGCCAATCAACAATCGGCGGGCTGTCCACGGCTGAAACATTGGGAATCCAGTTCGTGTTCACCACGTGAATGGCCAGGGTGTTGACGGTGGGCCAGACCAGCGGAACAACGCCGTCCAAAACGACGAAATCGAAGCCGGTCGCCGGATCGGTCAGCGAATTAGCGACGGCGACCTCGGTGCCGGCGGTGGCGCGCAGCGCTTTTTCCAACAGCCGATTGCCACGAGTGACCAGCAACACCTTCACCGGTTTGGGCAAGAGGCTCACGATCGAGGCCTGGTTGTCGGCGGCGAGATCATCCGTCACGTCCAGGCGCACCGTGAAAACCCCGTCCCGCGATTGCGTCGCCAAAAACACCTGCGGCGAAGTCTCGCCCGGTGCCATGCTGACGGAGCGGGTCTCGACGGGGCGCTGATCGAATAAGAGGTTGAGATCGGCGCGGACGCTATTCGAGGAGAAGTTGCCGACGCTGACATAGACGGCGCGCTCATTGGCATTTTCGGGATTGGCGCGGACATCCAAAGCGGTGATGCCGACGTTATTCGAGCTGTGACCCACTTTGTGATAGACGAGCGGCAAGGCCTTGTTTTCAAACTGGCTCAGGCTGGGGACGGCGCCATCGCTGAAGAGGTGAATCTCGGCTCCGCGCTGATCGCGCACGAGCGACTCGGCCATGCTCAACGCCGGGACCAGGCGGGTCGGTCCGTCTGAGCACACACAGCCGGCCAGGGCGCGGCGCAATGCCGCCTTCTCGCTGGTGGCGGACTGCTTGACCTCAGTGCTGACGCCTGCCAGGAGGATCACCATTTGATCGCTGCCGGCGAGGCTATCGACCCATTTGAGGGCCTCGGCGCGCGCCTTTTCAAAGCGGGAGGGTATTTCGTCGGTCGCCTGCATCGAGGCGGAGGCGTCGAGGATGACAACGCGGATTTGCGCCGGCTTGGCGCGGGCGGCGAAGTAGGGCCGGGCCAGAGCCAACACGACCAAAGTGAGCAAAACGAGCTGCAGGATCAGCAGCCAATTCTTGCGTAATTTCTGGAACGGGGCGCTGGCTTGCGTTTCGGAGAGGAATTTCTGCCAGAGCAACGTGCTGGAAACCAATTTGACCACCCGCTTGCGTTTGAGCAGGTAAAAGACCACCACGACCGGCAGGGCGGCGGCGAACGCAAAAGCCATCGGGGCGAGGAAGTTCATGCCCACACCTCCGCTTTCCTGAGCTGTTTCAGCAGCAGTTCCTCCAGCGAAGTCTTCGAACTGACGGAGAAGAAATTAATTCCGCGCGCCTGGCAAAACTCGCGCAGCCGCGCGAGGTAATTTCGCACGGTTTGCTGGTAAGCCTTCAGGCGATAGCGTCCGAAGGTGACTTCCTGGGTCGCGCCGCTTTCCGAATCTACCAAACGCAAATCGCCGAAATTCGTCGGGGACAGTTCCTCCGGCGCCAGAATCTGGACCAGATCCACCTGGAACCCGCGCCCGACCAGGGCCGTCAGCCCGGCCTCATAGCCCCCCGGGTCGAGGAAATCGCTCAGGACCATTGCCAGGCCGGCCTGCCGCGCTTCGAGCGCGCCGCGGCGCAAGGCTTCGTTGAAACTGGCCGCGCCACTCGCGGTCAAGGCGCTCAAATTCCTGAAATACTGGATGGCGGATTTCTTGCCGCGCACCGAGCGCAACGCCCCCCGAGCGGCCAGTTCGACCATCAGGTTGCGCTGGTCTGCTTGTGGGTCGGTTACCGGGGGTGGAAAAGGAAAAACGCTAACCCGATCAAAACCCGCCAAGGCGACGTAACCTACAGCGGCGGCGATCTGGCGGGCGAAGTCGAACTTGCGCGGCTCACCAAAGGTCATTGATTCGCTCGCATCGAGGAAAATGCGCACGGGCAGTTCGCGTTCCTCTTCGTACAATTTCAGGAACAGCCGCTCCAACCGGCCATAAAGATTCCAATCGAGGTACCGGAAATCATCGCCGTGAACGTAGGGGCGATAATCGGCAAACTCGACCGACTGACCGCGAGCGCGGCTGCGGCGCTCGCCTTTGGCAGAGCTTTTGGCGCGCCGCGCCGCGAGCAACTGGAATTGTTCCAACCGCCGGAGCAGTTCGGGAGAGAGGAGGGATGTGGCCATGCGCAACTCCGGCAAACGATTTCAGGGCGGGGGCGCCCCGCGGAGCGGAGCGCGGACTTCAGTCCGCAGCAATATGTAATTGCTGAGCATGCGGGCGAATCGGGGAAGAGCTGCCATTCGGGTATTGCTGCGGACTGAAGTCCGCGCTCCGTGCGTCACACGGCCACGGCCTGCACATCCCGCGGCACGTCTTTGAGCACCTGGGTGATGATATGGTCGGTGGTGACTCCTTCGGCTTCGGCCTCGAAGTTGGGGATCAAGCGGTGTCGCAGTGCGGCTGGGGCAACGGCCTCGATGTCATCGAAGCTGACGTTGAAGCGGCCCTGAATGAGCGCGCGCACCTTGCCTGCGAGCAAGAGCGTCTGGCCCCCACGCGGACTGCTGCCGAAGCGCAAATACTGGGTGGAGATCGGCGCGGCGGTTTCGGTGCGCGGATGCGTCGCCAGCACCAGGCGCACGGCGTAATCCTTGACATGCGAGGCGACCGGCACCTCGCGCACGAGGCTCATCAATTCGATGAGCGCCTCGCGTTGAAGCACCTTTTCGACGGCGGTGCGGCCACCGACCGTGGTGCGCGAAAGCACTTCCGTCAATTCATTCGCCGAGGGATAGCCCACGAGGATCTTAAAAAAGAACCGGTCCAGTTGCGCCTCGGGCAAGGGGTAGGTGCCTTCCTGATCGATGGGGTTCTGCGTCGCCATGACAAAGAACGGTTCCTCCAACCGCCGCAGTTCCCCCCCGGCGGTGACCTGGTGTTCCTGCATCGCTTCGAGCAGAGCCGATTGGGTCTTGGGCGTCGCACGGTTGACTTCATCGGCCAACACCAAATGGGCGAAAATCGGGCCGCGTTGGAATTCAAATTCGCGCCGGCCACCCTGGGTTTCCATGACGATGTTGGTGCCGAGGATATCGGCCGGCATGAGGTCGGGCGTGAACTGGATGCGGCTGAAAGACAGGTCAAGCACCTCGCTGAGCGTTCGTACTAATAACGTCTTGCCCAGCCCGGGCACGCCTTCCAGCAGGACATGCCCGCCGGCAAACAATGAGATCAGCGTCCCCTCGACGATGGCGTCCTGGCCGACTATGACTTTGCCTAGTTCAGCGCGCAAGGACGAGTAGGACTGGCGGAAGGATTCGATTTGTTGTTCAGTTGTCACGGGGCGGGTGTCAGGTTGTCAAGTTTTCAGGTTTTCAGGTTGTCAGGTGCGCAAAATGTGAGCGGCTCGGTGATCGGGCAGGGGAACAGTTGCCGTTTCAGATGACCCAATTGTCGGGTGCAGCTTGTTGGTGTTGATTTGAGTTTGAATTGGGATGTTGCGCCCTGCCTTGCAGGTAGCTGATGAGTTTCGAGCATAACTTTGCAACTGCAACCGCGCGAGCGTGCATTGTTTCAAATGAGGGTTGGTTCAGGTGCCTGTCGTCAAGCGCCGCGTAAAGGCCCGAACGGACTTCGCCGGCAGAGCCTTTTGCCATGGCAGATAATGCCGCGCCGCAAATCTGGTTGCGCATCTCAAAATCCCTCGCGAAGGCGCCGGTTCGCGCGGCCGCTGAAACTTCCCTTCGCAATAGCCTCGCTTCCTGCCATACGTGCAAATCCTCAAATCTCTCAACCTTCGCCATAATCACTGATCCACTCGAACTTCGGTAACCTGATAACTTGATAACCTGACAACCTGATAACTTAGCGGCACCCTACTTTTTCAGGTCATCAAAATAGTCTTTGACGGCGCCCTGGTAGGCGCGGGGGACCTTTTCCTGGCTCAAGGCGCTTTGGGCGTCGGATTGAGCGGCCGTCGCCGCCTCTTCGTAGGAGACTTTGCTGGTGCCTTTAATCGATACGCCTTTCAACGTGATGCTCGGCATCTGGCCACCCGGCGAGAATTGGCCCTTCACTTTGGTCGGTTTGAGCGCGTCGCTCAACTCGGGGTCGCGGTCGGAAATTCCGCGCGGGTCCTCGTCCGGCCGCTGGACCCCGGAGTTATCCCAGCCGCTGGTGACCTCACCATTCCACTCGGCGCCTTCATCGGCCCAGGTACCGACGCCACTGCCGGGTTTGCCGCCTTTGCCGGCCTTGGGGGGCCCCTTGCACATGCGCCAGCCCTGGCCGGTGCCGATGCACATCGACGCCTGATTCAGCGCATCGAGGGTCGCTTGCAGTTCCTGGGCATCGCCCATTTGCTGCATCAGCTTGTCCAACTCTTTTGAGGCGTCGGCGAGGGACCGTGCAGCACCGGACTTGTCGCCGGCCTGCATCTTCTGCTGGGCACCCTGTAGATACTTCGCCACGTCCCCATACTGGCCGGCGGGATTAATGGCTTTGGCGACTTCGTTCATCATCTTCTGAAGCTGCTCAGGGCTCAGTTTGGCCGTATTCAGTTGCGAAATCATCTTCTGCAACGTCTGTTGGGCCAGCTCGGGTTGACCGTTCTTGAGCTGTTCGGCGAGGTCTTTGCCGAGTTTTTCCATTTGCTGCTGCAGTTGCGCCAGGTTCTTGGCCATATCGCGCATCTTCTCCAAATCGGTCGTGGCGGCCTGCAAATCCTTGAGAAAAAGATCGGTTTGGTTAGCGGCGAGGGCCTGGATGGCATCATCCAATTGTGGCAACTGCAATCCGAGGTCCTGGGCCTGACGAGACAAGGCCGAAAGCGATTCCGAAAGCTTCTGCCGCTCAGCCGCCGACCCGGGATCATTGTTGGCCAGCCCGCGAGCGGCCTGCTGTAGCTGTTCGAGCTGTTTCTGGAGCTTATCCATTGCGTCGGGATTGCCGGTCGGTGTGCCCAACTGCTTTTGGAGCGCTTCAATTTGTTTCTGCAGGCCCGCGGCGGTCTGCGGATCTGAACCTGTGGCGGACCGTGCGGCCTGCTCGAGGCGGCGCATTTCCGGGTCTTTCCCCAGTTCTTTGATTTGATCCTTGAGCTGGTCAGCGACATTGGCGAGGTCCTTCAAAGCATCGCTGCGGGTCAGGGCTTTATTGGCAAGCTGATCGCCCACCTTCACTGTGGCATCGAGGGCCTTTTGCGACGGTTCGAGCGCCGGGGCACGGTGTTCGAGGTTGTGCCGGGTTAATTCGGCCAGTTGTTTGCCGGCATCGCGTATGTTCTGTGCGTCTGCCTTGGCTTGCAGTGCGCTTTTGCTGCGATATTCCGGCACAAACGCCAAACCTGCGCCGAGCACCAGCAGGATGAGCGCCCAACGCGCGGCGGTCGGCAGGTGCAGGGGGGCCAATTGGCGCGGATCGATTTTACCGGCATGCTGGGCGGCATCCGCCAGTACCAGGTCACGCCAACTCGCGCCTTCCGGTTCGCGTGAAACTTCGAGCGCCGTGCTAAGCCGTTCCTTGAGCTTTTGGCGCCCATCGACCCAGCGCGCGACCTCGGTCAACGCCGGCGCGCGCCAACCGCCCAGCACCAGCCCTACCAGCATACAGGGAAACGGCGCCACCGCAGCCGCTGTCAACGTCCATAGCGGCAAAGGGAATAGATGATATGCCGCCAGGAACAGCAACGAGACAATCGCCCCCACCAAAAGCCCGCGCCACAGACCGCGCAAGGCCCGCAACCAACGCCGGCGCCGGGCCGCTCGCTCGAGCGCCGCATTTATAATCTGGAGTTCGCTCATAGCCCTGAATCCAACGTGCCGCAGCCAAGCAAAATGTGCCAGCACTAAATGCTTAGACACCTAAACCCGGGGAACGTTCCGGTATTTTGACACGATTAACAGGTTCAACATCTAAGAGATCCCCGCCTGGCGTGTCATTTAAAGTGTGAGCAAAACCGCAGCAATGGGTGCGTGGGACCATGGCAGGGGAATGCCCTGGCTGGCAGTAATGGTTGGACTTGCGCTTGGATTGCGGGCGCCTGCGCAGCCGGCGGATAGCCCTGCTGCGCAGGCGCAGCCCTCGCGCACAAACGCCTTTATCGCATATGGGACAGTCAGGGGTCCGGACGGCGACCCGATGGCAGGGGTGACCGTGCGGGTCTATTGCGGGATAGGCTCATTGTTCTGCACGGGCCGGACGGCGAGCGATCAGGACGGCCATTACCGGCTGGCATTCGGGCCGGGCGTTTTGATGGGACGCCTGTTGAAACCGGGAGATTTGGGCGTGGGTCTTCAAGCGGCGACGATTTTTGCGCAGAAACCCGGCTATTTCTCGCGCGATTTGGGGCGTGCCGGCAACCTGGCCATAACTGATACAACCAATGCACCCCAACCAGGCTTCCAAGGCATCCTGCACCCGTTCGAACCGCGCTTGCTGGATTTTGTGCTGGAACCCGCGGCGAGCATCCGCGGCACGCTCGAGTTGCCGCAAGGCCAAACGTCTCTCGGTTTGGGGATGAGCATTACTGGCAAACAGCTCCCGCCGTCGTCTTCCGTTCTGGCGTCAGCCAAACTCGAACCCGGAGGGGCATTCGAGTTCAATGATGTGCCCGTCGGATACCACTGGCAAATAGAGGCAAGCTGGCGCGAATCCGGCCAGGAGAAAACTGCCCGGAGCAAGGACTTCCTATTGGAAAGGTCAAAACCGTACCAAATGGAACTTAAGCTGCACGAGGGTGTGCTGGATATGAAGCTGGAATGACCCTACTCGTAGCGCAAGGCGTCGATGGGGTCGAGTTGGGAGGCTTTCCAGGCGGGGTAAAAGCCGGAAATGACGCCGATGATTGCGCTGGAGAAGCAGGCAATCCCGATCCACGGCAGCGGAGTGAGCGTGGGCCATTGAGTCAGCGATGCGACAAAATGCGAAATGCTCATGCCGGACCCGATGCCGACGGCTCCACCGATGACGCTTAGGGTAACCGCCTCGAGGAGGAATTGGCCCAGGATGTCGCGGCCACGCGCGCCGACGGCTACGCGGATGCCGATCTCGCGGGTGCGTTCGGTGACGCTCACCAGCATGATATTCATGATGCCGATGCCGCCCACAATCAGCGATACCGCAGCGACACCGGCCAGTAACAGGCCCATGACCCGCGCCGTAGCGGTTGCCGCTTGCGCGATGTCTTCCTGGCTGCGCACGACAAAGTCCCGTTCGCCACCGGCTTTGAGATGATGCCGCTGGAGAAGCAGTTGAGTGATCTCCTGCTGGACGATGGGCATGGCGGCTTGGGAAACCGCCTGAACCAACACCACATCCAGCCAGTTCTCCCGATTAATGCGGGTCAGCTCCGTCGTGTAAGGTACGACTACTACGTCGTCCTGGTCCGAACCCATCGGCGATAACCCCTTGGCCTGCAACTCACCAATAATCTGGCACGGCACATCCCGCACGCGGATCGTTTTGCCAAGCGGGTCCTCGTTGGGAAACAATTCCCGCGCGACGGTTCGGCCGATGACACACACTTTGGCGGCAGTCTGCACTTGCGGTTCGCCGAACATCTCTCCTTCCGCCATCGGCCATTGGCGAATCTGCAAATACTCGGGCGCTTCACCCAAAATGCGCGTGTTCCAATTCTGGTTCCCGGCAATGACTTGGGTGCGTGTGTTATTTTCCGGGCTGACGGCCGTGACGCCCTGAAGTTGCGTTTGAATCGCCAGAGCGTCCTGGAGTTTGAGACTGTGCCAATTGCCCCAGCCCAGCCGCGCGCCGCTGGAACTGTAGGAGCCGGGAAAAATGAGCAGCATGTTTTCCCCCAGGCTGGCAATCTGCTGTTCGACTTGTTCTTTGGCCCCGCTGGTAATGCTGACCGAGGCAATGACCGCTCCCACCCCAATAATCATGCCGAGCATGGTCAGCAAGGTGCGCATTTTGTTCCGACGCAACGCGCGCAGGGCGACTCGGATGATATTGAAACTCCTCATGCAGGCGGTTTAGCTTTAGAAGTGGTGGCCCATGCTGAATGGGTTGCGCGGTTTGGTCCCGGATGCCAGATCCGGGATTATTAGCCCGGTGACCACTTGGTCACCTTCCTTCAGTCCCGAAAGGACTTCAGTCTGAATATTGTCCGAAACGCCGGTGGTCACCTGCACGGCCTCGAGGGTGGAGGTTCCACTCTGAGCCCCGGGGCGTAAGATAAAAACGGTGTGGAACGGATCGGTTTCGCTCCAGTCGCGCGCCCCGCGAGCATTCGACTTATGCGTGAAACTCCGCGGCGGTTGATGGTCGTGGTTGGCAAGTACCGCGGTGCCGCTGGAACTCGCGTTGGTCTGCACCAGAGCCGTGTCCAGCGGTTCAAAGCGCAGTGCGGCGTTGGGGATTTCCAGGATATGCTGGTGGCGGGCCACGACGATAGAAACGTTGGCCGTCATTCCCGGCTTAAGGCTGTAATCGGAGTTGGTGACGCCGATGACGGTATCGTAGGTCACGACGTTGTTAAGCGTTGTAGGCGCATTTCGCACCTGTGTGACGACGCCGTGAAAGGTGCGGTTCGGGTAAGCCCCGACCGTGAAATCCACCGGCTGACCCTGCTTGATGCCGCCGATGTCCGACTCGTCCACCGAGGTGTCGATCTGCATGCGGGTCAAATCATTGGCAATTTGGAAGAGGGTCGGAGTGCTGAAACTGGACGCCACCGTTTGCCCCAACTCGACCGCTCGAGAAATGACGATGCCGTTGACCGGCGAGAGAATTTTGCAGTAACCCAGATTGGCCGCAGCGTTCCTGAGGGAGGCCTCCTTGATTTGCACCGTGGCCTCGGCTTCGTGCAACGTGGCGAGCGCGGTGTCGTAATCGGACCGGGAAATCAGCTTGTTGGTGAAAAGTTCGCTGCTGCGCGTCGCCTCAACCTGCTGCAGTTCCTCATTGGCTTTGGCGTTGGCCAGGTCGGCGCTGGCCTGTTCGAACGCCGCCTGGTAGGTCGAGGGATCGATTTCGGCGATAATTTGATTGGATTTCACCATTGAATTGTAATCCACGTACAGTTTGCAAATCCGGCCGGAAACCTGGCTGCCTACCGTCACGTCCAATACTGGGTTCAGCGTTCCGGTGGCCGTCACGGTTTGAACCAAATCGCCGCGTTGCACCTTTTGGGTCGTATAGCCAGGACCGGTGTCGGCGTGACTTCGGACAAAAGAGAAGGCCAGGCCCCCGAAAACCAGCAATCCCACGCCGAGACCAGCCCATTTCCCTGAGTTAGATTTTCCATTCGTAGCCATAAATGCTCTCCATTGGACGTCGGGGACAAACAATTTGATAAAATATTTTGAAAAATTCTCAGAACGTAGAAATTTGAGGATGACGAAAGCGTAATCTGCCTAGCCTGCCGTAGGCAATCGTAATCTCCAGTACCTCGCCGAGCCGGTTGCGGCGGGATGAGGGGAGCGAAAGAAGTGCGGATTGGTTACTGCGGGTAAGGCAGGGTCATCTGCCTTGCGCAATTCGGGTCGGCGTTGAATTGATAAGCAGGAAGCCGAGGTATTGCTTAATCCAGGGACCCGTGAGCGATTTTTGGAAAACTGTCGCCTGCACCGAATGGAGCGTGGGGAAGACGTGGGAACCAAAGGCAGAAGATTGGTATGCTTCTGCCGCCTGGAGTTCAGCCGGACTGAAGGACCGCGCGTTCAATAGAGCCAAAGCCACCAGCAATATACAAGCCGCTCGCACAACGCCTGAGGCCATCCCCAAATAATATTCGCCTCGTCCGAAAAAGTCGGTGCCGCCCGGCCGGTCGCGCATGAGATGCTCAGCCCACGAAAACCCACAAAAAATCAGTAAGGACCCAGTGAGATAAGCAACGAGACACGAGGAGGAGACACTGAATATGCCCAGTTGGGAAATGAGCCACGCAACCGGTGGGTAAAACGCGGCGCAGCCCAACAGGATCGCCAGCCATTTAAGCACACCCACCCACTCGCCGGTCATGCCGCGCTTGCGGCCGTGAACGATGCCAAGCGCCAGCACGGCGCCCAGCAGGAGATCAAACAAGTTGAACGGCAAATTCATGTTTCGTTTGCTCCATCCGGCCTCTGTCGGATGGACTAACCTGCAATTTGCAGCCAAAGTCATGCCAAAAAAACCAAGGTTTACCCTGGGGTGGGGCGGGCACCGGAATTAACTCGTATAGGAGCCCAGCTTCAAGTTTGCGTTTCCGATGCCTAGCGATCTTGCCAGGCGTCACCATTCGATTGACCGTGCTCTCGCCTCAACGTGGACGCCCACTTGCGCAACCACGGTTTTCGCTATGACTCAGAGCCGCCAGGCTGGGAGCGCCCTTCCCGGGAAATTCCTAGTCCCGGTGCAAAGGTTTGACTCAGGGAGCCGGGCGTGACTAACTAGACTAGATTCAACAGCAACAACAACAGCCCTGGATCGAGCAAAATGAATACACCGACAATTAATAACAACGGCAATTCCAAGAATGTCCTCAACGCGGACGTCGAACTCAAAGGCACTCTCAAGTTCACCGGCGAAATGACTTTCGATGGCAAACTCGAAGGCGATATCAACTCCGAGGGGGTTTTGACCCTGGGCGACAATGCCAACATCAAAGGCACCATTGATGTGGGGTCGGTGATTGTGCGAGGGAAGATAACCGGGAACGTGATCGCCAAAGATAAAATTGATATCAAAGCCAAGACGGAGATGTTTGGCGATATCCGCGCGGCCAAGCTGGTGATCGAGGAAGGGGTGACCTTCGTCGGCAAGAGCGAGGTCAACCCCAACAAGGTGGCCCCAACCGTCGCGCCGCCCTCGCGCGGTGAGGCGCCCAAAGTCGCCCCCGCCAAAGCGCCCGGGCTGTAGGATTTGCGGGATTTTCCTGCCCTCTCAGGCCTGAGCCGGGAGCGTGGAGCCAACCCTCTGCGTCCCCGGTGTTTTTCGCGCCCGGCGCGGCCCTGATCGCTCGGCATGCCGCCATCTATTAAGAAGGAATCGGTAAATCGGGACGTGGTCCCGGTGACCTGCCCGCGGTGCGGCTATTCGCAGCCGGAACCGCGCACGGCCTACTCTACCATCTGCAAGAATTGCCAGCAGCATTACCGGCTGCAGGAGGCGCTGCACCCGGCGGCCAAGGCGGCCAAAGTCGTCATCGAACAGCGGCAGATTCGCTGTTTCCAGTGCGGCACCGAGCTGGAGGCGCCCAAGGCCGCCGCCTCGACCATGTGCAAACGCTGCAGCAGCCACGTGGACCTGAGCGATTATCGCATCACACAGACCTTATCGAAAAATTTCCGCACGCACGGCTGGGTCGTCGTCGAGGAAAAAGGTTACCTGCTCAACACCGACACGCTGGCGGGAGAAGCGGTGATCAAGGGACGCGTGATCGGAAAGATTGCGGCCGTGCAGACGTTGGAAATCCACAGCAGCGCGAATATCAAAGGCAGTTTTAGCGCCGGCAAACTGGTAATCCCGGCCGGAGAACATTTCCGCTGGGCGGAGCCCATCCGCGTCGGCGGTGCGGAAATCGCCGGCGAACTCGCCGCCGACTTGCATTCCACCGGGACGGTGCTGCTCCGCGCCGGGGCTCGATTTTTTGGAAATATCTCGTCGCTGCACCTGGCGGTGGAAGCCGGCGCCGTGTTCGTGGGCGCCGCTAACGTGGGAAAATCTGCCGTGCCGCCGCCCGCTCCGAATGGATGGGCTACCGTGAACCCGAAGCCGCGCGAGGTTTCGCCCGCGCCGGTTCGCAAGGGCAGGGCCAAGGCGGGCGACAACAAAGCGGTTGAGCCTTAAGGCCGCACGGGTTGGGGGCCGACGCGGCTGCGATAGCCGAAGAGTCCATCGCGCTTGATCATCTCGACAATGGGCGGCGGCACCTGCTGCTCCCATTGGTCATCGCCGGTTTGGATTCCCTCGATGACTTCACCGCGCCGAATCCGCGCCAGCTCGGGGCTGAACTTGCGGATGCCTTGAATGTAGCGGTTTTCCAGCAGGTGCAGATACAGGTGCTTGAGATGCGGCGCTACCGGATAATTTTCTGCGGTCATCAAGCTGCCGCTCCCGAGGTCCATATGCGGATAAACATACAGCCGCGCGGGATTCTTGAAGAGCTGGCCCAGGCCGCCGAGCAGCCCGCCTTCGCTTTCATTATAAAATGTCTCATCAAAGATCTCTTTCAGTTTCGAGGCGCCCAGGGCCAGTCCCAATGGCCGCTGCGTGTAGCGGGACAGGTACGCCGCCAGCCGGTGGAACCGGCGAAAATTGGAGACCAGCACTGTCCGGCCCAGTGCCTGAAGCGTCTCGGCCCGCTGCAGGAAGTCGGTCGCATCAATCGCCCCGCCGGTCGTCAGGTGCCGCAGCGTCATTTCCACCAGCACCACCGGCGCCTCGCCTTTCAACTCGGGCTCAGCGACGAACTGCTCCAGCGCCCGTTCGAGCACGTCGAGCGTCGCTCGCGTTACCGGGCGGAAGCTGCCGCGCTGGACCAGCACCGGCCGATCGTAGAGCACCTCGGCCCATTGGATCGTCTCGCCTGCCGCAGTGAACATTGCCGCTTCGGTGAGCCCTTCCCTGACGAGTTGAAGCGCCATTAGCCGGTTGTCCATCCCCGTAAACGCCGGGCCGGCAAACCGTATCATGTCCACCTCCACGCGCTCCCAGGTGAGATTGTCAAGCAGCGAACGGATCAGCGCGCCGGGCTGTTGGTGAGAATAGAACGTGCCATGGATAAGGTTGACGCCGATGACGCCAAGCGCCTCCTGTTGCCGCACATTCTCTTTATCGAGCATCCGCAGATGGATGTAGATCTCGGAGGGATCGGCGCCGGGCACCGCTTGGAACTTTATCCCGAGCCAGCCATGGCCGGTGTCGCGGCGGGTTGTGACGGTATCGGCGAAGGCAAAAAAGGCGGTCGAACCGCCGCGCTTGGCTTCGAGCCGTTCCAACAGCAGGTCATATTCGTAATCGAGCATGGCCTTGAGCCGGCGCCGGCTGACGTAGCGCTCGGTCGGACCGTAAATCGCGTCGCTGACAGCCATGTCATACGCCGAGATCGTCTTGGCAACCGTTTTGGCCGCGCCCCCGACGCGGAAGAACCAGCGCGCGACTTCCTGCCCGGCGCCAATCTCGGCGAAGGTCCCGTACCGGTTGGCGTCCTGGTTGATCTGGAGCGCCTTTTGGCTGGTTTCTACCTTTTCCAAAGCCATATGGGGGAAGTATTGACCCGAAGACCCGGTGAAGCCAGAACGAACCGTGGCGGCCACGCGTCAGCAAAATTCATAAACCTGGTCACATCAGGACGGGTACGACCTCGTCAAACGGCCTCGTCCCCAGCAAGGTGTCGTTAATTGCCAGCGTCAAGGGTGACGAGGCCGTCCCCGCCCTTTTCCCAACGGTTGGCACGTGCGCGAGTGGCCGAGTCGGGTTATGCTTTGGCAGAGGGGCACATGACGGGACCGGTCCATATCGGCACGAGTGGTTGGTCGTACAAGAGTTGGGAAAAGACCTTTTATCCGCCCGGCGTGCCCGCCAGCCGGCATTTCGAGTATTACGCGACGCAGTTTTCGACTGTCGAAATCAACCTGACCTTCTATCGCTTGCCTACCCTCAAGATGGTCTGCGGCTGGCGCGATAAAGCGCCGCCCGGTTTTGTGTATGCGGTTAAGGGCAGCCGTTTCATCACGCACATGAAAAAGCTGGCGAACCTGGCCGGGGCGCTGGACCGCTTTTTTGAACGGCTCGAGCCGCTTCGCCGGCGCGTCGGCGTGCTGTTGTGGCAACTGCCCCCCGTGCTGCGCAAAGACGCGCCGCGGTTGGAAAATTTCCTGGCCCAGTTGCCGCATACTTACTGCCACGCGGTCGAATTCCGCCATCCCTCGTGGGTGGCTCCGCAGATTTTCGAGTTGCTCGAAAAGCACCACATCGCGCATGTGTCGCTTAGCTCGCTGGCGATGCCGATGGACCTGACCGTGACTTCGGACATCGTGTACATCCGGTTTCATGGGCTGGAGGGCGGGGCGGCGCACGATTACACCCGTGCGGAGTTGGCGCCCTGGGCCACGCACATCCGCGCCCAGGCAGATTGCGGCCGGACGGTTTTTGCTTATTTCAACAACGACGCGAATGTCCGCGCGCCAGGCAACGCCAAAATGTTGAGGGAAATGCTCGAACACCAGGGCGCACCTGCCCGCCACGGCCGGGAACCGGAACTGGCAGCAGGATGACGCGCAGCCTTTGTCCCCCGCGAATCGGGGCGGCTCTCCATCAGCACATTACGGACTGGGCGCCTGTTGGGCGGGGGCGATCGCGAAGGAGACTTTCTGGATACCCTGGCGGCGAACCAAATCCAAGACGCTGATGATCATGCCGTGGGTGGCATTTTTATCGCCGCTGATATAGACCGGCACATTGGTATTAACGCGGACACGATTGGAGAGGTAGTTTTGCAGGTCCACCATGCTGACGGGCTTCTTTTCCAGAAACAAATTGCCCATTTTGTCCACGCCGATATTGACGATATCGGGTTTGAAATCGCGCTTGGCGACCGTGGCGGTGGGCAGGTCCATTTTGATTGATTGCAGACGGATCATGCTCAAGCTGGCTAACATGAAAGAAGCCAGCAGAAAGAACATGATGTCGATCAGCGGGATAATCTCGATCCGCGCTTTCTTCGCCGGAAATGGGGAACCTATTTTCATCGAACAAGAGCAGCGCTTGGCCTGCTTAGGCGGTGGTGGGTGCGTCCTGGCGGCGGAATTCCATCGTGTCGTAGCCCTTTTGCTTGGCGGCCGTCACCATCACATCGACGTTAGTGGCGGCGGATTCCAGTTCGAAGTGAAGTTGCGCCAGTTTCCGTGTGAAAAAATTAAACGGAATGAGGGAAAAGATGGCGATGGCCAGGCCGCACATTGTGGCGATCAGCGCTTCGCCAATGCCCCCGGTAATCTGGCCGGTGGCACCCTCAACTGTCGCATTGCCCAGGGAGATAAACGTGCGGAAGATCCCCGAAACGGTGCCCAGCAGGCCGAGCAGCGGCGCCAGCGTGACCAGCGTATCCATCACAGTCAAGAACCGCCCGGCCTTTTGCAACTCAACGCCCGCCGCCACCTGCAGCGCACCTTGCAACGAGGAGCGGAAATGGTTCATGCCGTGCCAAATCATCCGGATAACCGGGTCCTCCGAATCTTTCGAAAGATCGGCGGCGCGGCGGAAGTCGCCATTTTCGATCGCGCCGAAAACCGCTTCGAGGGTCTGCGGATTGCGTTTGCGGCTCTCACGGTACCACCAGAACGTCCGCTCGCCCACTACCGCTACGGCGACTAGCGCCGTGATGAGAATCGGCCACATTACCGGCCCACCCGCTTCAAAGTACTTGACCAAAATATTCGCTACCATAAACCATTTACTTGTTGTTAGAGAGCAACGTCATCACTCCATTCTGAACACGCACGGCCAATACAACCAGCGAATTGTCCCCGGCGGGAACCGCCAACCGCGTTTCACCACCTCCAGCGCCGCCTGGTCCAGCGTTGGGTAACCCGAACTCTTCTGCACTTTTGCCTCCGTTATCCTGCCCGAGGGATCGACCATCATTTCAATCGTGACAGTGCCTTCCTCGTGGTCGCGCAACGCTAGGGCCGGATACTCGGGTGGGGGGTAGGTGCCGCCGCCGCCCGCGTTAGGGTTAAAGCGGACAGGCGCAGCAGGCGCGGTGTGGGTCACCGGAGGCGGCGGAGTAGCCAGGCGCGCCTCTTTGGCTACCGCAACGGCACCCTGGACCGGCACAGAAAACGCCACGCTGGGCGAATCAATCGCGGCAATCACCTGGACCACCTGCGGGGTATCCTGGGGATTATCCGGCTGCTGGTCGGGGGGTTCGTCCGGCTGAATCTGGGGTTGGGGCTTGGGTTGCTCCGGCGGCGGGACGAGTTCAACCTGGACCGTTTCAGTGGGTTCAACCACGGGTTTTTGGACGAAGCTGGGCGGCTTGAGCCCGACCAAACCGACAAGCAAAAATAACGCGCAAATGGAATTGACCCAAGCCAGTGTGCGGTAGGAATCCTTGAACTCCTGGGGCAAACAAAGACGGGCAAGTTCATCCGAAAGCCGGTAATCGGGCGCTGCGGTGGCGGCGCCTGCGGTTGACGCTGAAACTTCGCTCATCCGACCTGTCTGTCTCTGCAAACCTGACCCAACCTTGCCTTCGAGGGACCCCCTTGACCCCTTCGGTCCGCTCGCGTCAGCTCGCTTGTTTTATCATTGCCCATATCGGGTCCTTTGCCCAGCTCGTCCTGAACCGGTATAAGGTAATATGAAGCAAAGCCAAGGGGAGCGCAATGGTTACTTGTGCCGCTTTGTCAAGCGATGTATGACAAAAAAGTAACATTTTACTTGCCTTTGCCCTGGGAATTTAGTAAGCCTCGCACGAGTTATTCCGTAAAACCTTGTAGCACAACAACGCTATGATGAAAAAACTTATCCCCAAGATCCCCTCCGTTGCCGCCAGGATTGCCTTGGCGGGCTCGTGCCTGCTGGCCTTGCCGGCGCTCGCGCAAGACACCAACGCGCCGACCGTAATGAAGCCAACAGTCGTTACGGGGTCGTTTATACCGACCGCAGAAACGGTCGGAGTCGCCCCCGTGGACACCGTCGGGTCAACCACGATCCGAGACACAGGAACCGGCGACATCCTGACGGCGCTTCAGACCGTGAGCCCCAACTTCAACGGCAGCGGGAATATCGGCCAGTCGGTAAACAATGGTGGTTTTGGCGAGGCCTACATCGCGCTTCGAAATCTGCCCACTTTGGTGCTAATCGATGGCAAGCGCGTCAACATCTCTCCGTTCAGCACCTTCATTGGGACCTACGCTGTGGACGTCAATACCATCCCGGTCGGCATGATTGATCGGATTGAAATCCTGAAGGATGGCGCCTCCACTCTGTACGGTTCGGATGCGGTTGGCGGCGTGGTCAATATTATTACCAAGAAGGGTTTCAATGGGGCCCAATTCGATGGCTACTATGGCTTTGGCCTGGACCAGGGCACATATAATGAATACCGCGCGGATGCGTTGGTGGGCTATGATAAGAACGGCACCCGGCTGTTAATCGGCGGCCAGTTCTGGTATAACGACCCGCTCTATACTTCGGACCGACAGGTCGGGTCGATGAGCGCGGCCCAATTGGCCGCACAGGGCATCAACGCGCCCACCTACTTCAGCGGGTCCTTTCCGGGCCGGGCTGATACTTACATTCTGGCAGGCTCAGATTTGGCGCAGGGCGCGACTGGCCCCGGTGGCCAATCGGTGTATGTCCCCGGCTTGACAACGCCGCCGGTAATTGGCGGCGGCCCTTACAATTCGGTAGATGCGTATAATGCGGCGGCGCTGGCCAGCCCCGTCTGGCAAGCTTACCTGGCAGCGCACCACTTGCCTGCCAATCTGGCACCGTACATCCCCATCAGCGATACGCCGACCTCACGAGACCTCGGTGGTAGTCCATCGATTCTGAACACGTCACTGCTCGGCACCTACTCGGTCCAAAAATCGATTCGCGAGAACGCCTTTGCTAATCTGGAACAGGATGTTTTCGAAGATCGGCTGACCGCCTACGGCCAGTTTATGTTCACCCACGAGGAGAACCGCGCGCAACTCGCGCCGGCACCCATCCCCAGCCTGGGACTCTACAACCTGACGTTCCCGGCGAATAATCCTTACAACGCGTTTGGGCAGACCTTGGGTATTGGCCAAACCGACGGCCCGGCCGTCCGTTCGCGCCTGGTCGAAACCGGACCGCGCGAATTCATCACCTCGTCTGATTTTTGGCATTTCTTAGGCGGCCTCAAAGGCAAGATCGTGGACGATTATCAATATGATGTGAACGCGGCCTATAGCCAGACGACTTCACGGCAGGAGCAAAATAGCGCCAGTTCCATTCTCTTGAACGAAGCGATGACCCCCGGCGCCGGCGGCCTCAGCGCCTTGGGCACGCCCATTTACAACATCCTGGCCCTGCCCGGCTATAACAGCCCGGGAACCATCAATGCTATCAGGGCCAGTGCCGGACAGGGTGGCTTCTCCGATCTCCTCGACACCGAAGGCGTCTTTCAAGGCAAGCTTTTTGACCTGCCCGGCGGTGCGTTCCACCTCGCGATTGGCGCGCAATATATTCGCGACAGCCTCGATGCGACGGCGGATCCGCTGCTGGCCTCAGGCAATTTGATCGGCCTCAATGCACTGCCGGTTTTCTCTGGTGGCGCGCGCGACCGTGAAGCCGGTTTCGCGGAAGCTACCATCCCGGTGACCAAGCCCGACATGGACATTACGGGCCTCCACAGTTTGGAGATCGATGCCCAAGGCCGTTACGAGGCCATTCAATGGGGCAGTCACTCGGCAGATTCGGCAGTGCCGAAGGTCGGCTTCCGCTGGCAACCCATCGACGAGCAGGTCACGGTGCGTGGCACCTACTCCCAGGCGTTTGTGGTGCCTGCTTTATTCCAGCTTTTTGGCCCGCCACTGAACAGCAACCCCACGGTCGTTACGCCATCCTCAGCCACAGACCAAACGCCGCTCGCGGCGCAGGATAATATTAATTACATCTCGAACCCCGATATCCCGCCGTCAACGGCCGACACCATGACGCTGGGCTTTGTGTATTCACCGAAACAGGTCAAAGGTCTGACCGTGAGTGCGGACTACTACCATATCTACCAGGAGGGCGTGGTGTACAATCCGAGCCCGACCGTGATGGTCGCAGACCTTAATGCGCGGGGTGCGGCCTCGATGTGGAACAATAACCCGGCGCTGCATGGCACGCCGGTATATTTGGACCAGAACAATAATGTTTATCTACCGACGCCCGGCGACCCCTCCACGTACATCAACGCGAACACATTTGGCACGCTCAATGTCCCGACCCTACCCGGCGCGCGCTTACGGACCGAGGGCATTGACTTTGCCCTCAACTATCGAATTGAAGCGGGTGCGGCAGGTGTCATCAACCTGTACGGGAATGCCAACCTGGCCCTGAATTTCCAACAGGATCTCGGTTCTGGTTGGCTCGACTACAAAGGTCAGTACACCGATGCGCAAGTGGTCCCGGCCTACCAGGGTCTGATTCCTGACTGGAACGTGGACACCGGGTTCACCTGGAGCCTCTACAACTTTGATTGGACCGTGATGGCACATTATCTGCCGGGTGCAAGTGACCTGGGAGATTCTCATCCCGCCATCCCGTCGGTGGGCGCGCCCGTCAACAACTTCACGGCCAATGGAATGGCCTGGCACATCAGCGATTTTTACACCATCGATATGCGGCTGGCTTACAATGTCCGCAGCGCCTCGGGCGATAAATGGTATGACCATACGCAAATCGCAATCGGTTGCAGAAATATCACCGACAACCTGCCGCCTCTCATTGCCTCCTCTTCGGAGGATAACACCGACAAAGCGGTTTACGACTTCATCGGCCGGTTTGTTTACGTCCAACTCTCCAAGAAATTCTAGCTCCACTCCGGTCTATGCCGGGGCCGAACCTTAGCGGTTCGGCCCCTTTTTTTCGCCGAGCCATAACTCTGACTTCGATGTTGGAAGTTGGGCGTTGGATTGGATGTTCGGATGTTCGCTTTCTCTGCACCAGAAATAGCATGCGCCACTGAACCCAATCTTGTAATTTACCCGGCATGATCGTGGTCGAGGGTCTGGCCAAACTATACGGCGAGTTCGTCGCGGTAAGCGACCTGTCCTTCGCGGTCCAGCCCGGCCAGGTCCTGGGCCTGGTTGGGCCAAACGGCGCCGGCAAAACCACCACTCTGCGCTGCCTTTCCGGCATTATCCCGCCCACGCGCGGCAGCATCCACATCTGCGGGTACGATCTTGCCAAAGACCCCATCGCCGCCAAACGGCAACTGGCCCTCTTCACCGACGAACCGCGCCTTTTCGACTATCTGACGGTTGAACAACACCTGGCTTTTACCGCGCGCATTTACCAGGTCGCAGGGTATGAGAACGTGGCGCGGGGCTTGCTCGAGGAATTGGAGCTGACCGATAAGCGCCAGGCGCTGCCAGGTGAACTGTCCCGCGGGATGAAGCAGAAACTGGTGATTGCGTGCGGATTGCTCCACGCGCCCAAGGTGATTTATTTTGACGAACCGCTCACCGGGCTGGACCCTTTGGGCATCCGGCGGATGAAGGATTCGATTTTAAAACGAGCCCGGGACGGAGCGGCGGTGATGATCAGCTCCCATCTGCTGCACCTGGTCCAGGAAATCTGCTCGCACATCCTCATCTTGAAGAACGGCCGCAACGTCAGTTTCGGCTCCATCGAGGACATCACCCGCCAGTTCTCGGTCGCGGCGGGGCAGGCCAATCTCGAGGAGGTTTTCTTCCGCGCCACCGGCGCCGATGAACCCGGGCCCGCGCCGGGCAGTTAGCTGCCTATGATCGGGGCGCTGTTTTATCTCCAGTTTCACACGGTATGGAATCGCATCGCGATGCGGTTCAAGCGCCTGAAACAGCCGAAGTACCTCGCCGGCGGCGTGGTCGGCGGGTTGTACTTTTACTTCTATTTTGTCAGGTACCTATTTGGCGGAGGGCGGGCGCGCGCCGGGCTGGCGGCCACCCAGGGGATTCCCCACCTCGATCCAGCGCTGCTGGAATCGATCGGAGCGCTGATCTTGTTCGTCGTGCTGGTTGTGGCCTGGTTGGTCCCGCACCAGCGGGCTGCCTTGGCGTTCACCGAAGCCGAGGTCGCGTTTTTGTTTCCCGCGCCGGTCAGCCGGCGGGGTTTGATTCAGTTCAAGCTGCTGCGCTCGCAGGCGGCCATTTTGCTCACCTCGTTGTTCCTGGTCCTGGTCAGCAGCCGGTTCGGCGGCCGTGTGTGGATTCATGCCGCCGGGTGGTGGTTGATTCTTTCGACACTAAACCTGCATCTGCTGGGGTCGTCGTTTGGGCGCACGATGCTGCTGGAGCGCGGCATCAGCAGTTGGCAGCGGCGGTTAATCATCCTGGTGCTGCTGGCTGGCGTCGTCGGTGTAGTCGCCGTCTGGGTCAGCCGCTCGCTGCCGCATCTGGACCTGTCGCGGTTGCGGACTCCCGAGCAGATCCAGGCCTTTGCCGAGTCGTTGCTGGTTTCCGGTCCGATTCCCTATCTGCTCTACCCGTGGCGGCTGGTGGTGCGCCCGTGGCTGGCGCCCAATGCCACCGCTTTCCTCATCGCCCTCGGCCCGGCCCTCTTGATCCTGGCGCTGCATTACCTCTGGGTCATTCGTTCGAATGTCGCCTTCGAGGAGGCCTCGGTGGACGCGTCCCGCAAATTGGCGGAGCGCGTCGCGGCCGTGCGCTCGGGCAATTGGCGCGCAGGCAAACAACAATTGAAGAGCCGCCGTCCGCCCTTTGTCCTGGCGCCGGTGGGCCCGCCGGCAATCGCGTTGCTCTGGAAAAACCTGCTCAGCGCCGGACAAGCCTTTCGCCTCCGCGTCTTGCTGGTGTTGGTTGTCCTGGGCTTGAGCATGACACTCAGCCTGGGGCGGACCATGGGCAATTCGGACGTGAGTATGATCTTAGGCATGATCGCGTTGATGTTTATCGCGTGGTCGCTATTCCTTGGGCCGCAACTGATGCGGCAGGATTTTCGACAGGACCTCGGGCTAGCCGAGGTGTTGAAGATGTATCCGCTGCGAGGCTGGCAGGTGGCCTTCGGCGAATTGCTGGCGCCGGCGGTGGTTCTGACCGCGTTGCAATGGTTCCTGTTGCTCTTATCGCTGGTGTTGCTCTGGCATGCGGACCTGCGGGTGCTGGACCGTCCAGCGCGATTGGCCGTTGCCGCGGGCGCGGCGCTGCTCTTGCCCGTCCTCAATTTCATCACCCTGCAAATTCCCAACGCCGCCGTGCTGCTTTTTCCAGCCTGGTTTCAGACCGGCAAGGATGGGCCGCAAGGCATTGAAGCCACCGGCCAGCGGATTATCGCGATGCTGGCGCAGTTGCTGGTTTTCGTTCTCGGGTTGCTGCCTGCCGCGATCGGTTTCGTGGTGGTTTACGTCGTCTGCAGGCTGGTGGTGGGCTTCAGCCTGGCCCTCCTGCTGGGGTCGGTCACGGCGGCGGTAGTCCTGGCAGTGGAAGCGGCCTTGGGCGTGCTGCTCCTGGGCCAGTTATTCGAGCGACTGGACCTCTCGGCCGAACGAACGGGTTAGGAGCGTGGGAGCGTGCTTCCCCCCTCCATACTCCCCCGCTCTACGCTCTACGACCTCCCCGACGGTAGCGCAAAATCGCGCTGGCGTAACTTCACCCATAGCCGGTGCCCGAGCCCCGCGGCCAGCATCAGTTGCAGCGCTGGGCCGATCACCCAAAGGTATGCCAAAATCCGCAGCCCGGCCACAGACGTGGGCAGCGAACTTGAAAACACCGTCGGCTGTGGGACCAAAGCCTCGACGAGCTGCGTCAATACTGCCGGTAAAACCAACTGTAATCCGAACGTAAACAGCAGTGAGGCGATGATGTTCGAGCAGGTCAGCGAAAAATACAGGCCCACCACCGGAACAGTGGCGAACGTAACCACCGCGCTTAAAACCGACGGCCATTCTTCGTCGCTTTTCAGAAACCCCGCCCAGTACAACCACACGCCGCACAGCAGCACAACCGACGGCAGGAACTGGCCCCACAAACCCCGCACCCGGCCGAGAATCACCTGGCCCTCCCGCAGCGGCGCCACCAGCAGCAATTCGAGCACGCCCGACTCGCGTTCACGGCGGAAGCTGCCGGCGGCGCTCAGCGCAATGCTGCCCGCCAGCATCCACTTCAGCAGCACTTGCATTTCGTGAAAGCCATGTTGATAAAGGCCCTGGTTGGCAAACAAGCTCGAGTACAGGCAGACCACCACCGCCAGCCAGCTCCACACCACCAGCCGCCCGCTCCAACTCCGCCGTTCCAGCCAGCCAATCGGGTTGCGCTGCAGTTCCCAACGCAACCAGCGCCGGAGCGGCTTTTGGAAAAATGTCGGTTTGAAGAGAACTTCCTGCAACCGTAGCGCCCGCGCCGAGAGCGGCCGTTGACGCCAGTTGTGTTTCACCATCCAGCCCGCTGCGCGGATCAGCAGCAACAGGACCAGTAACGCGCAACCGGCAAATGCGACATACGTAGCCAGGATGGTGCCTGCGCCCAGGCGCATGCTGCCAAAGACGTGCTGCCACGCCCGCTCCCAATTGGTGGACATCACCCACCCGATTGCCGTCGGCGCTTCCTGGGCCACGGAGGAAAACGGTGTGCGCCCGAAATTAACAAAAGACACAATGAAAAACGCAAGCAGATGCAACGACGCGATGAACAGCACAAAAGCCAGCGTCATGCCCAGCGCCAACGCCCGCGTCCACACCTTCGTCGCGGCGGACGCCGTCAGTCCAGCCGCAGCCGCCAGACACAGTGCGCTGAAGTTTACCAGCGCTGACAACACCACTTCCCGCCAACTCACTCCGCCGGCTACCAGGCAGATGGCCAGGACCGGCACCGCCGCCGCCCACAGCGTTAGCGCGCGCAGCGCATGCGCCACCCCTTTGGCCCAAACCAGGTCGCGCGCCTTCAGCGGCGTCAGGAACAGCAGCGGCAAGGTCCCTTCCCGACGCTCGCGGCTGATGCAGTCCGCCGTCAGCAACGGCACCAGCACCCAAATCGCTACGAACAGAGTCAGGTGCAGTCCTGCAAACAACTCCCCGCCCGAATCCGGCCCGATATCCGCCTGCCAGGCGAAATAGACCAGCACCGCGACCAGGCTCAGCACGGCCACCAGCCGCACGTGGTAGGTGAACGGCTGCCGCGCCGTTGCGCGCAGCTCTCGTTCAATCACCGGCAGCAAGATCATCCACGCAATTTGGACACGTCGCGGCGGCCCAAGTCACGCGTAAAAGTCAAAGGCAGATGGCCGGAGCTGACACTCCCAGCATCTTTGCCGGAAGCAAGACCAGACGCTGCTTCATTGGCCGGCCATCGCGCCTGCGGCAAAACTGGGGATGCCGGCTGACGTCATGGATGTGATTGAAAAGGAGCATTCAACCGGATAGCTTGGCTTTGTCATTGCACTCAGTCTCGCCTGGCTCAGCACCTGCTCACAAAAAACTCCCCGCCGCAGAAGCTGGCGAACGGCCATCCCGCTTCTGGAATCCTGTTGATCACGTTAATCCTGTCAAATTCGGTTCGTCGGGGCTGTGTGCACTCGGAAAACTGAATTCGCCGACACGTTTTACAGGATGAAGGCTTTCAGTTTCCGGAATCCTATTAATCATGCCAAATCATGCGTGCGCCGCAGACTGCGGTGTCACCAAAACCATCCAAAAGACGCCGAACTTGTCCATGACCATCCCGAACTTCGGCGAGAAGAAGGTTTTTGCCAGCGGCATTTCCACTTTTCCGCCGTTGGCCAGCGCATTGAACGCCTTGTCCGCGTCCACTTCCGTCTTCACTGAAAGCGCAAGGGCGAAACCTTCAAACTTCGGACTGCCGGTGGCGCGTCCGTCCGAGCACAGGATAACCGTCTCGCCAATGCGAAACTGGGCGTGCATGATTTTATTTGCATCCGTCGGCCCGCAGCCCGGCGGCGGCGGTTCGGGACTTTCTTTGTAGCGCATCAGCATGTTTACTTCGGCGCCGAGCGCGCGTTTGTAGAATTCGAGGGCTTCCTCACATTTGCCGTCAAAGAATATGTAGGACTGAACCATTGAATTTTTCATATTTTGCTTTTTCGTTAATTGTCATCGATTCGTGCAAAGTTGTGACGAACGGGCGGACGCATTCAGGACAGATGAATTCATTTTTGGGATCTCGCAGAACCGGCCGCCAGGCTCCAAAGCTAAGGTCCGGAGGGTTTGAGCTCGAAATGATGTAAGCTGGGTTTTCTCTTCGCATCGATAGCCGCCTCTTTGTTGGCGATCTCCTGATCCAGACGCGCCAATTCTGTCTCGCGGAGTTGGGTGGTTTCCGCGGTTGTAGCCCAGGCCGGGAAACGGTAGAGCTGCACGTTGCGCCAGCGCTCGAAATAGAGGTCGTTCTTTTGGAAAACCAACTGCAATACCGATTCCGCTTGCTTGGTAATCGGACCGGCATGTGCGGCCAGGTTCCAGCCCATGGCCAGGTCGGCGGCGGTGGCCTGGCCCACCGGTTCACCATCGATGCTCAGTTCGTAGCTTCCTTCGCCCGCCCCGGTGACCTGCAGCATGTATTGATCGAGGTCCCGCAGGATAGGGGCGAGCTTCAGCGCCGGTTGGGCCCTGGGATCAATCGGCATCGGCAAGGCCTGATCAAGCCGGTCGAAACCAATCGTTTTTCCTGACACTTTCAGGTTCAGGATTTGGCAACCCTCGGACGCCGTCACCCGGGAATCGGAGGCGTCGATGACTGCACGTGATACGAGGGGGGGCGCGCCCAGTTGCTTGAGAATGGACCAGGCCATGAGCGTGTGGCCAATCGGGCCGGGGTGGACAGCGTTGCCGCCGCCGACGAGGTCGGCCGGGTTCCCAACCCGCTCGCGCACGAGGATCTCCATATATGGATCGAACTGGTCCACGAAGACGGTTCCGGTTTTTCCGGCCACTTCTTTGAGTCCATCCGAGAATTTCCGCAGGGAGATGTTCCTGACGTCCTTGTCCGGGTCAGGCCGCTTTTCTTCAATGGGCTGGGGCGTCAGGAAAGCTACGCGCGCCCCCGCGTCTTGCAGGTCCTTGGCAATCTCGGTCTGGCTGCGAATATAAGCACGGAAAATGTCCGGGCGGAACGCCTGGTATTCGTGGTCATTCATTCCAAAGTCCACGGTGACCGCTGTCGGCTTGAGCGGCAGCACGTCCCGCTGAAGGCCTTGTCCGACCGAGTCCTGCACCATCTTCTGCTGCTCGCTTGAGTCTGCGGCGAAAAGCTGGTCTTCGTTGGGATGCGAGCGTTGCCGCAGCCAGGAGGTGTCCCCGCCCCAACCCACGTTCCGGAACCAGAGATGCCAGTCGGGATGGCGCGTCAGCGCGTAGGCCTCAATATAGGTGGTATATAGCCGCTGCTCAGTGATGCTGTCGCCCAGAAATATGACGCGGTCTCCGTTGTGGAAGAAGAAGTCCTCACCATGACTGGAGAGCGACGCGATGAGAACGAGCGGAAGATACCAGATAGATTTGAGAGGCGGTTTCATTCGGCGGAGCGTACCTGTTCGAATGTCTTGATGGCAAGCCCGAGGTCGGATTGGCTTATTCTACTGGCAGTGATGTCTGTGGGATGAAAGGCAAACCATTGTCGCCAATCCCCGGACGTTGACATGCTCGGCGCCGCGGGCGGTGGTCGCGGCCGGTGTCGGTTATGGGCTCATGATAAGACATAGACCTGTCGGCGTTGTCACCTTACAAGGTCAATAAAGCCCCTTGGCACGTCCACCGAGGCCAGGCGCACGCGGACTTTGTCTCCGACGTCCACGCCGGTGGCGCCCTGGACCAGGCGGCCTTCGGCGGGGAAATCCAGCAGCCGCACATAAGTGCCTTTTGGACTGGCGCCGGTGACGATGCCATTGAATTCCTGGCCGACGCGGGAACTTAGCAGGCTGGCCGCGACCACCTTGCGCATTAACCGTTCGACCTTGCGCGCGGCATCTTCCCGCTCGGTGCAATGCTGCGCAACGGTCTCCAATTCCGATTGCTGATACGGTCCGGTTATTCCACCAATCGCCGCCTTGAGCAAACGTTGCGTCACCAGGTCGGCATACCGCCGATTCGGCGCGGTCGAGTGCGTGTAATCGCTCACCGCCAGCCCAAAATGCCCTTCCTTCTCCGCGCCGGGCGTTTCGACAATATATTCGCCGGCACCGAGCAGTTTCACGACTGCCAACGACAGATCAGGAAAGTGGGCCGGGTCGGCCGTGTGCCGGTTCTGCAAGAAATCACCCAGGGCGCGCGGGTCGGGCACATCCGGCAGCTTGACGCCAAAGCCTGCGGCAATCGCCTGAATCCGGTCCCAACGTTTCGGCGTTTTCACCACGCGCCGCAGCGACCACGCATGGCTTTGGCGCAAGTGCTGCGCCATCGCCACATTGGCGGCGACCATGAAGCTCTCGATGATGTCCTCGGCGGGGTTGTGCTGCCGCACGCTCAGTCCTTTGATTTGGCCGTTCTCCAGCACCGGCACCGGCTCGATGGAACTGAACGTCAGAGCGCCGTGCTGCTGGCGAAACGCGTGCAACCGCTCGGCGGCCTGTTGCTGCAGACGCAATTGCGTTTCCAGTCCGGCGACCGTCGCCACCGCCTGCGGCAAAGGCGCGGCGCCCTCCAACCACTGCCCGACCGCGCTGTAAGTCAATTTGGCCTGATTGCGAATCAACGCGGGATAAACGTCGTGAGATTGCGTCTCGCCGGAGTCGAGGATGTGCAGTTCGGCGACCAGCGCGAGGCGCTCCTGGGCCTGAACGAGCGAGGTAGCGTCGGTGGAGAGTTCCGGCGGCAGCATCGGGAAGGTCACCACGCCGGTGTAAACCGAAGTGGCTTCGAGCGCGGCCTGGCGGTCCAGGGCCGAGCCGTGCGCTACGAGCACATCAACATCGGCGATGCCGACCAGCAAGCGCATGCCGCCGCCGTTCAGCGCTTCCACATACTCGACCTGGTCCAGGTCGCGCGTTTGGTCCGTATCCAGCGATGACCAGAGTAAGTCGCGCAGGTCGCGTGTGCCCGGAGCCGCGGGCGGGGGCTGCGCCCGCACACGCGCCAGTTCGGCGAGCGCGTCCGCCGGAAACGCGGGATGAAAACCGGCGTCGGTCATGGCCTGAAAGGCCCGGGCCCGTAAATCAACCGAGGGTGCTGTCATGCGAGCAGTTTCCTTCAGCCGAGCTGTCGAGAGCAATGGGAAACGCAGCCCGGAACGCGGATATTCCTGTCCGCAGCAGGTTTCGAACTTCAAAGGGCTCAAATTCACCGGGAAGCATCTGCAAGCGACACATTGCTGCGGACTAAAGTCCGCGCTCCGCCCGCGGCTCCGGCCTGCGTGAAAATTTGGCTATACGCTGCGTGCAGCGGCCTATAAAATCGGGCCGCTGAAACTGACAACCCCAATTCAGATTACATAAATGAAAACACTCCCCATTTTCCTCGCTTTTTTTCTAATGGGCCTGGCCGACGCGATGGGACCTAATTCGGACGCGGTGAAGGACCATTACGCGCTGAGCAATGTGATGTCCACGTTGCTGCCGTTCGTGGTGTTTATCGCGTTTGCGGTGTTCAGCGTTCCCGGCGGGCTGCTGGCGGCGCGGATCGGGAAGAAAAAGTTGCTGCTGTTGGGGCTGGGCATCAACGCCGCCGCGTTGGTGATCCCTTCGCTCATGGTCCCCGCTTTTCCCGTGCTGTTGGCGTGCATCTTTTTGCTGGGGATGGGGACGACTTTTCTGCAGGTGGCCGGCAACCCGATCATGCGCGACGTCAGCGCGGAGGGCAGGTACAGCCGCAACCTGGCTTTTGCCCAGGGGATTAAAGGGATCGGCAGCACCGCATCGACCTGGCTGGTAACCGCGCTGGCGGGCATGGTGATGTTCAAAAGCATGAGCTGGCGCGGCGCGTTTCCACTCTTTTGCGTGCTGATGACCCTCGCGTTTGTGTCAGTCGCTTTTTTGAAGGTCCACGAAACCAAGGCCGACGAACCGCCCAGCATTGGTTCAAGTCTGAAGTTGCTGGGTGAACCGGTATTTTTTCTGGCCGTCGTAGGCATCTTCCTATACGTGGGCGCCGAGTCATCCATGGGCCGCTTTCTGAAGCCAACGTTCGAAGCGTTCGGGATGAACAAAGAAGCCGCCAACAATTACGGGCCGACCCTGTTCTTTGGCTTGTTGACGGTAGGCCGGCTGCTGGGCAGCGCGGTATTGACCGTGATGAGCCCGCGCACCTGTTTTCGGCTGTCGGCGCTGCTGGGCGTGATTGGCGCCGCGGCCCTGATGACCAACTCCAAATCCCTCGCGCTGGCCGGCGTCATCTGCGCTGGCTTAGGCTTCGCTAACATTTGGCCGATGCTCTTTTCGATCACGGTCGAGGAAAAGCCCCAGGCGGCCAATGAGCTCAGCGGGTTGATGTGCATGGCGATTTCCGGCGGCGCGGTGGTTCCCCTCCTGATGGGCTGGCTCTTCGACCTGAATTGGGGAGCGATGGCCTTTGTTGTGCCCACCGCTTGTTTCGCATACCTGTTACTGTTATCGCTGCGAGGCGGCAAGAAGGCAACTTCGGCTCCCACACGAACGCCGCAGCCTGCTCAAGCCTAACCCAGGCGCAGACCTTAACTCAGACCATCTATGAACCCCAACACCGACAAACGGATTGTCATGACCCTCGACGCGGGCGGGACCAATTTCCGCTTCTGCGCGATGCGCGGCAACAAACCCATTACGGAAACGGTCGCGATGCCGTCCTGCGGCGATGATTTGGACAAATGCCTCGCCAATATCATCGAGGGCTTTACTCGCATCAAAGGCAGTTGCCCGAAGCCACCGGCGGCGATTAGCTTCGCGTTCCCCGGACCGGCGGATTATCCCAACGGCATCATCGGCGACCTCGGGAACCTGCCCGGGTTCCGCGGCGGCATTCCGCTAGGCCCGCTGCTCGCTCAGAGATTCCGCGTGCCGGTCTTCCTCAATAATGACGGGGATTTGTTCGTGTATGGCGAGGCGATTGCCGGGTTCCTGCCCTACGTCAACGGGCTGCTCAAAAAAGCCGGCAGCCCCAAGCGCTACCGCAACCTGTTCGGCGTTACGCTCGGCACCGGGTTCGGCGGCGGAATTGTGCGCGACGGTGAATTGTTCACCGGCGACAACTCAATGGCGGGCGAAGTCTGGCTGTTGCGCAACAAGCTCCAGCCGAACACCAATGCCGAAGAAGGCGCCAGCATCCGGGCAGTTCGGCGCACCTATGCCAGTCAGGCGGGCATTGCGTTCGAGCAGGCGCCGGAGCCGAAAGTCATTTTCGACATCGGCCAGGGGAAACAACCCGGCAATCGCAGCGCGGCGCTGGAGGCCTTCCGGCGGTTGGGCGAAGTGGTCGGCGATGCGATGGCCCAGGGATTGACGCTGGTGGATGGCCTGGGCGTCATCGGCGGCGGGGTCTCCGGTTCCTGGCCCTTGTTCCTTCCCGCGCTGGTCGATGAATTGAACAGCACTTACACCGCTCCCAATGGCACAACTTTCCGGCGCATGGGGCAGGTGGCGTTTAACCTCGAAGATAAGGCGCAGTGCCAGAAATTCGTCAAAGGTGAGACGCGCGCGGTAACGGTGCCCGGGACGAATCGGAAGTTGAAGTACGATCCGCTGGCACGGGTTGGCGTGGGCATGTCGCGCCTGGGAACGAGCGAGGCGGTGGCGATTGGCGCCTATGCGTTCGCGCTGCGCAAGCTCGATCGAAAGTCATAGCGCAGGGGCTCACGCACGGACGATGGACCCGGTTACAAAGGATACCCTGCGGCAACGCCTTCACTTGCTGAGCTCCAGTTCGACCTTCGTTTTTCCGTCCAATTTCAGGATAAGCCTGCCCTCCTTTTCCTGGAATTGATGCGGGTCGGCGCACGCGGCGGGCTGCCCATTTAATTTCAGGGCGGGCTTTGCTGTTAGGCCGTTAATGAGCACGTAATAGGGGTGTTTCATCCAAGGATACACCTCGAAACTAACTCCGGCTTTATTGTCAGACAGCCGCACGAGTCCGCCGGGGGCGTGAATCCGCAAGCCGCTGTCGCGCGCCGCCCAGAAATCATAGACGGGCGGCTGATTGACCAGTCGAAAGGCGTTGGCTTCGAGCGTTGCCGGATTGATTGCCGGTCCGTTGCGATGCTGTGTGCGCAAAACAAAGGAGTCGGGCAACAAACCTTGCAACGCTGTGTCGCTCGACGGCCAGCTTTGTTGGATGCCGGAGACGGTGATACCATCGGCCAGTTTTTTCCAGGTCAAGCCATCGGTCGGGTCCTCGCGCATCAACCGGTGCAGCGCGTCGGCGTAAACCAGGCCGCACCATTGCACCGGCAGCCCCAGCCAGACCGGCGCGCGCCATTGCGTTGCGCCAAAGACCGCAATCGTGCCGTAATCGCCTATAGGCTGGGAGGTCGGATTTACCAGGTAAACAAAGGGGACACCTGTCCAGGCCCAGTAGCGCGCTTGTTCCAGGAAGTGAGGCTCGCCGGTAAGTTCGTACCCCAGCAAGTAAGCGCGCACCATTTGGGCTGCCGCCAGGATATCGGGAATATGCAAGGGGCATTCCCAGGTCTGGGCGCCGCGTGGCACGCCGTTACTGAACTTGTCCATGGCCCGCAATCGTTGCAGCGCCTTAGCCAACAAGGTTGGCTCGCCGCAGAACGCGGCATCCTCAAGCAAATCCAACACTGGCCGGGACGTGTAACCATCCGCTTCTTTGGAGTAATGGGTTTTGCTGTAATCAGGCCCGGTGGGAGCCGGGCGGTACTGAATGGAAAGGTCCGGCTCAAACCTGGCCAGCAAGGCCTCGCCGTTTTGGCGGGCCCGTTCTGCCGCCTCGGCCACGTGGCCATACACCAGCGCGGCGACTGGATATCGCACATGACCCACGCCGGAGACATTCCAGTCGGCCGGCGCAACCGCGCCCAGCGCTGCTTCGGCGGTCTGATGCAATCGCGCGGCAAGGCTCGCATCGGTGGTTTCGTTGCCCAACCAATCCATCCACAGCGCCGCATCGGCTGCGGGACCAGGCGGAAACCCGCCTTCGGCAACGGCATGCCGGAACAGCTTGCCCTCTCTGATTTTTGAATCCAGCCAGCCCCCGGCGGCCTGGGCAACATATTGCGGAAAGTTCACGCCCGGCACCGGCGGCAGCCCCCGCAATTGAACGTATTGTTGCACCGCCGGCACAACGCTCGCACCGCGGCCGCCCAGCAGCGTCGCGTGCAAGTCAACCTCTTCGCCCGGCCCAAGCCTCGTCGCAAAGCGCGGCAGAAGACTGCCTTCCTGCCGATTCTGTCCGTTTGAGCCGGGGAACAGGACGCCCAGGACATGGCCGCCCGACTCGAACAACCGGTCCGGTGAATCGTACAACGCGCAGAATTGAGGGCGCATTTGCCACGTCAGCGCCACATACCCTTCTCCGCTCTGGATGACCATAAGTGGCAATGTCACCTTCAGGTTGTCGGGGACCTGTCGTTTGGAGGCCGGGCCGATGATATCCGCCTCCGAACTGCTCGGTTCGTTCTCAAGGTATTCGAGTCCGGCGAACAATCCTTGGCCCTTCGAGGTGCCGAATGTGCCCACGCCGGGAAATATCATTAACATAGGCAGAAACGCTATATCCCGCGGTTGATCCACGCTCACCGTGCTCTCGATATCAATCGACCCGGGGATGTGCCCAGGCGAAAATCTTCGCCGGAACGTCCAATGTCCGCCATCCGCATCGGCGCATTGAAGCTCGGTGTCGAATCCCGCTCCGACAGCTTTCAGCGCGAACTTGCGCCCGGGTGCCTGCGCGGCATCCAGCCAGTGCAATTCGGCGCCGACGAGGTAACCGATCCGCGGATGATTCTGTCCGATAGCAATAGGCTGCCCTGCCACCTTGATGAGCAATCCTCCAGGCTGGTGTGTGGACTGCAGAATCTCGAGGTCCTGCGAACGGATCGAGCTCCGGCCCGAAGCGAGGTCCGGCTGAGTGGGTTTGGGCCACGGGGGCAACGGCGAATCGGCGGGCACGGGGGCGGGAGTGTGTTGGGCGTGGCTGTGGGTGCCCAGCACCAGCAGGGCTAGCGCTAACAAGTATGGGAGTGTCGTCTGTTTCATGAAGCTCGATCGGCTGCCTTAACGTTGCAAGGCAGAGCCGCAAATGACCGGCGCGGTCCAAACCCTGCGGAATAAGCGGCGTGCCTTGCCGTTGCTCAATACACCTTCCGCAAATTGGAAGGCAAAATATTCAACTCGGTCCGATATTTTGCGACGGTGCGCCTGGCGATCACGATCCCCTTTGCCTGCAGCATCTCCACCACTTCCTGATCGGACAATGGTTTGCTTTGGTCTTCGGCTTTGAAAATTTCAGCGATCATATCTTTGACGCTGGTATTGGACATGCCATCGCCGTTAGCGGTCTGGATGCCGGCGGTGAAGAAGTACTTCATCTCGAAAATCCCCTGCGGGGTCTGCATGTACTTGCCGGAAACCGCGCGGCTGACGGTGGTTTCATGCACGCCCACCACCTGCGCGATTTGCACCATGGTGAGGGGCTTCAGAAAAGCGACGCCTTTCTCCATGAAATCACGCTGCCGATGGACGATCTCCCGCGCGATGTTCAGAATCGTTTGCTGGCGCTGGTGCAGGCTCTTGATCAGGAATTTGCCCGCGCGGATTTTCTCGCGGATGTAATTCCGCACCTCGGGAGAATTCTGGCCCTGCGACATCAGATCTTTGTAGGTGTTGCTGATGCGCAGGTGCGGGATGTGCTCGTTATTGGTCGAGACGATGTAATCGTCGCCCGAGCGATGAACGAACACCTCCGGCAGGATGTATTGGTCATTGTCGGGCAGGTAGGCGCGCCCGGGCCGGGGTTCGAGCCGGGCGATGTTCTCGAGCGCATCCTGGACTTCATCAACTTCGGTGCCGGTGCCGCGCGCGATCTCCGGGATACGGCGTTTGCCCAGCGCCTCCATAAAATCCCTGATGATGCGGTATTCCAGCGAGTCTTGCTGGCCGGAGCGTTCGAGTTGAAGCATCAGGCATTCGCGCAAATCCCGCGCGCCGACGCCCGCCGGCTCAAACGATTGAATGACCTTGAGGACCTCTTCGATTTGAGGCACGGCCACTCCGGTCGAGGCGCTCAACTCCTCCGTCGTAGTTTTAAGATACCCATATTCGTCAACATTGCCGATGAGCATTTCGGCAATCGGCCAATGTTCTTTGGGCAACTTGGACTCGCGCACCTGTTCGAGGAGAATTTCCTGTAGGGACGTGCTGGCCACCAGCGAGTCGAACATGAACTGGCGCTTCTCCTCATCTTCGGCCGACGCCCGCTGGGGAATGTTCGTTTGCGCGAAATGATCCCGCCATTCCTGGTCCAATTGTACGAGGCGCTCGAATTCTGCCTGAAAATCATCGACGGGCTCGGCCTCACCGCTGGGTTTCTCGGACGCCGGGTCGAACGACAGGTCTGTGGGCGGCTCAGTGGGGTCGGCGTTTTGCGCCGCGTCGGCCGCCTCCTGCGATTCCTTCTGGTCCTGTTCGGTCTCGGTCGCCTCCTCAAGGACGGGGTTTTGCTGCAGTTCCTGCTCGACGAGGGCCTTGAGTTCGAGGGTGGGGGCTTGCAGAAGTGCAAGGGACTGTTGCAGTTGCGGCGCGAGCACCAGCGACTGCGTCAACCGTTGCGACAACTGTAAACCTTGAGCCATGGGGGTATTCTAAACGGCTTTGATTCCAAGACAAGTAAGAACTGGCATGATTTTGGCTGCGAGCCATTGTCCGCGCGAGTGCGCCGCACTCAAAGGGGCCGGGTTTTTGCGTCTGCAACCAAACGCTGCGCCTCGCGTCAGTGATATTCCTGCAGCGTTTTCACGCCGTAGCCGGCTTTCTTCAAAGCGGCGATGCCACGGGCAGCCGCTCGGGCCCCGCTGAGCGTTGTCATGATCGGCGTGCCGGTGTAAACGGCCGTCGTGCGAATCTTAACTTCGTCGGCACGCGGGCTCTGGCCGGCCGGGGTATTGATCACGAGCTGTAGCTCGCGGTTTTTCAACAGATCCACGCTGTTTGGCCGGCCCTCAGCGAGCTTGAAAATCCGCCGCACCGACAGCCCGGCCTTTTCCAGTACCGCCGCGGTCCCACTGGTCGCAACGAGTTCAAAACCCAGCTCGGCAAACAGTTTGCCGATTTCTGCCACCTCATCTTTCTGCGCGTCGCTTACACTGAGGAAAACCCGGCCGCAGAGGGGCAGCGGTCCGCCGGCCGCGATTTGAGACTTGGCATAAGCGATGCCTAAATCGGAGTCCAGCCCCATCACCTCGCCGGTCGAACGCATTTCCGGTGAGAGGAGGATGTCCTGGCCATGGAACCGGCTGAAGGGGAAAACTGATTCCTTCACCGCCCAGTACTGGGGCCACACTTCCCGGGTAAACCCAAGTTCGGCCAGGGTCTTGCCCGCCATGATTTTTGCGGCGAGCTTGGCGAGGGGCGCGCCGATGGCCTTCGAGACAAACGGCACCGTGCGCGACGCGCGCGGGTTGACTTCCAGCACATACACCGTCTCGCCTTTGACAGCGTACTGGACGTTCATCAAACCGATCACTTTCAACTCGCGCGCCATGGCATGAGTATATTGGCGAATCACCTCGATCACCTTGGTTGACAGCGTGTGCGGCGGCAGCACCATCGCTGCGTCACCGGAATGCACGCCGGCAAATTCGATGTGCTCAAGCATGGCACCGATCACGATCGTCCCTTGCGTTGGATCGCTAAACCGCCCCACGTCGGCAATACAATCCACGTCCACCTCGGTCGCGTCTTCGAGGAATTTATCGACCAGCACCGGCCGCTCGGGGGAGGCTTCGACGGCAAAGCGCATATAATGGTGCAACTCGGCGTCGGAGAAAACGATTTGCATGGCGCGGCCGCCCAGGACGAAGCTGGGCCGCACCAGCACGGGGTAACCAAGTTGCTTCGCGACCGCGAGCGCTTCGGCTTCATTAGTGGCGATCCCGTTCGGCGGCTGCGGAATGTTGAGCTTGTGCAGCATCGCCGCAAAAAGTTTGCGGTCTTCGGCCACTTCGATTTCCTGCGGCGAGGTGCCGATGATATTGACCCCGTTCTTCTGCAGGGCCAGGGCGAGGTTCAACGGGGTTTGGCCGCCGAATTGCGCAATGGCGCCCCAGCAACGCTCGCGCTCGTAAATCTCCAGCACGTCTTCGAGGGTCAGCGGCTCAAAGTACAGCTTGTCGCTGGTGTCGTAATCGGTCGAGACGGTCTCAGGGTTGGAATTGACCATCAGGGTCTCGAAGCCCTCCTCTTTCAGCGCAAAGGCGGCATGGACGCAGCAGTAATCGAATTCGATGCCCTGGCCAATGCGGTTGGGGCCGCCGCCCAGAATCATGATCTTGCGGCGTTCGCTCGGCCGGACCTCGTCGTCACCCCGGTCGTAGGTGGAATAATAATAAGGGGTATAGGCCTCGAACTCAGCGGCGCAGGTGTCCACCAGGCGGTAACTGGGCACCAGCCCAAGCCGCTTGCGTTCGGCGCGCACCTGCTGTTCGGTCCGGTGAGTGAGATGAGCGATTTGTCGATCGGAAAACCCGAGCGACTTGGCTTTGGCGAGCAATTCAGCATTCATGCCTGATCAAATTCGGCGGAGAGTACAGAAGCGGCTGCGGAAAACGAAGAAAAGAAACGCGAACTGCCCCGACAAAAACAGGGCCAATGCATGAAGGCTGGGGGCGGGAACCGGATGAAACAAGCGAACTGCGCGCGGGGCGGGGTGTGGCGCGTCGTGGCCTGCCTGTGTGGCGACGGCGCGGGGAGGACCTAGCCCTGCCGAGCGCGAGGGGGAAGACGTGCAGCGTGGAGCGTGAAGTGTGGAGCGGGGGGAGGGCGGGAGAAGCGGAACGGCAGGGCGACGGGCCGAAGCGCCTAGCCACACAGCAAACTGGATTGGGTGGTGGAGTGATGGAGTGGCGCTGAGCATTGAGCGTTGAGGTAACAAATCGTGAAGCTTTCGGTTGTTTCTGATTGGCCTGGTTCTGGGTGCCGGGTGGACTGGGCCTCGGATTGGGCGAAATGTGTTTTCATTCTAGTGGTGGATGGGCGGTCAACTGGGAAGCGAACGTGGCCGCCGATGGCACTGAGGACGAGGGACTTCTGGAGAGTTGACCGGGTCAACGATCGGTCAACTTAGGCGATTTTTGAGGGGAAAGCGGCGGAACCGGCATGTCTGCTGGTGAGAGAAAGCCGAAGGTCGTCGGGTCGGGAGAAAGGGAGCTTTACTCGGTTTCGGGACTTGCTCTCGGAGTCTGGGGCGGGCTGCTCCTTTCGAAGAACCGTCAGTGAATATGGGATGCAGCCTCCAGTGTGCGATGGCACCCGACAACATTCACCGCAAGCAGCGCACATAGGACAATGTAGATCAATATGAACGTGCCGTTTCGGCCTGCGCGAAACATCGCCGCGGATATGAGAATGTAAATAAGCCACCCAAACACGATTGGAAAGCCTAACATCCATGCCACCATCGCCGTCGGTTCGCCACCACGCAGAAAGCCGAGAAGCCCAACTGGGAAGAATGGTGCCGTGAGCACATCCGCCGGCTTGATAGCCAGGGTTGTGAGAATAACCATTCCCCAAGCGAGACACCAAAGGAGGTTTTTTAGCCGCCGGTTTACGGGCGCGTTGAACCATTCCCGCATATCGCCTCGTGTTTCTGAATTCATCGGCATGCTTAGGAGTATGGGGCGACGGGATTCCATCGAGGCGTGTTCACGACAGAAAAGACTCACTCGGGGTGTACCCCATTCTTGGGGCTTCATCTGGTAGCAATGGTTTTGCACACCATGATTGGCTCATTTCAAACCCTTCAGAGTTTCATTTACGATTCTGTAGCAACCAGTGACGTTCACCGCCAGAGCGACACATAGGACAACATAAAACAGGATAAACCAACCCCGCCGGCGGGCCAACAGGGCTGCCGCTACCACAGCCGCGTAAAATACCCACATTATGGCGGCCTTTCCGGCGTATGTTTCGGTATCGGTGAAGAACGCCGGGAGCCCGGAGGGAAAGGCAAATATCAAGAGCGGCTGCGCCAGCAATAATCCTGCGAGGGGGAGCGAGGCCAGCATGGCCACAGCAAATACTGCAATTATGAGGAGGATTTTGGATCCTCGTGGCCGGCGCTGGTGCGAGGGTTTCTGCTTGTACACCCGCGATTTCCTCGCTGGCAAATCTTGTGCCGCACTCTGTGCATGTTGACGATTCCAGAGCGTTTTCGCGGCCGCAATAGGGGCATTTCTTCATCGTTCGGAGTATTCGGTTGAGCCTCTCGCCAACCGGATTAATATCGCCGCCATACTCCAGTCAGTTTCGGCGGGAGCCCCGCGTGTGAGTCCACAAAATGACTGCCCAAGCAGTTACCCACGGTGCAAAATATAGGGCCATAACGCCCGCAAGAGTGGCCGCTTGGCTTGGCCATTTGTAACCCTCTTGGTCGGCATTCTTGGCAGCGATAAAGATGGTTAGGTAAGTAACCAGCAATAGCGCGTGCGCAAACGCCGCCCAGACCCACAATACAGATTTGCTCCTGGAAACGAAAACCCCGACAGCGCTGGCAAAAAAATATCCGCAAATCATTGAAATCAACACGGCATCGCCGGGGCTTGGCGGCGAGCCCGAACCGGCGCTCATACCGCCTATGGCTTGCGCGAAGGCGTGTAAAAGCAGCAGGATCAGTAGTGTGATAATCCCGCCTATTATGAATGCTGTTGAAAAGGCGCGTCGCATATGCTCGTGTTTCAGGCGGTGAGGCTCTTGAAATGCCAGCGCGGGTTCGGGTCCAAATGAGGCGCTTGGAAGTCTGCCCGCTGTTTCCGGGTGGTTCAGGGGCGAAGGACGGGAGAGTTGATCGTCGGTTCACAGAGTCGTTAATTCGCAACAGCGTTGATCATGTTCGGGTCACTTTCCCAATTCCGTGAGCCATTTGTGTTCGCCACCCCCGCTAAGGTAACATACAGAAGGCCGTTGGGATCGTAGTTGATGCTGAACGAGATTCCAAGTTTGCTGAAAACCTGCCCGGCTCGGCTCATGACGAAGAAGCCACGATTAAATCCTTCTGCCCACTTATAGGGGGCCTTCGCCGAAAAATGTAGCGAGACGCGCGGCTGGTAACCCTCGGCCGGTGCCCAGTAGGTGATGGCTTCCCGTCCTTCCGCGTTCATCAACCCCCCGTTGACGGCCTCGATCTGGACACCCCAATCCAGCCGATTGCGGCCCGTGATTACGCCGTCCTCTCGACTCACCGTGAGCTTCAAATCTCCGCCTGCACCAACAACCTTCCCACTTAATAAATCAAACACGATTGGGGCGTCGGTGTAACGGAGTTTATACGTGTGGGTTATGGGGACCAGCGGCTCCGAGCCTTGCAACTTCCACATCTTGATAACGACCGGATTGTTGGCATCGGACTGAACCCTTTCCTGATCGGGTTTCAAATGTGTATAAAACCCCCCACCATTAAGAGAAGCGAGAGCATAGCCGGCCTTTTCGGGGACCGTGCTTAGACTTTCACCTCTGTAGCCGGAGATGTTGAAGAGGCCGTTAGCGTCGCTAATGACTTTTCCGCGGTCAACAGTTGCTCGGCGTCCATTGTAGACTCGCACGCTGAAATTGACGGCTGCACTCGTGACAGCGTTGCCGAACTGGTCTTCCAGCTTCCCGTAGAATTCGATGGGTACATCGTTCTCTGTGGAGAGAATCTCCACCGTCTTGAGTTGTTTGCTCCCGAATGCCATCTGCTGAACGGGTCTAGAAGAAGCAGAAGCAGGCTGATTAGTCTGCTGATGGTTCGCATACGCGAAAGCAGGGTTGTTGGAAGAGACTGTGGTTTGATCCAAACCAGACCGTAAAGGTGCTTTCGCCGGTTGATTTGCACCAAACCAGTACATCACAACAGCCGCCACACCGACTAAAACCAAGCTTGGAATTACATTGCGCCGTTTCATCGTTTATTTAAGCCTGAATGCATCTACCCCTAAAAGCTCGCTCCAATAACCCACCTGTTGCCAGTAGTCTCCTCGAAATTCGGCGCTGTGATAAAAGTGCTCACCATAGGGAGTGCTAGGACTTTGAGTGTCAGGAAGCCAAATGCGCGGATTAGCGGCGCGCCCGAGATCCACGCTCAGCGACACGTTGTTGAGAACGCCCCCTGTCCTGCCCAGCGCCGTTGACCTCGGTTGTGCGGCGTACGCCATGACCTCATAACGGTCTGGGAGCAAATTGAGATCGAACACCTTGCGCCCGCTGTAGGTGTCCTTTACGAAGTAGAGCCACGGCGGTGTGTCGTCAACCGAGCCCGGCGTGTAGCTGGCGCTTCCAGTGTACGGATAACCCGCAAAACTATAGTTTGCTCCAAAAACTGTGATCGACTGATCTGGTTTCAACGCCTGGCCCAGCTCCCAACGACCAGTCTGCAAAGCGTAGTCGTTCGTGTTGTAGAAGTTGATGACCCTATCCGCTGCATCACCGGCTACCGAAGCAAAGTAGTCCGCATAAATGTTAGGGGTTTTCGGGTCGCCGGTCGAAGCGTTGAAAATGGTGTTAGTAACGGAGGCGTCGAACAGGTGTGCGGGCATGGCGGCCTGTGTGGCGACGTAGGTGTTGACGACTTGGTGGCTTCCCTCGTGCCGGAGGGACCCTCCGGCTACAACATTTCCCATGCTGTGGGCCAACAAGTAGACCTTGCCTGGATACGAACTGTGGAGGTTGTCGAGTAAGTAGGTAAGCCCAATTTCAGAAGACCAGGCATTAAATTCGCTATTGTCGTAATTGCGGCGGTCGGTAAGCAAACTTCCTAGACCGCCCGTAAAACCCCAATATGTCGGCCAGCGAAACAGGCCAAAACGCCCCGGATACCCCTGCCAATAGAGCCGCTTAAAGGCGCTCTCGGCAAACCGATCTTTTTCCCAACGCTCAACGTTCCATCCGTGAACAAAAAGGATGTAAGGCGTATTTGTGTCCTGAGGCATCTGGTAGGCAAACGGTTTCGGCAAGTCCTCCTGCGCTAATTGAGCGGTGTTGGTCGGCTCCATCCGCGGATCGTCTCCAACGGTCCATCTCTCGTACATCTGTTTAATATCCTGCAATTTGATATAGGCCGATGTCTGACCGAGGACGTTTGTACCGCCTTCGCTAATGCTCAGCGTCAGTTGACCGGTGCCGCTGCTCACACCGCACCAGATGAAATAATTTCCCGCCCAGGTGTTCGTAAACTGGCTGGCGTTGAGCTGAATGCTTTGGCCCGGGCCCACTCGCGCGATGTAGCGGCAAATTAAGGAATTTGTTTGCAGTGCGGCGGTCGTGGCGTTTGTGAGATAGCCCACCCCTCCGTCCACATCGGCGGCCTGAAACAAATCAATGGCCGGGTTGTTGGCATTGGGGTTGCCCACATCGCCCCAACTCAGGGTAATTGTGGTGCTAGGCGGCAGGGCCACCAGCAGGTTAGACGTGACGCCGCAGATCCAGAGCCGGGCGAAATCTTGCAGGTCGCGAATACAGGGGATGGTGCGATTAGTTGCGCTGTCGGTATAGGCGTAATCCGGCGTCGCCTGTCGGTTAGCGAGGCCCTTGGCCTCTGCGCTGCTGCTCGAAACATCATCGTCGTAATAAACATTGTCGTAGGTGTCCAGCTTGAAGCGGTCAAAATTGTTATTGATCCAAAATGAAAAAGGCCGTTGTGGCGAGGTATTATCCGGCCCGGCGAAGCTGGTGTCCATGAAACCGTCGTGGTTCACGTCCAACTGTAACTTAATCACGCTGACGACACCAGTCCCGCGTTGACCCGTGTCGAGATCGGGCTTTGTGACGAGCGCCACTGTCCCGGGTTGGGTAGGAAAGAAATCGCCATAGTCGGACAGAATTCCGGTCTGATTTGTGCTTACGCTTCCATCGGGATTCATCAAGAGCGCTGCCTCAAAATACTGGCCCAAATAGCCGAAAACGTTGGGGTACCCGTTGATAAGCGCTTGTTTTGCGTACCCGGCGACTCGAAACCCAGGGTCGCCAAGCGAAGCGATCAAGAGGGGCGTCGTGTTGGTTATTGAGAAGGCTGCCTGTCCTGGCAAGGCGGAAAGCGGCGGGTCATTGGGAAAATCCGTCGGAACTGTCGTGAAATAATAGGCCACTGTTTGCAATTGAGGCTGTGCCGCCTGCATGTAAACTTCGCTGCTACTTGGCGCGCTAAGGCTCCCACCAGCGCCGAAACTGGCCGAGCCGGAGGGTCCATTATCCCAGGCCAGTTTCGCAGCCAGAAACGGTAATCCGTAAATGTTGCTCACTCCACTTGCAAGCCACCATGTGCTGTCGGGAACGGTATTGGTGATTCCGTAGGCAGGCCAATCGAAACTGGGCAATGCAGTTAACCATGTGGACTGGCTCGGGCTCAAGAGGGAATTGGTTAAGAGCCCGGAGAGGTTGGTTGCCGGGAGATAGGTCGAGGGGTAGTAGAGGTACCATGTCGTATAGTCCGGTGTGGCCCCGGTGTTGAGGCTGCCCGAAGCATCCAAGTCGTTTGTACTGCCGAATACGAGGTTGCGAAAGAGGCTGTTGACGGCAAAAGGGCCAAATTCATACGGACCAAACGGGGGCGCACTCTGTCGGGTACCAAGATCGTAGAACCCTGCGTACGCATAGTTCGATGGGAACTGGTACAGATCATCCCACGAAGCCGGGCCGCCAAGGTAATGCCAGTCAAGGGTTAATGGATAGTCGCCGCTGGCGATTCTGAAGAGGAACGCCAGATTATCCTTCATCACTTGCCGCCCATCGTAGAAGGGAACCGCTGATATGTCCCAAAAGTCAACTTCAGCGGTTTGTGCAATACTGGAAGACGAATTTGAGACGATGAGGAACCAGTACTCGTCTGGTAAAGAATTTAGAGGCGGCAGTCCGCCTTGCGGAATCGGATACATACCATTGGTAAACCCGCTGGTGGTGAGCGTCCAATTCGTGTACACGGTTTCGCCTGTGCCAAAATCGAGATTCTCTCGCTCAAGTTGCACGGTGGGAATGTTCGTTGGGACGCCTGACCATGCCAGATACAAGTTTCCTCCTGGACCACGAATAAAGGCAGCGGTTCCGTAATCATAGGCAGGGCTCCAGTACGTTGTAGTTGCATTTCTGCCGTACAGTCTTATCCCACTCGTCGCGGAGTACCCTCTCGGATAAATTGCCGTCACCTCGTAAGTTCGGCGCGTCGAACAGTCCGTCTGGTTCGGGTGTGGGAAAAGGGTCGTCCGCATGAGCGGTCAAAGTAGCCGAGTTGGTGAAGAAGGATGTTGGGGTCGTCGCCCACAGAGCGGGAATGTCCCTTTCGACTACGTATCCAATGACCGGGCCGGGGGACGGGTCCCAGGTGAGCGTTGCAATGCCATTAGTGTAAGCCACCGCCAATCCGGTTGGGGCTGGCGGCGTGCAAAACTGGTTCGGCAGACATCCGTTTTGGTAAGCTTGAATATAGGTCCAACCGTCGCCCGATGGACAAAGAGTGTAGCCGTTCGCCCCAACGTATCCGAGGTAAGCCAGTTGCCACCCATCGGACATTCCAACGCCGAACGTATCAGGGTTGTTCGGGTCGGTGTGCGACACCAGAAGCTCGTAGGCATCGGTAAGTCCGTCTCCGTCGCTGTCTTGGGGCGTGCCGAGAATAAACATCGCTGAGTAATTTGGGAGATTCGTGATGGTGTACGTCACGCAGTGCGCCCCTTGGCCCATCCAATACCACTGGCCGTTGGTCAGCGGGTATTCGAGGGCTGGCGTCGCGAACACGTCGTGAACGCAGCCGTTCGAGCCACCGGCAATCGTAAACGTCAGGTTCATGGTGCCGTTGTTAGCGTATGCGGTGCTCACGTTCGTGAGCCAGACATTGCTGGTCGTGACACAACTCGCGTTGGTTGCAATTGGCGTCAGAAATCCAGACCCTGTGATGGCCTGGAATGTCGGTGTGGTCACTGGCTCCGAGGGTGCTTGGGTCAAATTCGCGGCATTCATCGGGTTCAGGAGAAAATAAATCTCCTCTGCCTCGAACTCGCCCTGGATACTCTGCGCATCAAGCGGATAGCCGTAGGTAGCCACGTCATCGAACATGCCATGGGCCTGCAGAAGTCCAGTGGTATCGCTGCCGATGGTGAAGCCGTTGGTCAGCACGGACGGGCCCGGCCAATATTCGATTGGCAGGCCGTTGGTCACCAGCGCACCATCGAGGAAGAAGCTGCAATTTGTGCTGGCGTAGGTGACCGCCAGATGGTGCCAGCGGTTGGTTTTGAAATCTACGGGAGCCGAGAAATAGGTGTTTTGGCAGCCATTATTCGTTTGGGAGGAGAAATAGACGTGGGTGCCCGCAGGGTCCAGGTACAGGCTGAACCAGCCGTAACTCGCGTTGGTTGTGTATTCGCCGATTTCCAGGAGCCTTGCCCAGTTACCCGGTCCGGTGCCGCTGGGCTCGTTCGTGCTGGCCCAGCTTGTCGAGGCGAACCACATCATTATGGTCCCCTGGGAGACGGTGATATTAGTGTGCCCGTCGGCTTCGTTGGAGTTGTATCGCAACCAGGCGGCGTTGGTGCTGTCCACGACCAGGGCGGTCCCCTGGCCTAGGTTAGAGGTGCTAAGATTAGTGAACGACAGCGGGGAGTAGCCGTCATCCGAGGCCCACGGGCCGTTGGTGGTTTTTTCAAAGGACCAACTCTCCAGAACGATGTTGGTTTCGCCTGGGCCGGGCATCGGTACGTCGGCGCGGAGCGAGCTGGCGCAGAGAAAACACATCAGCAGTGTCAGTATCGGG
>DASYXT010000025.1:0-6169 GCA_035934555.1 Verrucomicrobiia bacterium | reverse complement strand
GCCGATCCCGTTTAGAAGAGTGCATCCCGATTTCGCCCGGAGGCCGACCGAGGTTCAGACGTTAATCCATCAACCACGACGTCCTGACATGAGAAAACAACGCCAGAACCGCACAACCGAGACTACCTTCACAGCCACGCCACAGGCCAAACGTGGGCGGCCTGCCAAGCGAACCAAGGCGGCGGAAATTGAAGTGTTAGAACAGTTCAACCTGCACGCTGCGGGCATTGACGTAGGCTCAGCGCAAAACTTTGTCTGCGTTGCGGCCCAAGCGGTGAAGTCGGGTCAATCCAATGTGCGTTCGTTTGGCGCAGTTGAGCTGTCACGAACTTTTTTGCTGGTCGTACTTTTGCCGGAACTGGCATGGAATGGGTTTTGAGGTTTTGACCGAACTGGTGGTAATTTGGCGCCAAATTGCCGCGCTCTGGTCGCACGCATGCAACGGATGCGGTCAACGAGGGGGGCGGGGTGGCGTGGTAAGTTGGCCGGATTCCTGCTTGTTTAGGGGCTATGCCCGAATGCGAATGGGAGCCGGTGACAAAAGGAAAGCTGGTTGGGTTTGCCGCCGGTTTCGGTGTCTTTTTAGTTCTCCTGTTTCGTTCCGAGCGGGGGTTCATTTTCCTGCTGGACCACGCGAACCTTCTGTTTCACGAGGCGGGGCATCCGATGATGGGTTTGTTCAGCGCGCGGCTCGAACCGTATGGGGGGACCATCGGGCAATTGGTTTTTCCGTTGGTTTTGATGGTGACATTCTGGCGGCAGGGGCAGGCGGTGGGCGTGGCGGCCGGCGCGATTTGGTTTTTTGAAAACTGGTTGAACATCGCGCGCTACGTTGCCGATGCGCGGCGTATGGAACTGCCGCTGGTGGGGGGCGGGTGCCATGATTGGAATACAATCCTGCCGCGTTGGGGCCTGCTGATGTACGACCAACGGATTGCCGGGTGCCTGCGAGTGGCGGCATGGCTGGGTATGACTGGGAGTTGCTGCTGGCTGGCATGGCGCGCCTGGCAGGATAGGGGCATACCCCTGACAGGCCAGGCGCAAAAGGGGGAGCTTAGCCTGAATGGGTCCTTTTGACTTCCCCCGAACCGCTCGCTGCGACATGCTAAGGGCATGGGCAACACCTTTGGACACCTGTTCCGGATAACGACGTGGGGGGAATCCCACGGCGGCGGTGTGGGCGTCGTGGTGGATGGTTGCCCGCCCCGACTCCAGCTCAGCGCGGCCGACATTCAGCCCGACCTGGATCGGCGCCGTCCGGGACAATCCCGGATCGTCTCCCCACGCAAAGAAGCCGACCGGGTCGAAATCCTCTCGGGTGTGTACGAAGGGCAAACGCTCGGAACGCCGATTTGTCTGTGGGTCAGGAACGAGGATGCGCGGCCGGAGGCCTATGCGGAAATGGCGTTAAAGTTCAGGCCTTCGCACGCCGATTTCACCTACCAGGCCAAGTATGGCATTCGCAACTGGCAGGGCGGCGGGCGCAGCAGCGCGCGCGAGACGGTCGGAAGAGTGGCCGCCGGCGCGATTGCGAAAAAATTGCTGCGCGAACGCTATGGGGTCGAAGTGCTCGCATACGTTAAACAAGTGCAGCGTGTGACGGCTGCCATCGATCCGGAGCGCGTCACAGCCAAGGAGATCGAAGCCAGCATCGTTCGCTGCCCCGATACCGCGGCGGCCGCGCGGATGATTCGGCTGATTGAAAAGGTTCGCGGCGCCGGCGACACGGTCGGGGGCATCATTGAAGGTGTGGCGCGGCGTGTGCCACCGGGTTGGGGCGAGCCCGTTTTTGATCGGCTCCCGGCCGACCTTGGCAAAGCCATGCTCAGCCTGCCCGCCGCCAAAGGGTTTGAAATCGGGTCAGGGTTTGCGGGCACGCTGTTGCGCGGCAGCGAACATAACGATCCATTTCGCGCCCGGGGCGGCAAGGTTTATACCACCAGCAATCGTTCCGGGGGCGTTCAGGGCGGCATCTCCAACGGGCAAACCATTTTTTTCCGCGTGGCGTTCAAGCCGGTTGCGACGATCATGCGCGAGCAACAGACCGTGGATGCTTCGCTGAAGAATACCACCTTGACCGGACGCGGCCGGCACGACCCGTGCGTGCTGCCGCGCGCGGTGCCAATGGTGGAAGCGATGGCGGCGCTGGTGCTGATCGATCACGCGCTGCGGCAGAAAGCGCAATGCGAATAGCAGACCGGCGACTCGGGGCTCACAGGTTATCTCGGCCCCATCATGCCTGCGATGATGCCTCGGTACCAGTCCACTAGTTGGGGGCCGGCAAAAATCCAGATAGCCGCCGCCACTGCGATGTAAGGCCCGTAGGGCAGTCGCGAGGAGAGCCCGCGTTTGCGCATCACCACCAGTGTGATGCCCACCAAGGAACCAATGAAAGAGCTCACGACGAGGGAAAACACCACCGCCTGCCAGCCCAGGAACGCGCCAATCGCAGCCATGAACTTCACGTCACCAAGGCCCATCGCTTCCCGCGGCAGAACGATTTCCGCGCTGACCGCTTCCAGGCAACTCACTTGCTCCGGGTCAAAGCGCTCGTCGCCAATTTCGAGCGAGTCGCGGGTCAATCGGACCCGCACGTCGCGATAGCAACGGTCCACCAATTCGAGCGTGCTGGCGTGCAGTACAATCACATCTGACTGCCGGTACAGCACGTCCTCATACGGAATCTCCTTTTCCGCGACGTGCAACATCGTCTCGCCGAAAACGACGCGTTCGCCGGGTTTCAGCTTGAGCCGTTCTCGGCCGAAAATCAGTTTCCCGACGCGCAGAATGATATAGATGAGCAACGCGCCGACGCCCATGCCGAGCAAGCTGGCTTTCAGCGAGCCGGCCAGCGAATCGGCCCGGTGCAAAGCAGGCAGGAAAAACGAAAATAAAAATCCCGCCAGCATGCCGCCGAAGGTGATCTCGTCCGGGATAATGAAATGCTCGAAATCAATGAACGTGGCGGCGATGAGCCCGGCCAGGAACACGGCATAAACCAGGGCCAGGGCGACGGAATGCGGCCCAAACCTGAGCCAACACCCCAGGAAAAGCAGGCCCGTCAAAAGTTCCACCAGGAAGTAGCGCATCGCAATGGGGGCACCGCAATTGCGGCATTTGCCCCGCAGATAAACCCAGGTGACCAGCGGCATGTTCAGGTACCACGGGATCGCGTAGTTGCAGTGGGGGCAATGGGAGGGGGGCGAGACAATACTTTGGCCCAACGGCAGCCGGTGAATGCAAACGTTCAGAAAACTCCCAACGATGCAGCCGAGGATAAAAAACATCACCGACCAGAAATGAAACGGCACGGCTGCCCAGATCGCCGGGTCAAAGAGGTGAGCCATAGATATTTGTGTCCAGTGCTTTGCGCATCGCCGCGACCGGTGCAGGCCGGCCGCTCCAGAGTTCCAGTGCCCGCGCACCCTGATACAGCAGCATGCCCAGTCCATTAGCAACGCGGCAGCCGGCGGCCTTGGCTAACTCGAGCAACGGCGTCTGTGCCGGACGATAAATCATGTCATACACCGCGCGCACACACTTGAGGTTCAGCCTGGCTTCGTCCAGCGGCAGCGGGTCGGCGCTGCGCAACCCAAGGGAGGTCGCATTGAGCAGCAGATCGGCCCCATGCGCAGGATAATCCAACTGAACAGCGACCTGTGGAAATCGCATCTGGATTTCTCGAGCTACCGCCTCGGCTTTGCTCTGCGTCCGGTTGAGCAGAAACAGTTCCGCCGCGCCTTCCGCGGCCAGTTTTAAAGCGGCGGTGCGCCCTGCCCCGCCGCTGCCAAGCACGACGATTTTTGCGCCGCGGACCTCCAATTCCAGATCCTCTCGCAATGCCTGAACCAGCGCCTCAGCATCCGTGTTATAGCCGTGTGCCCGGACTGTTCGCGACGGTTCGGACAATTGGGCGAGCGGTCGCCACTCGCCGGTCTCGTCGCGCGCTTCAAAGACGACGGTGTTCACTGCGCCCCATTGGCGCGCAGAGTCATCGAGAAGGTCCATCAAGTCGAGCGCCAAAAGTTTGTGCGGCACGGTGAGGTTCAATCCGATAAAATTCATCGTTCGGGCGCCTGCCAGGGCAATGCTGAGATTATGCGGGTGAACCTCGCAGGCCAGGTAACGCCAGTTTAAGCCGAGGGCAGCGAGGGCGGCGTTATGCATCGCCGGCGACGCCGAATGCCGTACCGGCCAGCCATAGACGGCGCAAAAGCGTGTCGTGGCGTCCAGCGGCGTTGAAAAGGGCTCGAACACCCGCCGGTTATACCGAAGCAGCCGCCAAAAGGGAATGATGGAGTGCTGAGGCAACGGAGTCAGGACGGCCAGGGAGAACCAACCAGATGTTGTGACTGCTACCGAACGAGAATCTGATAAAATCGCTGGCCGGGTGAAGGGTTGGCATCCTGCACCGTGATGGGTTCTCCGGTGCCAGGTAGAGCGGAACCACCAGGCAATGGAGTCCACGCGGGCGAGTTTAGTGTATCGCTGTAACTTACCGAGTAGAGCAGATTGGGCACGGTCGAAAAACTGAGGCTCACGGCCCCACTGGTTTGAGTCAGGGAGAGCAGTGCAGGTTTAACCAATACTCGCACCACAGCCGGTTGGCTGACCACGCGGCCGAAGGCATTTGAAACCACGACGCAATATGTGCCGCTATCCGCTGGTGTTACCTCCTTCAGCTTGAATGCAGTGGTGGTGACACCCCAAATGGGCGTCGTGCAATCGGCCTGCCATTGGTAGGTCAATGGCGGATCGCCCGTCGCGGTCACCGTCAGAGCCACGGTGAGGCCCTCGATGCACGTGACGCTTTCCGGTTGGCTCGTAATCATCGGTGGGCTCACGATGGACAGGGCCGCCACGGCGCTGGTAACGCTGCCATAGGCATTGGTCACTACTACTTGATAGCTCCCCGCATCCGCTGGACTGGTATTGCTTAACACCAACGTCGCCTCCGTCCCCTCCACCAGCGCGTTGGTCCCCTCGAAATACCATTGATAACTCAATGGGTCAGTTCCGATGGCCACCACGCTCAACTGCGCCATCGTGCCATTCGTTACCACCTGGTTGGTCGGCTCACTCACCAACTCCGGCGGCACCACCACACTCAAACTCACCGGCGCACTGGTCACACTCCCATACGCATTGCTGACGATCACCGCGTAAAGCCCCGCATCCGCCGGACCCGCGTTGCTCACCACCAGCATCGCCTCGGTCCCCTCCGCCAACGCGTTGGTCTCATCGAAATACCACTGGTAACTCAACGCCGAACAACTCGTCACTCCCACTGCCAGCGTCACCGTCTGCCCCGCCAATACCTGCTCGTTGGTCTGCGGCTGGCTCACCCATATCGGCAACTCCTCATCCACCACCTCCACCGTTTGCGTGCACACCGCCTGGTGCCCGCAACTGTCACTGGCCTGCCACGCCCGTTGCGCCGTATATCCCAACCCGCATCCCGCATTGGTCACCGTGCTCACCACGCTCAATGTCACCCCCGCACTGGCCGCCTCCATCTGCGCTCCAAATAAATCCCCAGCCTGCCATACCCACTCTCCCTGCTGCTGCGCCCAATACCCGCTCCCCTCCCCCACCACCGCCGGCCCATATTGCCTCAACCCCACCTCATCATTTGCTCCCAGCCCGCTGAACTGCACCGTCCAGGTGAAACTCTCCGGCAACCCATTGGTCAACCCCACTGCCGCTGTCACCTGAAACTCATCCAGCTCCAACACCCCACTGTTGGTCGCCACCACTCCCTGCGGCCCACTATCATAGAATAACGTCCCCGGCGTCGCTTGCTGACTCTCCGGGTCCACCGGCCCGTCATTCAAATACAGCCGCACCTGCGCGCTCACTGTCCCAACAAAACCTTCCTGCACGTCGTTGCTGCCCCAATACGCCACCGTCAACCGGCTCAAATATCGCGCGCTGCCTCCCAAACTCACCACATCCCCCACTTCCTGCGTCCCAGCCGTAAATCCCTCCCCCAGATCATTGCTCAAATCGTCATACACCAACTCCTGGCTCGAACCGCTCTCCGATACCCCCGGCACGTCAAAACTCCAGGAGCTCCCCGACCCCACTACCTTGTCCCCCACGCACACTAACACCGGCATATTCGTATCCACCACCTCCACCGTCTGACTGCACATCGCCTCAAACCCGT
>DASYXT010000005.1:0-1891 GCA_035934555.1 Verrucomicrobiia bacterium | reverse complement strand
CCCGATCGAATTTATGGAGACAAATGGAGACGGGGGCGGCGAAGTGGTTTTTAGGCCCGTCTTTATTAGCGTGATCAGTTGACTCGAAATCAGGCTTAGGAGCAATCCTAACCCGGCGGAGCCGGAACCAAAAGGTAGATGAAGTCTGTTCGTGCTTGGGGTAGAGAGAGGGCATGAAAAATCAAACGCTGGTGGAGCGGCATGCCCAGGACATCAAGGGAGTCATCGAGTGCTTTGACCGGGTGGTGCTCTTTGGCACTTACAAGGCCATCGGTTGGACCGGGGCGATGGAGCAACATTTGCGGGGACGGGGCACGAGCTTCATGGAGTTCAACAAAAGCTACGCCAATCAACTCCGGTTGGAGGTGGCCGACCATGTCCGCACGCTGGCCCGGGCCGATGGCCTCGAAATCCGGCAGGTCAACTACGGGGAGCGCAAGGAGGCGATCGTCGAGGCGATCCTGGCGGTGCGCGGACGGCGCGAGGGCGTCGTGTGCATTCTTGGGGCCATCGAACGCTGCCGCTGCTTCAAGGTGGGCAAGAACCAAGCGACGGGCTTTCTCCAACTCCAGTGGAGTCCGGGCAAATGCCAGCACTTCTATGTTTACTTCATCGACGCGGAGTTTGGCCTGTGCCATTTGCGCATCCCGACGTGGGCGCCCTTTCGCCTGCAGTTTTGCTGCAACGGCCACGACTGGCTGGAACGGCAGATGAAGCAAGCCGGACTGCGTTTCAAGAAGGCCGACAACTGTTTCACGGCCGTCAGCGATTTTGCGGCGGCGCAGGCGCTGCTCCAAAAGTTTGAACCGCAGCGGCTGCATCGGATGTTGGATGGGATGGCGGCGCGCTGGGTGGCGGTGCATGGACGCTTTGGGCACAGTTTGCACTGGAGCGTGTATCAGGCCGAGTGGAGCACGGACATCGTCTTCAAAAACGACCGCGTGTTGCCGGAGCTTTACCGCCAGATCGTGCGCACGGCGGCCATTGAAGTGGGCGGCGCGGACATTTACCGATTCCTGGGCAAGAAACCGCGCGCCAACGGCAAGGCCCAGCCCGGCAGCCGGCTGCAAACCCTCGTCCAAGGCACGCGCCTCAAGCACACTCTGGGGGCGACCTCCCTGAAAATGTATGATAAGGTGGGCAGCGTCTTGCGCATTGAATGCACCACCAGTGACGTGACTACGTTCAAACACCGCCGCAAGGTGGAGCCGCGCCGAAGCGCCAAGCCTGGTGCAAGCCAGGCTGGTGCGGGAAGCAGCGGAGAAACAAAGTGGGCACCGATGCGCAAGACCTTTTACAGCCTCGGCGCGGTGGCCGAGGCGATGAGCGCGTGCAACCGGCGTTATCTGGCCTACATCAGCCAGTGGCCAGATCGGACGCGGGAGCGGCACGCCCTGATGGAGGTCACGGCCTCGCGGCGGGACGAAAAGGACCGCTCCGTGCGGGGCGTCAACTTCTTCCGCGCCGACGACCTCCAGTTCCTGCGGGCGCTGCAACGGGGCGAACATCAAATCCAGGGCGTCCGCAACCGCACGCTCCAGCCGCATCTGCCGGGCTGGAAACCTTCCCGGATCGGTCGCACGCTGCGCCGCTTCCGCGTGCTCCAGCTCATCAAACCGGTGGCGGGCACCCGCAAATACTATCCGACCGCACGCGGCGAAAGTCTCGTCATCGCGGGATTACAACTGACTGAACGAATCCTCCTGCCAGCGTTCGCCGCATGATTTATCGTCGAAAACCTGTTCGTTGTTTGGCAGAGAGATACTAACAAGGGCCCCATCATCCGTGGCGGGGTCGCCAACTACGGCCACGAATTCTATTCGCATGTGTTCGAGCTGCTGCTGCGCTGCAAGGGTAATTATCTGTGGCCCGCCATGTGGAGCAACGCCTT
>DASYXT010000095.1:0-43751 GCA_035934555.1 Verrucomicrobiia bacterium | reverse complement strand
GCCTGCTGTTCGGCGGTGACAATCGGTCGATGTTTAGTCTTCATTGGCCCCACAGGTAAAAAAAGTGCGGGCCAATGTCCAGCTCAAATAAACAGGGATTTGCTTTTCAGTGACTTACCTGTGTTTTGACTCCGCCATACTGGAAACAACACCCCATATAAACATGCGGGCGGGGCACGAAATGGCTGGTGTCCTTCGAGTTGCCCGATAGGCTCCGGCGATGAAGTTGGCCGGTGTCCTCTGGGCGGCGTTGGTATTTAGCGCCGCAGGTATTGTCGCCAACACGGCTCAAGCGGCAGAAAGGGCCGTTTCACAAGGCATCGCGGGCGAAGACAAGGAATACGAAGCGCTGATAGCGAAGGAGGCTGCGGCCCAGGCGGAGGTTGAGAGCTGGCGAAAGGAGAACCGGGCCGCTGTCGCCAAAGGGGCGGGAGTGGCACCTGCCGAACTGGAGCAGCGGATAACCGAAAGGCTTAACGGCATCGAGCAGGCCTACCGCGATTACCTTGGCCGTCATCCCAACGAGGCCCGCGCCCGTCTCGCTTACGGCTGCTTTCTCAATGACCGCCAGGATGAGGCGGGGGCCCAGGCTCAATGGGAAAGAGTGCTGGCACTGGACCCGGCCAACGCGGATGCCTACAACAACCTGGCCGGCCGGTACTGCGAGAGCGGCCCGATAAAAAAGGCTTTTGAGTTCTTTTCGCGGTCCATCGAACTGAAGCCCACTGAGGCGGCTTACTACCACAATTTTGCCGACGCTCTTTATGTGCTGCGCAGCCATGCCATGACCAACTATGGGCTGAACGAGCAGCAGGTTTTTTCCAAAGCCCTGCTGCTTTACAGCAACGCGGCGCGACTGGACCCGCACAACTCGATGTTTGCGTGGGATTTTGCGCAGACCTACTACGCACTCAAACCGTTGCCTTACCAGGACGCGCTCCGAGCCTGGACCAACGCCTTGGCCAGCGCGGACAAAGAAGCCGACCGCGAAGCGATTTATTTGCATTTGGCGCGAGTCAAAATGCTGGCTGGCTGGTTGAACGAAGCGCGCGCGCAGCTCAATGGCGTCACCAACCAGGACGCGGCCGGCCCCAAAGCCGCGCTGCTGCGCGCCATGGAAGAAAGACAATCCCCCGGTTCAGCGGGCAAAGAAAACCAAGGGGCAAAAAGCCGCTAAAACACTTCGACTTTCAGCCCGGTAGCGACTCGCACAAATTGGGCAATCGCGGAGAGACTCTTGAGCGACAGGTGCCCGCAGGCCGAATTGTGCGTCGGACGGGTGGCGGAGTAAATTTGCACGAGCGAAATCTGTGCGCCACCCTCGTGCAGTTTTTTGAGCCGCTGAACGTACTCGGCGATTTCGGCCAGGGGGGGTTCGCTACCCATAATGGCCGGAAACAAGCTTTGGATCACCACCGGCCGGCGGCGCCCCAGCTCCAGGATATTGGCCAGGATGCGTTCCAGCGGGACATCCACGCCGCTTACCTGGTTGAGGTATTCGCGCGTGCCGCCGTCGAGCTTCGCCCAAACTTCATCGGCCCCCGATAAAAGCTTCACACCCTGCTTGACCTCGGGGCGGTCCAGGCCGGTGGCATTGGTAACCAGAACAAGTTTGAAAAAGGGAAAACCGCCCGATGCGCGCACGCGCAGAACGGCCTGCACCGCCGCCAGGAATTCAGTCGCGAGGGTGGGCTCGCCATCGCCGCTCAACGTCACGTGATGCAATTCCAGGAACTCGGCCGGCAGCCGGCTGTACCGCGGCCGCTCGCGCAACCGCCCGGCATGCACCAAGCCCAGGGTTCGCTCCAGTTCCTTGGCCATCGCCTCCACATCCAGCAGTTTCTCGCGCGGCGCTACGCTCCGGTCCACCTCGCAATAAACGCAATTGAAATTGCACTGGCCGTCCGGGTTCAAGTTAACCCCGGCCGACAACCCCCGCGCCCGGGGCGAGAGCACCAGGTAAATAAAGCGGTTATCGAGAAAATCGCGTGGACAACCAAACGCGGTTTCCCCCGCCGGATTGCTGCGCAGCGCGGTGCCCGGCGGCTCGGCCACCGGCGACGCCCCCTGGTTTTCATGGGCATGAGCTAATTTCATAATTTAGACCACCTTACATTCAACGATGCCCGGGCAACTACACGGCCTTTGCCGGAAACTGGACCTTTTTTGCCCAGGGCGGCGCCCCGGCGGGGGATCGCTTTTCGTTGCCGCGGCCGCCTGCGCCGCCTTCTTTTGTGATCTCCATGTCCTTGGCGGGAGTTTTCCGTTGAGTCCCCGCGACCACCCGCTTAGGTTCCGGGCGCATGAACGTTTTCGTCACTGGCGGCGCGGGTTATATTGGGTCAATTTGCACTGAGGAACTGCTCAATACCGGGCACACGGTGACCGTCTATGACGACTTGAGTGAAGGGCATCGCTCGGCAGTGGATGCGCGCGCGCGCTTCATCCTGGGCGAACCCGAGAAGGACGGCGACTTGCGCGCGGCGCTCACCGATGCGCGGCCGGATGCGGTTGTCCATTTCGCCGCCAACGCGCTGGTGGGTGAGTCCATGACCAAGCCGGAGAAGTATTTTCATAACAACGTGGTCAATGGGTTGAAATTATTGGACGCAACGGTCGAAGCGGGTGTGAAGAAATTTGTGTTCAGCTCGACCTGTGCGACGTACGGGCCGCCGGAGCGCGTGCCGATGACCGAAGACCTGCCGCAACGGCCGATCAATCCCTACGGCGAATCCAAGCTGATGTTCGAGCGGATGCTGCACTGGTACCAGGAACTGCGCGGGTTGGAGTTTGTGGCGTTCCGCTATTTCAATGCGGCGGGCGCCAGCGTGCGCTTTGGCGAACATCATAAGTGCGAGACGCACCTAATCCCCAACGTGCTGAGGGTGGGGCTGGGCCAGGCCGCGCAGTGCGAGATTTACGGGACCGATTACCCAACGCCCGACGGCACGTGCATCCGCGATTACATCCACATCATTGACCTGGCGCAGGCGCATATCCTGGCGCTGGTTCCGGGCAAGCGCGGCTTTTACAACCTGGGCAATGGCGACGGCTACTCTGTCCGCGAGGTCATCCGGATGTGCGAACAGGTCAGCGGGAAAACCATCCCGGCGGTCGAGAAAGCACGCCGCCCTGGTGACCCGCCGCGCCTGGTCGCCTCGGCCGCCAAGGCCATCCGCGAGTTGGGCTGGAAACCCAAGTTCCCGAAGTTGGAACAAATCGTCGGCAGCGCCTGGGAATGGCATCGCCGGCATCCGGATGGCTACCCGGACTAAGCGGAAACGGAGCGCGGACTTTCAGTCCGCAGCAACGCCCGAATGCGTGAGCGCGCTTCAACATTATCCAGGCCGCAGTCAATTCGATTGTTGCTGCGGACTAAAAGTCCGCGCTCCCCCGGAAGACTTTTCTTTTCGCGCCCCGCCGTTGCGGTTAGTCTCACCCCCGAATCAGATGAGCGAAAACAACTCAGGCGGCAGGCGAGTTTTGTTAGTGGATGATGATCCCGTGGTTCTGCGCATTTACGGACGCGGGCTGGCGCAACACGGATTGCAGGTTGAGACCGCCACCGACGGTTTGCTGGCGATGAAAGCCTTGCGCACGAAGCGGCCCGATGCCGTCGTGCTCGACCTGATGATGCCGCTATTCTCGGGGCTGGAAGTGCTGAAATTCATCCGGTCGGATAAAGCGCTGGCCAGTCTCCCGGTGGTGGTGCTCTCGAACGCTTATATGGAGGAGACAGCCGGCACGCCCACAATGCCCGGCGCCCAAAAGGCACTGCTGAAGTTTCGCTGCACCCCGGCGCTCCTGGCCAAGACCATCGAGGAGGTGATCACCGGCGGCACGTCCCCAACCCCAGTTGCGGCGTTGCCCGCGAAGGACTCATCCGCTCCGGCTCAACCTTCGACGGCGGCGCCGGCCGCCCCTTCGACCGCCAGTCCGGTTGCCGCACCGAAACCCCAGCCGGCCAGCGCCGATGATGCCGAACTGCTGGCCAAAGCGCGCGAGGATTTCCTGAACAACGCACAATACACCTGCGCCGGCGTACGACAGCACTTTCAGGGTTGGGACCTCGCGCCGACGGAAAAGGAACGCCACCAGCGTCTGCAGGATTTCTACCGCCGCGTGCATTTTATGAGCGCGTCGGCCGGTTTGGCGCAGTGCCATCGCGTGGCCTTGCTGGCGACGGTCCTCGAGGGGTTGCTCTTCCAGATTATGGACCAACCGGCGCGCGCCACCGCGCCAGTGCGCCAAACAATCAAGGAAGCGATTGAATTCCTGGAGTCGTTGTTCCGGGAACTCGACGGCCCGGCTCCGGAAAAAATGCCCACCTGGAGCGTGTTGGTGCTGGATGCGGATGCCAAATCCAATCGACTGCTGGTTTGGGCGCTGCGTCAATCGGGTCTGCAAGCCCGCAGCACCGAGAATTCTGAACAGGCGCTGGAGTGGCTACGGCAGAAACCGGCAGACTTGGTTCTGGTGGCGACGCGTTTGCCGGGTATGGAGGGCAGCGAATTCGTTAAGCGAACCGCCGCGCTGCCAGGCAACAAACGCATGCTGCACATTTACCTCGCCGATGAATCTGCACCAGCCGGGACTCCGGGTGCGACGGCTCAAGTGCTGCGCAAAAATCCCGTGGCGATGGAACTTGTCGTTAGGATAGTCGTGAGCCTGCTCAAAGCTAACTCCGCGGCTCAAACGGGGACCGTCATCGAACCGAAGCAGCCGTGAGGACCCCGGAAGCGGTTGGTGGGGGAGCGAACCGCGGCGCCCGTGACGGGCCCGCCCCGGACGGAATCGTTACGGCTTAGCGGATTCAAAAACAAGGGAAGGCAGGTCAAAAGGACGCTGAAGGGCGTCTTCCAGGGCGCCCAGCGCAAGCTGAAGTCTGAGTTGTGCCTCCAAGCGCAGCAGTTGGGTGGTATTGAGTTCCAACTCTGCCGTGAGCACCGCCAGGCGATCCGCCGCCCCCGCTTGCAATTGCTGCGACGCTGCCTGGACCTGCTGTTCCTCCTCGCGAAGCAACGTACCAAAGGCGGCCGCATTGGTCCGGCTGGCGCCAAAGGAGGCGACGGCCGTTTCAACGTCAGCGATCACTCTGGCCTGTAAGGCGAGGAATCGCGCGGCGCTAGCTTGGCGGCGGGCAGCCGCCTCGGCGATCGGCCCCCGGTGACGGTTGAAGATGGGCAACTCGACCGTGAGCCCGATTTGCCAATCATGCTCGCCGGCGCTGCCGGCATTCCAGGAATAGCCCGGCGCCAGGTGGACGTCAGGGTACTGCTGCGCAATTGCCAACTGCAACGCAGATTGGCTGGCGGCATAATCGGCCAACCCCGCCAGAATGTCGGTCCGCCCCAGCAAAGCCCGCTCGCGCGCTTCGGGCGCGGTCAGCAGGTCGGCGCCGGCAAGTTGCGCCAAATCAAACTCAACCTCCACGCCAATCAGTGCCCGGTCTGAGACCCCGAGGGATTCCGCTAATTGCGGGCGGGCTTCCGCCAGCACGCGTTGGGCATCGGCCAGGTCTGCCCGGGTCCGCGCCAATGCTAACCGGGCCGTCGTCACTTCCACTCGAGAGATCGCGCCGGCCTCGAGTTGGCTCACCAACCGGCCCACGTATTCCTGTTGCAGAGCCAGTTGGCGCTGCTGCAATCCCACTCGCTGCCGCGCGACCACATACTCCAGGAGATTGGAGCGCACGCTGCTGCGCACCTGCCAGGCCGCCGTCGCCAGATTCAGCCGCGCCGAATCGGACAGATGCACGGCCTGTTGGGTGCGCCAGCGGCGTTTGCCGGCCGTTTCCAACGGCACATCAAACAGCACGGTGGGAATCCAGGGCGCCGGCGCGCCCGGCACCGGTTCATGGAGCAGCGATGCCGTCGTGGTGGGATTTGGCCGCTCGTGGGCGGTGTCGATGCCAGCCGCTGCCACACGCCAGTCGGCTCGAACGGCCTCCAGGCTCGGGTTCCACCGAAAGGCCGTCAACGTCAGCATCTCGATATCCCAGGGCTGCGCCGGCCAGTTGGTGAATGGGTGATGAAGATTATTCTGGAGAAACGTTTCCAGGTCGGGACTGGTGAGGCTGCGCTGTTCGAGTTGTTGCGCGGTTTGAGCTGGTACTAGCGGTTGTGAGTGAAAGCGAACACAGCCGGCCGGAAATTGTGCCAGAATCAGGCAACCCATGAGCGTGGCCCAGGCACCCCATGTGCCGGGAATCGCGCGCAAGCTCAGCCTCACCATGATCATTTTGTCACGCACAGGATCCATCAAATTTGGTCCTTATGCCCCGAAACCAGGCATTGTGCAATGCCTAAGCGAGCGGGGCCCAGCGCGGAGCTCGAACCTGGCCGCCCAAGGGGCGACGCAATCCAGTTGGCAATTGCCGTGGCGCAGGGTACAAAGACCCCGAACAATGACTCGGCGCGCGGCTCCGGCATGAACCTGCCCAACAAACTAACGGTCTCTCGTTTCATCCTGACCATCGCCTTTTTGGCAGTGATGTTCTCGAAGGTCCGTTTTCATGAAACGATCGCCCTGGTCCTGTTCGTCGCTGGCGGTATCAGCGATTTTCTTGATGGTTACATCGCCCGGCGGGACAAGCTCATCACAAATTTCGGCATTCTGATGGACCCGCTGGCGGATAAGATCATGGTCTGCTCGGCGTTCATTGCGTTTGTGGGTCTGAAATGGATTGCGGCGTGGATGGTGGTGTTAATCGTCGCGCGCGAACTGGCCATCACCGGCCTGCGGTTGTTGGCCGCGTCGAAAAGCGTGGTGCTGGCCGCCGAGGGCTATGGCAAGCACAAGACCATCTCACAAATCATCGCGATCATTTCCATTCTGGTTCTGGCGAGCTACCCGCAATGGGGGAGCGTTGGGCCGTGGGTTTTCGGCTGGCCCATCGGGAGCCATGCCTGGGCCTGGTGGTTTACACGCGTTTCAATTTGGGTTGCGGTCGCGCTGACGTTCATTTCCGGCGCACTGTACTTATGGCGCAACCGGGCCATTTACCTAAACGATATGTGAACGCGCGGCCGTTCAGCCTGGCCTTGTGGCTGGCACAAGGATTTGGCGTGGGCCGGGTGCCGGTCGCACCGGGCACATTCGGCTCAATGCTGGGCGTCGGTTGGTTCGTGTTATTGATGCTGCGGGGTGATCTCTGGGTGCTGGTGCTGGGATGCGTTGCCGCCGTAGCTTTCTCGGTGTGGTGTTGCGGCGTCGGGGAGAGGATCCTCGGCCAAAAGGACCCCGGCTCAATCATCCTGGACGAAATTGTGGCGATGCCGTTGTGCTTCTTTGCCTGGATTGGGATTCTGCTGCGTCACCAGGGGACACTTCCACCGGTGGATTATTTTTTCTCACCACGCAGCGGGCCCATCACGCTCGGAATTTTCCTGGCGTTCCGCCTCTTCGACGTGCTCAAACCCTGGCCGGTGCGGCAGAGCCAGGTATTGCCGGGCGGCTGGGGCATCACTATCGATGATTTGCTCGCCGCCGGTTATGTGAACGCGCTGGTTTTGCTGGTGTATGCGGTGCGGTCGGGAGCGAGTGGATAATCAAACGCCTTGGCCACTCCGCCAACGCTTGCCAATGGACCCGAAGCCGTTCAGTATCCGGCCATGACATGAGCGCGATGGGTCACGCCCTCGCGCGCAGCAATCACCTACGCACCCCTTAATGAGCACGGACAAGAAAGGCCTCTTCATAACGCCTGATGGCAAGAACCTGCTGTTCACGTTCGTGCTGGTCAGTTCGCTGTTTTTATTATGGGGCATTTGCAATGGGATGATTGATGTAATGGACAAGCATTTTCAAAATGAGCTGGGGTTAAGCAAATCCCAATCGGCTTGGGTGCAATTCGCGCATTATTTAGGCTATTTTTTGATGGCGATCCCTGCGGGATGGCTCGCGACCCGCCTCGGCTACAAGGGTGGCATTATCGCCGGGTTGCTGGTCGTTGCGCTCGGCGGGTTTTGGTTCCTCCCGGCCACCCACATCCAGACCTTGGCCCATGCCGGACGTGTTTCAGCCGCTACCGCTTTCGTCGCCTATCTGTGTGGCGTATGCGCCATCGCCACCGGGCTGACCTTTTTGGAAACGGTGGCGAACCCCTATACCACGGTGCTCGGCGACCCGCGTTTCGCCGCCACCCGCATCAACCTGGCTCAGTCTTGCAACGGTGTGGGCTGGATTTTCGGGCCGCTCATCGGTGCAAAGTTTTTCTATTCAAAAGATGCGTTTGGCCATAGCACCGGCAGTGAGACTCTCTATATCCCATACGTCACAGTTGCCGCCGTGGTAATCGTTCTGGCCATCATCTTCGCGTTTTCAAATGTGCCGGATATCAAAACGCCCGACGATTACCACCTCGACGATGAGGCCGTGCCGGTTTCCCATTCGATCTGGTCGCACCCCCATTTCGTCTTTGCGGTAGCGGCCCAGTTCCTCTACGTCGCCGCGCAGGCCGGCATCTTCAGCTTTTTTATCAACTACATGACCTCCGAGGTGCCACCGATACCTGCCTCATGGAACCAAACCGCCTCGAGCACAGCGGGATTCTGGCATAATTGGCTGGCCGGCTGGTTTGAAACTACCTCTACAGGCGCGCTGTCGCTCACGGATAAGGGAGCGGCTAACCTCGCTTCGTTGGGCTTCGTTTGCTTCCTGCTTGGCCGGATTTCCGGGTCGGGTCTGCTGAAGAAGTTCGCCGCGCATAAAGTGCTCGCGCTGTATGGGGCGCTGAATGTCGTGGCCTGCTTGCTTATTTTCTGCAAGCTGGGCTGGCTGTCAGTGGCCTGCGTGTTTCTCAGCTACTTTTTTATGTCGATCATGTTTCCCACGATATTTGCTCTGGGAATATTCGGGCTCGGCGCCCGCGCCAAAAAGGCCTCGTCGTTTATCGTGATGGCCATTATGGGCGGGGCCATTTTGCCGAAGCTAATGGGATACGTGGCCGACCGCTACGATATGTCGCGCGGTTTTATCGTGCCGCTGGTCTGCTTCGCCTTTGTCGGCCTGTATGGCCTGGCTTGGCCAAAGCTCAGCAAGTCTGACGGTTTGGCGCAAAAGCCCCAGGCTGCCGTGCCGGCCGGCAGCAGGCATTGACGGTTCGCTTAAGCTCAGACGCCCAGTGGGCGAGTCGCTGGGTTCAAACAGGCTGAACAAGAGCGACAGGACAAAAAAGAGGGCGCAGGTATAGCAGGCCAATTGGAAAAGCACCGCGGTCGTTTGCAACAACCCGGTAAATCCGAAGAGCGCCGCTACTAACCCACTTTCCATCCAAAGACGTGCGCGCTTAAGCATGACTAGAACCTCGCCTCGCGCGCCGAACAGCACTATCAGGTTTTTCCCTCCTTACTCTGCGAGCATGAACGTCCTCGCCGGCGCCAACCACCCGTAGTTAATAACCCTTCTATCGGATTGATCGACCGCGGAAGAGGACGTTCACGCTCCGATTACAGTCTGACGTCCTCGGGCCGGACTTCGAGGCATTCGTCCTGATCCTCCCACACGACGCTGGGATAGAATTCGAGCAACCGCGGGGCCAGTTGCCGGCCCGCCTGCGCGAGGAATCCCTCCGCCTGCTCGGCGGCGTTTTCCAGCGAGCGGTCATAATCTCCGGCGCGCTTGCGTTGGCGATCGTCCCAATGAGCGACGGCATGCACGGGACCATAGCGGCTGGCCCAATCGCGCAGCTCGGGCTGAAGCGCGGCAGGCAGCTCATCGAATGGCACCAGCGTTTCATTGCAATGCTGGCAAACGAGGCCCATTTCGTGCACGTCGCGCGTCAGCAACGGCAGCATCGGGGCGCGGCAGCAGGGCGATTCCGGATAAGTCTGCGGCGGCGTGGCCAGCCGTTTGAGCCAGATTTGACGCTGGTGAGCTACCTGCGCCGCGAGGCGGTAGGCGGCTAGTAACGGATGGGACAATCGCCAGGTCTTGCCTTGGAATTGGCTGAGCGTCTGCGACAGCCACCGGGCGAGCGTCATGTCGTCGAATTCGTCAAAGACCAGGCTGTACTCTCTCCAGAGCAAATCCAGCGGTAATTCAGCCTCGGCCATTATTTTTCCTCGAACAAGCTTGGCGCGATCTGCCGCGCCAGTTCCTGGCAGCGTGCGAGAATCTCCGATGCCGACTCGCATGCCAGGGCAAATTGCGCCAGGTTGCGCGCTTCTTCCAGTTTCAAATGTCGAATCAGGTACTTCACCGGCGGCACCAACGGGGGCGACGCGCTTAGTTCATCGACGCCCAGCCCCAGCAACAAGGGCGTTAACACCGGGTCGCTGGCCATTTCACCACATACACTCACCCAGACCTTCTGGCTATGCCCCGCGTCCACCGTGGCCTTGATCAGCCGGACGATCGCCGGGTGCGTCGGCTCGTAGAGATGCGCGATGCGCTCATTCATCCGGTCCACCGCCAATGAATATTGGATCAGATCGTTGGTGCCGATGCTGAAAAAGCGCAGGCGCTTGGCCAATGAATCCGCGACGATCACCGCTGAGGGCGTCTCAATCATCGCGCCGATTTCCAGCCGTTCGTCGAACGGCTGGCTTTCCCGGCGCAGTTCCGCTTTGAATTCCTCGACCAGCGCGTTGGCCTGGTTCAACTCGTCCAGGCCGGAAATCATCGGGTACATCATTTTGACGTTGCCCCGCGCACTGGCGCGGAGGATCGCGCGAAGCTGGTCGCGAAAGATATCCCGCTCCTGCAAACAAAACCGGATCGCCCGCCAGCCGAGAAATGGGTTGAGCTCGCGCGGCAGCGGCATGTGGGCCAGCAGCTTGTCCCCGCCCAGGTCCAGTGTCCGGACCACCAGCGGCATCGGGTGCAGTGCCGTCGCCGCCTCATAATAAGCCTGGTACTGCTGCTCCTCGGATGGCGGCAGCTCGCGGTTGATGAATAAATATTCGGTGCGGAACAGCCCCACACCATCGGCGCCGCTGGCCTTCACTGCCGCCGCGTCGCTCGGATTCTCAATATTGGCGCTAAGCGCGACGCGATGGCCGTCGAGGGTAACGGCGGGCTGAAGCTGGATGTCGCGCAGCTTTTCCTGCAACGTCACCTGCTTGCGCATTACCTGCCCGTATTGGAAAAGCGTTTGCTCCGTTGGATTGATGATCAACGCGCCGGTAAACCCGTCGAGCAACGCGTACTGCCCGGTTTGAAGTTGGGCGGAAGCGTCCTTTAAGCCGACGACCGCGGGGATGCGCAATGACCGGGCCATGATTGCCGTGTGCGAGGTCTTGCTGCCGACATCAGTTGCAAACCCCAACACATTGCGTTTGTCCAGTTGTGCGGTGTTGGACGGAGTCAGGTCGTGGCTGATGATGATACAGGGCTCCTTTAAATGGCGCAGGTCCAGTTCCTCCTCCATCCCGAGCAGATTGCCGAGCACGCGGGTCGTGACATCCCGCATATCCGTGGCGCGCTCGCGCAAGTAATCATCCTCAATCGCCGCCAGTGTCGCCGCGTATCGTTCCGCGACTGAATGAAACGCAAACTCCGCATTGACCTTTTCCTCCTGGATCACGCGCACCACTTCATCCAACAAGGTGCGGTCCTCGAGTACCAGCAGGTGCGCGTCGAAAATGCTGCCCTCTTCAGCCCCCATCGCCTGGCTGACCCGGTGTTGCACTTCGAGAATCTGATGACGGGTTTGCACCAGCGCGCGTTCGAGGCGGTTCACCTCGTCCGCGAGTTGAGTGTCCGGCAAAGGCTGCCGGGCTATGCTCGGTCGCACACGGTCCAGAACCAAGAGTTTGCCACGGCACACCCCGGTGGACACCGGAATGCCCCGGAAAGTCTTTTCTCCCCTCTGAGACGACTCTGGCATGGATAATTCTTAGCTAATGCGTCCGGTATTGAAAAGCAATTCTTTGGATTTCACTTGCTATTAGCATAGGTTTTCTTTTTCACTAGGCGCCATACGCTGCGCCCGTGCCACCATGAAAAAGAACCATTCCTCGGGCCGCCGCGGTCTGTTGGCCGGCGGCAACTGGATTATCGACCAGGTCAAACTGATCGACGCCTATCCGCAACCGGAACAGTTGAGCAATATCCGCGCTCAATCCCAGGGCACGGGCGGCGCGGCCTATAATGTCCTCATCGATTTGGCCCGCGCGGGCGCTCCTTTCCCGCTGGCCGCTGCCGGCCTGGTGGGCCAGGACGCCCTCGGCCAGCACATCCTGGCTGACTGCCGCCGCCACAAAATTGATACGTGCCATCTGAGCGCCACGCCCAAAGCTCCCACCTCTTACACCGACGTCATGACCGAGCAAGGCCATGGCCGACGCACCTTCTTTCACGCGCGGGGCGCCAACGCGCTCTGGCGCGGGGCAGACCTGGATTTCGCTCGCGCCCGTTGCCGCATTTTTCACTTGGGTTACCTGCTCTTGCTCGATGCCCTCGACCAGCCAGACGGCAAGTACGGCACGCAGGCCGCTCGATTATTGGCCGCCGCCCAAGCTGCCGGTATCAAAACCAGCGTCGATGTCGTCAGCGAAAACAGCGACCGTTTTGCCAGGCTGGTGAATCCTGCCCTCAAGCACGTCGATTATTGCATTCTCAACGAAATCGAAGCCGGCAAAACCACCGGATTCAAAATACGGCCACAGAATGGTGAACTGGACACGGTGTCGCTGCGCCACGCTGCCGGCGCCTTGTTGCAGCAAGGCGTGCGCGAACTGGTGGTGGTCCATTTTCCCGAAGGCGCCTTTGCCCGCACGCGCAAAGGCGAAGATTTCTGGCAGCCCTCGCTGAAACTGCCGCCCGCTTACATCGGCGGCACCGCCGGCGCGGGTGACGCGTTTTGCGCTGGAGTGCTGTGGGGATTACATGAGGGCTGGGACATGCCGCGGTGCCTGCTGACGGGCGTGTGCCTCGCGGCCGCTTCTCTGGCGCACCCCACCTGCACCGATGGGGTGAAGTCGTTGAACAGCTCCCTCGCGCTGGCCCGCAAGTTCGGCTTCAACCGCGCGCTGGACACCGCTGAATGATAGCCCCGCACCCAGCCTGGAGTAAATGACCGGCGCTACCCGCGAAGCGTCCTGGACTGCGCCAGCCTCTCTGGCGCTTTCGAATGCCTTGGGGACGCTCACAGTGCCAGAGGGCTGGCGCAGTCCAAGACGCTTCGCAGCCGTCGGTGGCGACTGGCACGCGGCATGTCGAGTTAACCGCATTTGACCTTGCACCCAGTTTAAGGCATCTTATTCAGCCTCGGCACCGGACAGCACGAGTCCATTAACGGGCAACTGCATGAGCAAAAAGCACGCAGCGACAGCCGCGGCGAATGGGCACATTTCGTCCCACGGCAAAGCGGTGGTTTTGCCGCCCAACACCGTCCGGCACCTGGCCGCCGGCTTCAAACAGCAATGGAAACGCTACCGCAAATACCTTCGCCGTTGCCAAAATAAATTCTCCGAGTCCGCCGTGCATGGTTCCCGTGTGGAAACACGGCGGCTCATCGCCGTGCTCGAGTTGCTCCGCCCATTTTTCAAACGCCGCCTCCTCGATCAGGCTGGCACCGCCCTCAAACGTCACCTCGACACCTTCGACGACCTGCGCGATACCCAGGTCCAATTGATCGCCGTGAACAAACTGCACCGCGGGTTCCCGGCCGCCGAGGATTTCTCCCGGTACTTACGGAAACGTGAAGCGCGGTTGTTGCGGCAAACGCGCAAGCGGGTTCGCCGCATCAAAACGCGCCGCCTGGCCACCCTGGTGAGCGAATTTCGTTCGGAACTTAAAAAGTGGCGCTCGACCACACGCGTGACCCAAGCCAACGCCCTGCTGCTCAAATCGGTGGATGCGGCCTTCCAGCGCACCTGGCGCCTTCAGAGACTGATCCAACCGAAGCACACCACCACCATCCATCGGACGCGTATCGCATTTAAGAAATTCCGTTACATGATCGAAACGCTCGCCGACTTGCTGCCGGGCGCTAATGACAAGCTGCTGTCTGCTATGCAACATTACCAGACCATGATGGGTGAGATTCAGGATGCCGAAGTGCTGCTGGCCACGTTTGATCAGTTTGCCAAGAAATGCAAAGGCGAACCCCGAGCTGCCGCAAGGCTCCGCGCCGAGTTGGCGCGCCGCCGACAGTGGCTCGTGCGCGTGTACATGGATGCCGCGCATCAGTTGCGCGATTTTTGGCCCGAAAACCCCGATACGCCGATTTCTGATAAGGCGCTCTCGGCCGAGTTGCGCCGGAGCGCAACGACATTGCACACCCGCGCACAAAACTGATTTACTGTGAATCTATACCTCTTACGGCACGGCCTTGCGGTGGAACTCGGAAGCCCAGGCTATAACAAAGACGCCGACCGGCCACTGACGCCTCAAGGCCGGCGAAAGATCAAGAAGGTTGCGACGGGCTTGCGGGCTCTCGATCTGTCTTTTGACCTCATTTTATCGAGTCCTTACGCGCGGGCGCGTGAAACCGCGGAACTGGTCGCCTCTGGCCTGGGAATAAAACGGAGGTTGCAGATGTGCGATGCCCTGGTGCCAGGCGCACGTTTCAAGGCGCTGATCGATCTAATCCATCATCTCGAGCCAGCGCCCCAGGAATTGCTGCTCGTCGGTCACGAACCCTACCTGAGCGATTTGATTTCGCTGCTGCTTTCTGGCGAAATCGGCCTGTCGCTCACGATGAAAAAAGGCGGTCTTTGCAAGCTGGCGATCGAATCACTCCAACTCGGCCGCTGCGCCACGCTTGAATGGCTCACCACGCCCGGCCAATTGCGGGCCGCGGCATAGCGGCGGCCGGGAAGGCCACCACCGTTTCACTGCAGAAATTTCTTCCGCAGGTAGTCCAAATGATGTTTCCCGCTGGTCGGTTCGCCGGTAGCTTTCTGCATCAAGTCCTGTGAATGATACCGGAGCCCATGCCGATGCACCCGCTCCCGCAACCATTTCAGCAGATTGCCGTATTCACCCCGGCTCAACTCGCCCTCCAGTCCCGGCTGGTCCTGCAACACCCGTTCCATAAACTGCGCCGCGTTCAGGTTCCCCAGCGTGTAAGTCGGAAAATAACCTAGCTCGCCCAGGCTCCAGTGGATGTCCTGCAGGCAACCGTCGGCATCGCGCTCGACTTTCAGTCCAAGCATGTTTTGGAAGTTCTCATTCCAATACGCCGGCACATCACCCGCGGCCAACTGCTTCTCCATCAACTTTACTTCTACTTCGAACCGCAAAATGATGTGCAGGTCGTAGGTGACTTGGTCGGCCTCGACCCTGATGAACGAGGGCGTCACCCGGTTGACCGCGGCGGCCAGTTGCGTCGGCGTGAGCCGCTTGAGTTCGGGGAAATGCTCGCACGCAATCGGGTGCCAATGCTCCCAAAACCGCGGATGCCGGCCGACGTGATTCTCCCACAGACGCGACTGCGATTCGTGAATGCCCAGCGAGGCGGCCATGCACAGCGGAGAGCCGAAGTGCTCGGCTGGCAAACCCTGTTCATAAAGGCCGTGGCCGGCTTCGTGCATGATCCCGTAAAGCGATTGGGTAAAGTTGCGCTCGTTGTAACGTGTCGTAAGCCGGCAATCGCCCGGCCCCAGCGTCGTGCAAAACGGGTGCGTCGTCGTATCAATCCGGCCGGCGGCGAAATCAAAGCCCATCGCCTCGGCCACTTTGCGATTTAACGCCTGTTGCGCCGCGACGGGATAATTGCCTTCAATCAAATCCGGCGGCACAGCAGCGGAACGTTCCACGGCTTTCCCCAGAACTTCGCCGATTGCCGGACGCAGTTCCGCGAACAGGGACCGAACCTGCGCGGTGCGCATGCCCGGCTCATGCTCTTCGAGCAGTGCGTCGTAAGGAGATTCCGAGTAGCCCCAGTACTCGGCGCGTTGCCGGTTCAACTCAACCACTTTTTGCAGGTGCGGCTTGAAAACCTTGAATTGCGAGCGCTGCCGGGCCTCCTTCCATGCTTCCCGGGCGTGCGTGCGAGTGCGCTGAAATTTCTCCACAAACCGGGCAGGCAATCGCGTGGCGCGCTGGTATAGCCGGCGCCATTCGCGCACATTCACCGCCTCGGCGGAATCGGCCGCAAGGCCGTTCTGCTCGCAGGCGGACAACAAATCGCCGACTTTTCTCGAGGTGAAAAGCTTGTGCGTGTGCCCGCCCAGGTGCGCGAATTGTTCGGCGCGAAACGCCAGCGCTTTCGGCGGCATGTAGGTGTCCAGATCCCACGACAGCAGGTCGGAAGCGGCCGAGACCAGTGCGATTTCGCGGGTGCGTTTCAGAAGCTTGCGGTAAGCGGCAGATTCAGTAGCCATAATGCAGGCGAATGTGACGCGAACCGCCGCTCATTGCAAGGGGCAGCTGGCCCAGACTAGGCCCGGGGGTGCGATTAAAATGTCGGCGCTGGAAGGGACCTGAGCAGAGCGGCAGCCTTCTGCCGCTTTCTTGCGAGGAGCGGTTTTAATCGCACCCCTGAGCCGGGTGGCTCCTACATGCTAGTCGGATCGAGTTCCTCCTCGCCCCAGAGCCGCCGCCCTTCCATGCCGCCCGCGATAATGAAATTTTGACCTGTGATGTGCCGCGCCAGCGTGTCCGAACTCAGAAACACCGCCGCCTGCGCCATATCTTCCGGCCGTCCGAGTTGGGGCAGCGCCATCGTCGAAGCGACCTTCCGCAGCGTCGCGTGGTCGCGAAGTTTCGCCGCCACCCGTGGCACCAGTGTCCAACCCGGCGAAATACAGTTTATCCTTCCGCCGCAATAATCATGCGTATGAGGCGCGAGCCGCGCGATTTCGTTTTTCGCCGACCGCAGCAGGCCATACGCCAGCGCGGCCTTTGCCGCCGCGTAATCGGCATGCCCCGCTTCCCCGAAAATAGCGGCCGTTGAGGCGATCAGAACGGCATTACCGCGCTTGTGGCGAGCGACCTGGCGCAGGAATTCGCGCAGCGTCAGAAAAGCGGAGGTCGCAACGCCCTCAAAGGTTTGGCGCCACTGGCGCAGGCTCATTTCCTGCAAGCCTATCTCGCGGATTTCCCAGGCGCCGGCATTCGCAATCAGAGTGTCCACCCGGCCGAAACGCTTCACCGCCCGGGCAAACAACCGCTTCACCTGCGCCTCGCTCCGCAGGTCGGCCTGGACCGCCAGCACGTCGGCCCCGGCCAAGTCTCGTCCGAGCGCCGCGACCCGCTCACGCCCGCGGTGGTAATGCAACACCACGCGTGCACCTTCGGCGGCAAACGCGCGGGCAATTCCCGAGCCGATCCCGCCCGACGCGCCCGTGACCAGAACCACTTGCCCGCTCAGGTTGCTTTTCACAAAGTACCCTCAAGCCGGCGGCGGCTCGCCAAAATGCGCTTTCCACGACGCGTAGGCGGCCTCGTCGGCGAGCAGCGCTTCAATCGCGGCGGCGAGCGGTTCGGCGCGCGCAATACCGGAAAACACCGAACGATCGCCGATGGAATTTTCGATGAGAAACGTCGGCCGCTGCGTGGCCTGCAACGCGTAGAACTCGGCGGTCGTCGCCTCGATTTGCGCCGAAATCTCAGGCACCTTCGCCTGGCTCAGAAGGCGAGCGGCGTCGAGCCCCGCTGCCGGCGCCGCGGCTGCAACCGCCACGTCCCAATGCCCCACCTTTTTGCCTTCGCGCAGCGCGGCGTGGGCGAGCGCCAGGCGGACGCGATCATCGGTGACGCCCATGGTTTTGGCCGCCAGGGCGACGCAGTTGGGCGCGATACAAGGGATTGCTGCGGGCTCGTGCCAGTTGGAGTTCAGCATGAAGGGCGAGCGCATGATCGTGCCGCTGCGCCGATAAAACCAGGCGGCCTGGTTGGCAGACGTAGGGAAGGCCTCTTTCGGCAGCGCGGAAATTCTCCAATCAAACTCGACGCGCCCTTTGAAGCGCTGCTTCAGTTCGGCCCAGGCCGGCTCGGCCCAATAGCACCAGGAAGAAGTTACATCGAGGTAGTAAGTGACTTTGACCATAAAAGAGTTAACCGGCGGCCTTGCTGAAAAATTGGCGTTGGCGTTCGCTGATCGGCATCGAAAGTTTTTCCATCACTTGCAGCATGTCTTCCCAGACACGCCGCTTTTCGAGCGGCCCCTGGTTGCGCAACAGGTACGCCGGATGATACGTCGGCATGAGGGGAATCCCACGATAAACCTGCCAATTGCCGCGCAGGCGGGTAATAAATATCGAGCGGCCCAACAAGCCTTCTATGGCGGTCGCGCCTAAACCGACAATGACCTTCGGCTGAATCAAATCGATCTGCTCGTGCAGAAAAGGAAAACAAGCTTGCATCTCTTCGGGCGTCGGCTTGCGATTGCCGAATTTTTGGCCCGGTGTATCCGGACGGCATTTCAGAATATTGGCGATGTAAACCGAGTCGCGGCTAAGACCCATCGCGACGATTATTTTGGTCAGCAGTTCGCCCGCCTTGCCGACGAACGGCTCGCCTTGCGCGTCTTCATCTGCCCCCGGCGCCTCACCCACAAACATCAATGAGGCATGCATATTGCCAACGCCAAACACCACGTTCTTGCGCGCCCTCACCAGGTGCGCGCACTTCGCGCAAGCCAATGCCCGCTGCCGCAAGTTTTCGAACGCCGCAGCGGTGTCTCGTGTGGTCGCCACTGTGCCAGGCCGGGCTGAGACCGCGGGTGGCACCACGGCAGGCGCGATGGTTTGGGTGATTGGCGAACCGGTTCGCGGCGCCGCGACCGGTTGAGGCCGAGCCTGACTCGAACCTGCGGGGCGTGGGGAATGGGCAGCCAACCCGGGTCGAGGACGCTCAGCCAATCTGTCGAGCGCCGTCGGCGACACCGCGACGAAACGCGTGCCGCGCGCCTGCAGGCCGTGCAAATACTGAATCGTGGCCGCAAGTAGTTCCTGGTACGAATCGAGCATTGGGCGCATCGTACCGGCCGCCGCGCCAAGCGCACGCAAAAATTTCTAAGGCAACAGCCGGACGCGGTAAAACTTTCGTGCGCCGGTCATTGCTTCCGAGTCCACAACCAGTGCCACCGCCCCGTCTCCTGTTACATTGCCGCCTGGAACCGCGGACCAGCTTCCCGCGCTCAAGTCCGGCGAGCTCTCGACGGAATACTGCTCACCGGCGAACGTGCGGAACGTCAACTCGGGGTGGCCGCCGTCTAAAGCGAACGATTCGATCTTCAGATCGCAAACAATTGCGAAGCTCGACGCGCGTCCAGCCCCAAGCGCCACCACCCGCCGCAGCCCAGGAGGAACCGCCGTCTGACCCGAGCCATTGAACCCCCAGGCGACGACCGTGCCATCGTTCTTCAGCGCCAGGCTGTGGTGCACGCCAGCCGCGATCGCGATGACGTTGCTCAGCCCAGCCGGGACGTTCGTTTCGCCGAAGTCACTGCGGCCCCAGGCAGTCACCGTGCCGTCAGTCAGGAGCGCCAGGGCATGAGAAGCGCCAGCAGTGATCGCAGCGACATTGGTCAACCCGGCGGTGCCGCTGACGACCCCGAACCCATCGTAACCCCAGCCTGCCACCGTCGAGTCCGCCTTCAGCGCCAGTTCAACCTGGCTGCCTTGGGCAACCTGCACCACATTGCTCAGTCCCGGTGGCACATTGGTTTGGCCATAGGAATTGTCACCCCAGGCCAGAACAGTCCTGTCGGCCGTTAATGCCAGGCAATTCCCGCCCTGGCTGGCGATGGCCGTCACGTTCGTCAGGCCTTGCGGCGGAGGGGTATTGTACTCCCAAGCGACCAATGTACCGTCGCGCTGCAAGGCGAGTTGGGGAGAAACAGCCACCAAATTGCTCAGGCCTGCCGGCGGCTCAGCGCTTTGGAAGTAATCCGAGCCCCACGCGCTCAAAGTACCATCCTGGTTCAGGGCAATCGTCTGCTCTCCCAAACCGGCTACGGTAACGACGTCAGCCCCCGGCGGAGGCAGCATTGCTTGGCCGGCGGTGTTGTGGCCCCACGCTACCAGCGTGCCATCTTTCTGCAACGCGAGGCTGCACTCCGCGCCTGCCGCAATCGCCACAACATTGCTCAGCCCCGGCGGGACATCAGCCTGGCCATAATTGTTCTTTCCCCACGCCACAACTGTCCCATCGCTCTTAAGAGCGAGGCTATGTCCATCGTACGGCACTGAGAAAGCTCGGGTATCACCTCCACCGGCCGCGATGGCAACGACGTTACTCAACCCGCCGGGAACTGATACTTCCCCGTTCGCATTGTCGCCCCACGCGACTACCGTCCCATCCTGCTTCAATGCCAGGCAGTGATCATAGCCCGCGGCAATAGCGCGCACGTGGCTCAGGCCGGCTGGCACATTAGTTTCGCCTGCACTCCCACCGCCCCAGGCGACTACTGTGCCGTCTTGGAGTAACGCCAGCGAGCAGTACGTCCCCGCGGCAACCGCCAGAACATTTGTCAACGCGGGCGGCGCAAGATTGGGTCCACTGCCCCAAGCCACGACACTCCCGTCTCCATTGACCGCCAAACAGTGCTCACCACCGACGGCAATGGCCCGGACATCGAATAAATCGCCGGGTACGTTTGTTTGCCCCGCGGAGTTGTCTCCCCAACCCACTACGGTGCCGTCCCCCAACAATGCCAGCGCACTGCCGGCAAAAAGTTCGTGAGAAGCCGATACGGCTACCACGTTGCTCAGGTTCGTGGGTGCCGGAGCGGGCACCTCGAAATAAACGCCCGGGGAGCCGGGGTACTGCTGGGACAGAACGATATCGCCGAGGGCCAGCATCGTGCCGTCGCTTTGGATTGCCAGCGTGATTTCATTGCCCGCAGCAACGTTCGTAACGATTGTTCCGGGCGCGCGGGTGGTCTGTTGCCCCCATCCGACCAATCGACCGCTCAGGGAGGCAGCGAGGCCTGAGTTTGAGGCAGTGACACCGATTCCCACGCAGAGCGAAACAAAGCGGCGCACGACCGATGAAATCCTCATAAAGATGTTTGGTTCAGGCTTTAATCAGTGATGTTCTGAGGGCGTAATGCCCCGGACGTGAAACAGCACAATCCTTGCCATTCTAGCCGAGATAAACACTTGAGGCCGCGTTTCTTGCAGAGATTAGCTACCGCTTTCGCTATCCATCGCTATTGCTAATTCTTCACATAACCGTCGCACGAATGACACCTGGCGCGGCGAGAATTCACCGCAATGAAGGCGCGCGTGTTGATTGTCGATGACGAACCCGACTTCCTGAACCTATTACAATTCAAACTGGCCGCCGAGGGGTTTGAAGTCATCAGCGCCGAGACGGGATTGGAAGGCTTGCGCCGAGCCCGCTGTGAAGCTCCCGGCGTGATCGTGCTCGACATGCTGTTGTCGGACCTCGACGGCCTTTCGGTTTGTGAGATTCTGCGGGCCCAACCTTCCACTCGCGACGTGCCGATTATTATGCTGAGCGCTTTGGCCGCGCCCATCCAGGGCCCGCGCAGCTCCCGGTTGAACGTGTCGCGATGGCTGACCAAAGGCGTCGGCTTCGAGTCTATCAACCAATCCATTCGCAGCGCGCTGGCCGAACATCACCACGAATTGACCGACAAGCTGCTCTCCGATGAGTGACCCGCAGCCCAAGACCTGAGGCGAATTAAAACAAACAGCGGCCCGGCAGTTACGCCGAGCCGCTTAACAAAAGGTCTCCGCCGCGGAGCTAAGCGCGGCCTGAGTTATTCCGTAACCAAGCACAAACAACCGCTCCAAAGCCGGGTGGACCTCACGTCAAGGGATAATAATCCAAGCTGCCCAATTTCTCAAGCTGGCCTCAATTAAACCCCGTTAAACGTTTCTGCGCGGATAAAGAGGCCACTACCCGTATCCGTGACAGAGCCTTCAGTTCGCGATGGCGGTCGGGTTTTGGCTTCTTCGAAAGCGCTTCGGCGGCCTGGTAAAACTGTTCCATGTCACCGCCGTTATTTGCCAGCAATTGTTCGAAGCCGGGGACGAAGTCGTAATACGCGGCAACCGAATTAAGCTGAGCGTTGTTGATGGGGTGCTTGAACCAGCCATCGAACTCGGGGTCGCCGCCCCATTGTTTGCGGAGCACTTGAAATTGTGCCGCCATTTGCTGAAGGATTTGCGCTTTCTGGCGGCGCAATTCTTCAGCGGGCATGGTAAGGCGGCGCGAGGCTTTCAGTTTGCCATCCGGACCGCGCACGTCCCCATACAGCGCGGCCAAGCGCGCCCGCGTGCTCATCACCAGGTGGACGAACTGCATATTTCGGTCCAGGTGCGCCTGGTACTGCTGCAAGCTCGCCGCGTCGCCGTGAGTTTGCAGCCAGCGGCGGGCGCCCTCCTCTCCAACTGTGGTGGCGAACGCCTCGTTAAAATCGGTGTCCCCATGGGCAAACAGCCGCTGGTGGCCCAACTCATGGAAGATTATCTCCGCCAATTCGGCGTCGGATTCGAAAATGAAGGTGTTGAGGACGGGGTCCTCGAACCAGCCGAGGGTGGAATAGGCCTGCACGCCCCCAACGGACACGTCATAGCCGTCGTTGCGTAAGGACCGCGCGTAATTGGTTGCGCCGGCGTGAGTGAAATAACCGCGATATTCCAGGCTTCCAACCAGCGGGTACCACCAGCTTTTTGGTTGTAAGGAGAACTCGGGCGCGGCTTCGACGTTCCACACCACGAACGGCCGGCGCAGGTCGGTGTACTTTTCATAATGATGGTCGGTCGGCAATTTTAAATTGCTCTTGGCAAAAACCCGCAAACGTTCCAGCAATTCCAGGCGGCCCTTGAGTTGGGCCGGGGTTTGGGTCTGAGCCAGTAACTTGTCAATCCGCTGTTCATTGGCAATAATCTGGTACTGTCCTCGAGCCGCCTGGCTGTAGAAACCAAGCGTGTGGCAGCCCGATACCGCGACAACTACCATCACTAAAAAAAATCCCGCCACCAACCGCCTTACGAGCTTTCGCCGCGATTTACATTTATCATTCATCGAAAAATTCTGCTCAAAGCCGAGCTGTTGGTGAACCCACGTCAGGTTTCGTTACCGTTATCTCCCCGCAAAACCAACCGTCCGGACACAATTAGAGCCAAATCGTCAGTATTTTACTCAAATTAACCGCCCTGCACCAGCCTTGTGAGTGCGCACCGGCAACATTGTATCGCGAAGCGTCGTGGAATAGCGGCAGGGGGCTGCCGCAGTCCAAGACGCTCCGCGAGTCCCGGCACGCTACCCATACCGCCAGGGTTTGGAGTGCGCCAGCCCTCTGGCGCTTTTGAAACTGGCGTCTATTTCCGGAAGCGCCAGAGTTAGAGCCAAATCGTGAGTATTTTACTCAAATTAACCGCCCTGCACCAGTCCCTGTGAGTGCGCACCGGCAACGTTGTATCGCGAAGCGTCGTGGAATAGCGGCAGGGGGCTGCCGCAGTCCAAGACGCTCCGCGAGTCCCGGCACGCTACCCATACCGCCAGGGTTTGGAGTGCGCCAGCCCTCTGGCGCTTTTGAAACGGGCGTCTATTCCGGAAGCGCCAGAGGGTTGGCGCAGTTCAAAAGCTAGCACCCCCAATCCCTGCCGGGCCGAGGTTATTCACCGCGATTTTGCCCTGCCAGGCGCTGTGAAACTGCGATCTGGAAAAGTTATTCACCCCCTGTGAATAACTACCGCTCGACATTGGTTCTCATCCGTCCTAAGCCCGATGCGATACGCAGCAAAGTGTCTCCATGCGCAGGGATTGAGTCTATGGCGCGGAATTTAAAGATTTTGATAGCGGATGATCACGAGGTGGTGCGGCAGGGGTTGAAAATCCTGATCAGCGCTGACGCTTCGTTGGAAGTCGCGGGTGAAGCGAGCACGGGAGCCGCGGCGGTTCGGCTCGCGAGGAAATTGCAGCCGGACGTGGTGTTGATGGATTTGGCAATGCCCAAAGGCAATGGGTTGGAGGCTTCGCGGGAGATTTGCCGGCACGTACCCCGCTCGCGCGTGCTGGTGCTCTCAGCGTATCAGGATGAAGACCTGGTGCGGCGGGCGCTGGAGACCGGGGCCGCCGGTTACCTAAGCAAGCATTCCGCTGCCGACGAGTTGCTCACCGCCATCCGGCAGGTGGGGGACGGCAAGTCCTACTGCAGCCCGAGCATTGCACGACGGCTCAAGCCCGCTCGCCGTGGCAACGCCCCGGCCCGGACCGGCATCCGGCTGCGGCTGCCGCGATTGACGGCGCGGGAGGAGCAGGTGCTGGGCCTCATTGCGCAGGGCCAGCCGAACAAAGCCATCGCGTTCATGCTTAAGCTGAGCATTAAGACCGTCGAGAAACATCGCCAGGCCGTGATGGACAAGCTGGATATTCATGATATTGCGGGCCTGACTCGCTTTGCTTACGACAAGGGCCTCGCGCAACCAGGAAATGTGCCGCGCCAACCCGCTCTCCCGCTGGGTTTGGATTAATGGGTCTGACCGGCGGGTATCCAAAGGGCAGGAGAGATTATAATCGCCGTGAGGTCTTGCTTGCAGCATAATCCAAATACTCGAAGCGTTCTACCTGTTTAAAACTTATGAAGAATCTACTGATAGCAATTCTGCTGATCGGCACCGTCTCTTTTGGCGGTCTTTATTTCCATGAGCGCGCCAACGCCAAGCGCGTACAGAAGGACGTAACCACGCTTAACGAGAGCCTGACGGAGATGCAGACGCGCCTCGACGAGCAGGAGCAAGAGGCGGCCAGCCTAAAGAAACATCTCGAAAAGACCCGCGACACCGCCCTCGCTAAAGCCGAGCAAGTCACCCACCTGGAACAAGTCATCACCAATCAGGACGCCAAGGCCGCCACCAATGTTAATCCCCTCGCGGAAATGTTTAAAAGCCCCGAAATGAAGAAAATGATCCAGAGCCAGCAACAGACTGTCCTGGGCCCGATCGTGGAAAAGACTTATGCGGATTATTTTGGCAGCCTGCAATTAACGCCGGAACAAAGTGCGACCTTCAAAGACCTCATCATGAAAAAAATGATGGTAGGCGCCAACATGGGCGTTGCGATGCTCGGTGGCGACCTCACCGACCAACAGCGCTCAGACCTCATGCAGCAGACCAAGGACCAAACCACTGCCGCGGACAATGCCATTAAACAATTTCTCGGCGATGCCAATTACCAACAATTCCAGGACTATGAAAAAACCATCCCCGATCGGATGACGTTGAACACGTTTAAGGACCAACTCGGCGCAAGTGCCGCGCTGAATGCCGATCAGCAAACCGCTCTGCTTCAAGCCATGACCGACGAACGGCAGAAGTTCAAGTTTACCACCGACTTTTCGGACCAGAACAATGTCAGCGCGAATATGGGTTCGATGTTCACCGAGGAAAAGATCAACCAGTTCCAATCCGAGCAGGCGCAATTGAATCAACTGTATGTGAACCGCGCGCAAAGCATTCTCAGTCCTGATCAACTGAATTCGTATCAGCAATTCCTGGCCAGCCAGCGCGACATGCAGGCGATGGGGATGAAGATGGCCGCCAAGATGTTTGGCAAAGGCGGCGGGAACTGACCGGGGCGGGGACGGCCTCGTCAGACGGCCTCGTCCCCGAATTCTTCAGTAGAGCGGGAACAGCCTCGGTACCGCGATGGATTGCCAGAATTGAATAAACGGGGACGAGCCATCAGACGAACCGTTCCCGCCCCCTCCAATCCACATTACCGCGGCATGGGATGGAGCCGGAACTGAGCGGGCATGCGTGCTTCCGGGTCCAATTCGATACTGAAATAGCCGCCGTCCTTAAGCAACTCGATCCCTGCCAAGGCCGGACAAAGCCGGACGTTAAAAGGGCGCCAGAGCCGGCCCTGGCGTAGCGCCGAACTCATGCGCCGGGCGCTGTGGCCGAGAAAATCCAGTCGCGGCAAGCCGGCCAGGCGTCGGCTGGCCCACAACACCAGATTCGAGTGCAGATGGCCGATGATCGTTTGCTCGATTTGGTTCACCCGCTGCCCTACTTCCGGCAGCTCCAAAAGAAACGGCAGCGCGGTCGGGTCATGGCAGAACAACAAAACCCGCTCGTCGGCGGCTAGCCCGGCGAAGGCCTGGCGAATGTCGGCCATATGTCCTGAACGCAGCCGCTCCCATTCCGGAAGTTGCTCGGGCAAAGTGTCGCGTTGAAAGATCGGCAACGCCACGAGCGATGAAGCCACTCCCATCAACCGGTACCGACCGCAGTTCACCTGCCAAAACGGTTCCAAGCCCAGTTCATTGCGCGCCCGGTGCCAACTGGCCAGTCGCATCCCGCCGCGCCCACCCACAAAACTAACCTTGCCCAGTTCATGATCGCCGAAGGTTGCCCGGAACCGCTCGCCGAAGGCGCCGCGCAGTTTCTCGAGGCACTCGCGGGCGCTTTGGCACGCAGCGTCATCGCTCAGGCCGACGGAGGCGGTGTTACAGGCAAAATCACCATTGGCCACCACCCAATCGGCATCCCCGCACCGCTCCAGAAAGCGGTCGAGCAGATAATTCTTCTGCAGTGGTTCGCGCAGCCAGATGAACCGCCGGTACCAACGCAGTAGCCGGCGGCCAAGCGGGTGAACGACCGCGGCGACTTCGAAATCGCTGCCGCGGGCCTGCTCTTGCGCGCTGGCGTAGTGGATGTCGCTCAGGACAACTACGCGCATTGGCTACCTGGCCTTGGGAGATTCCAATATTTTCGGCGGCGGCTCCTTCGGCTCAGGGGGTTTATGATGCCAGAGGATTCCCCAAAGCCCGTTCCGATTGAGGTTGCTGGTGGTAACACTCAGGTTAAACATAATTTGCGAAACCGAGCGGGCCAACTGCGGATCTTTGAGCACTTCCCCAGCCAGACCATGGCCGGCTTGGACATCGGCCATCAGGCTCTTGAGGGACTGGGCCGAATCAGCCAGATTGCTGACGGCGGCATTGAACTGCGGTGCGTTGGTGTCCACCAGGCCGTTGAGCGAAGTGGCGAATTGCCGCATCCCTTCAGAAAAGCCGGCGAGGTTCGTCACGGCGTAGTTGAGCGCCGGCCCATTGGTGGCGATAAGCACATCCAAACGCCCAAGCGTCGTGGTGGCCTGTTGCGAGGCGGTGCGCAGATTGGCTGCCGTCATTGCCAGGTTGGTGAGCGTCGTGGGATTGAGGACCAGGCGCTGCACCTCGACCAGCGAGTCGTTGAGCTTCTTGATCGTGTCGTCGATGCGCGTGATGAACCCGCTGGCGGACCGCGTGAACTCCTGCAGATTAAACGGCGCCTCGGCTTGCGCCACATTTTCTCCACCTGGAGAAAAGTACGGTCCTTCATTGGCGGTAGGCACAATGGCGACGTATTGGTCGCCGAGAAACCCGGACTGCTCGATGACAAATTGCGCATCTTTGTAGATGCGGTATTGTTTATAAATCGCCAGGTTGACCGTGACGTATTTGCCGTTCGGCGCCAGCGTGATGTCCGCTACGGTGCCGACCTGCACGCCGGACATCAGCACCTGGGCCCGCGGTCGCAAACTGCCGGCGTTCTGCGCTCGCAACAGAATCGTGTAGGTCGGGCGAAAAAAGCTGGCGCTCTTGCTGAACTCGATCAGCAGCCCAGCCAGCGCCACCAACCCGATCAATACGAACAGCCCCACTTTCCACTCCAGACGTTTCATAAGATTTTATCTTCAGATATCCCTTCGACAAACCGCCGCACCACCGGATCGGGGGAGTCAAAAATCTCCTCCGGAGTGCCGGTGGCATAAATTCGTTTATCGTGCAGCATCATGATGCGCTGGCCCAAACGGCGCGCGCTGCGCATGTCGTGAGTGACCACCACCGAAGTGACCTTCAGCCGGTCCCGCACCCGCAGAATCAGTTTATCAATGCTGTCGGATACCACCGGGTCCAACCCGGTCGTCGGCTCGTCATACAGCACAATCTCCGGCTGATACACAATCGCGCGGGCCAGGCCCACCCGTTTGCGCATCCCGCCCGACAGTTCTGAGGGGCTCTTTTCCTCGATGCCCGGCAACTCCACCAGCTCCAACACATGCGCCACGCGTTGCGCGATTTCCCCCGGCGCCAGCGTACGGTCGCGGCGAAAAGCGAACCCGACGTTTTCGGCGACGGTCATGGAATCGAACAGCGCGGCGCTTTGAAAGAGCATGCCGAATTTGTGGCGCACGGGCAGGAGTTGGCGTTCATTAAGCGGCACGATGTTCTGGCCGTCGATGAGCACCTCGCCGCTGTCGGGCTTGAGCAGGGCGATGAGGTGCTTCAAGAGCACGCTCTTGCCGCCGCCGCTCCGGCCGATGATCACGACCGATTCGCCTTTATCGATGCAAAAGCTCACGTCCGCCAGAATCTGGTGGGCGCCGAAGCTCTTATTGAGACCGCGGACTTCGATCATGGCGATGGCCTAAAAGGTGTGCAGGAGCTGGCCAAGGCTCAGGGTCAGAAAAAAGTTCGTGATCAGGATCGTGATAGACGAATAGACCACCGCCTCGGTGGTCGCGCGGCCCACCCCTTCGGCGCCTTCGCCGCAGAACATGCCCTTATAGCAACCAATAATCGCGACGATCCCCCCAAAGATCACCGACTTAATTAGCCCAATCGCCACATCCGCCGTGCCGGTGTACTTGACCATATTGTACCACGAGTACGCGGGATCGATCCCGAGCAAATATACGCCGACCAGGTAACCGGCGAATATTCCGACGACGATGGACTCAGCGGTCAGCAGTGGCAGGGCGGTGTGCAACGCCACCAACCGCGGCACCACCAGGTAATCCACCGGGTGCGTCGCTAATGTCCGCAGCGCGTCGATTTGCTCCGTCACACGCATTGTCCCCAATTCGGCCGCGATGGCTGCGCCCACCCGGCCCGCCACCATCAGCCCGGTCAACACCGGTCCCAGCTCGCTGCACATTGATACGCTCACCACCGCGAGAGTCGCGGTGTCCATTTTGACTTTGTGAAACTGGAAATAGGTTTGCGCGCCGAGCACCATGCCCGTGAACGCGCCGGTGATCAGCACCACTGACTGGGATTTTACGCCGACAAAATAAATCTGGTACAGCAGGTCACGCCAGGCCACCTTAAAGGTGAGCAGAGAGGCCAACGTCTCTTTCGCCAGCAACGTCAGCCGGCCCAGGCCTTCCAGCCATTCGGCAACCCACTCATCCCAAAAGTTCATAGGCCTGCCAAGCTAGCAGAGGCCTGGGACATTGGAAAGGGTCCTCGGCGCGCACGGCGCGCACTGTACCCCCAGGCTCGATAGTGTGGCCAAAGCGCCAGAAGGTTGGGGCAGGAAGATCGCCAAAAGACCCAAAACCGCAGAGCACGCGGCAGCACCTTCCCGAGCGACCATTTGCCAATTCAGTATTGGAGTAGGGCGGGATGGATTATTGAGCTCTGCCGGCCAGCCGACCGCGCATTTTTTTTGCGTTATGGGAAGGGTCTCGTGGTGGTGAAGGTTCCTTTGCACATCATCCCGCCGATATTGTTCTGCGGGCGGACCAGCCAATAAAACTGTCCATCGATCGTGCCCCGGGGATTTCCGCTGCTATCCTTCATGAATCGTTTCGTGATGAAGCCCGTGCCCATGTCATGACCGCCGGGATTGGGTGAGGTGTAAAAAGTAGCGGTTTGGGTATAAATGTGGTCGATGCGCCGGACCATGGTGTCGGTGGAGTTGGTAAGGGCGACGCGGTCCGGCGTACTTTGCGTCGCCTCGCCGAAATAGAATCCAAAATAATTCAGGTAAAAGCTGCCGGTGTTGGCGGAATCCACCACATCGATGGTGTCACCCAGTCCTGGGTTGCCTTGAACATGATAGACCAGGGACAGGCCGGTGGCATCCGTGCGGCCCCAGACCTGCGCGGCGGCCAGCAGCAGGTCTTGCTCGGTGATTGGATTGGGTGTGAGATTGCCGACACTATTGGTGCGCCAGACGGTGCCGCGAAAAGTGACATAGAATTCGTTTTGGGCCATCGCCGGCGACGCGAGCAACACCGGCAGGGCGGCAAGCAGGGGTAAGAGTGATTTCATGCGTAAACTTTCGGTGCGAGTTGACTCACTGCCCAGGGACAAATGGCCGGGTGGTGGTGAATGTTCCCACGACCATGTGGGTCGCGTTCGTGCCTTCGGCCAGGGCCAGATAATTGAGGTCGGCCTCGACTGTATCGTGCCGGTTACCGGAGGCATCCTGCTGAAAGCGTTTGGTCACGAACGCGGAGCCCAACGATTCTCCGGCCTCGAAATTGCCCCCGTAAAACACGAACACCTGGTCCACGCGGCGCTCCTGATCGCCAGCCGCATTGTAAACGGGCAGATGCCCGATATCCTCGACGCTGGGGTCGCCAAAGAACAGCCCTAGCAGGCTGGTCAGGGTTGCGCCGGTCGCGCGGTCCACGACATCGATCGTGTCTCCGAAACCGCTCCCGCCCACGTGATACACAATGGCCATGCCGCTGGTATCGGTGGTGCCGCCGGCTTCGGCGGCTTCGAGGAGCCAGGTTTGTTCGGTGACGGGATGGCCCACGATGTTCCCATTCGCGTCGGCCTGGTAATAGCTGCCGCGGAAGGTGAGCAGCAACTCGTTCTGGGCGAAGCAACCAACCGGCAACAGGCTGGCCAGCCCGAGCACGGCCAGGACGGTCTTTGAAATCATGCCACCAGAATAGAGTCGCGGATTCTTTGTGCCATGGGTAGTTGCCTCGCCGGGGGGGCGAAAAAAGCCCCACGGGGTATTCCCCACTTGTTCAAGAGCCTTTTTCGCTTTATCGGTCCAACGTTCCAGAATGGGCGGCACGTGAAACCGACTTGTAGAAAGAAAGACAAATGAAAATGAATCCCCGAACCGCGTTGTGGCTTTGTTTTGGCCTGGCTTGGCCCTGGTATTGCGCTCCCGCGCAGGCGAATCCTGGCACGGTGGTGCCTTGGGGCGGCGGCCAAACCAACATGCCGTCAGGATTGAACGACATCGTCGCGATCTCGAGTTCGCTGGACCATTCCCTGGCCCTGCGATCGGACGCAACCGTGGTTGCTTGGGGTTACGATTTCGACAATCAATGTGAGGTGCCGGCCGGCTTGAGCGGGGTAACCGCAGTTGCGGCCGGCGCATTCTTCAGCGTGGCGCTTAAATCAGACGGCACGGTGACGGCCTGGGGCGACAACCAATACGCGCAGTGCAACGTGCCGCCGAATCTTGCCGGAGTGATTGCCATTGCCGCCGGGCGCTCTCACGCCCTGGCGTTGCATGGGGACGGAACGGTTTCAGCCTGGGGTTCGGATTTATATGGGCAATGCGACGTGCCCGCCGGGCTGAGTGGCGTCAGCGCGATTGCCGCAAGCTGGAATTATAGTGTGGCTCTGCTTTCGGGGGGCACCGTGGTAGCATGGGGCGCGGATGACGCAGGCCAAACGATCGTACCGTCCGGCCTCACCGGGGTGACCGCGATTTCCGCCAGCGAGCATTATTGCCTGGCGCTTAAGTCAGACGGCACCGTTGTCGGCTGGGGGCTGACCCCAACCATTCCACCAGGGATCAGTGGGGTGACGGGGATCGCCGCCGGGGATGATCATTGGCTAGCCATCCAGCCGGGAACGCTACCGTCGGTGGCCGCATACGGCGGGAACGAATCCGGCCAATGCAATGTGCCGTCGAACCTGAGCAACGTGCAGCAAGTGGCTGCGGGCTGGAATTACAGCCTGGCCCTCACCGGTTCGGCGTTGGCCCTCGTCGCGACCGATCCGCGTTTGGGCCCCAGCGGCTTCTCCGTTTCCGTTCAGACGCAGAGCGGCAAAGCATATGCCTTGCAGTATAAAGATTCGCTGACCGACACCACTTGGACGACGATGCCTCAGGTATCCGGCACCGGAGGCGTGATAACACTTAATGGGCCGCCCGGCCCGAACGGACATCGCTTCTATCGCGTGGAAGAGGAGTGACTTGTCGCCGACACGCAAGAAGTCCGATGGCTGACGCAATCCCCGCGGGCTTCGAGATCCACAGAACCCCTAAAGGTCCATCCCAGCATCTCCCGGCTTTCGGCTTTCCCCCGCCTGCGGTATGCTCCAGCTCCAACAATGACCTGTCTCCGGCAGCACTGACACGCCACCGCCCGCCTCACTATGCGAATCTGGACCCTCCATCCACGGTACCTTGATACCAAAGGACTCGTTGCCGCCTGGCGTGAGGCCTTGCTCGCTCAGAAAGTTTTGCAGGGGCGCACCCGCGGCTACACCAAACACCCGCAACTCGCCCGCTTCCGCTCCCGCCCACGCGCGGTTCAAGCCATCGCCGCCTTCCTGGCCGGCATCGCCGACGAAGCCCAACTTCGAGGCTACCACTTCGACGCCTCCAAAATCTCGCGCCCCAGGTTCCGCGGCCAAATCGAGGAAACCCAGGGCCAGTTGCTTTACGAATGGAAACACTTGCTGGCCAAGCTCCGCACCCGGGCCCCGCACCTTCATCGCCGCCTCCGTGTCGTCACCATACCGGATGCTCACCCCCTGTTCAGCATCGTCCCCGGCGCGATCAGAGAGTGGGAAAAAGCCGCGGAAAGACCAGGCTTGATGAAGACAAAAATGGAGCGCGCGAAGGGATTCGAATCATCGCGGAAAAATCTCTAATGTTTGTAAATTGCTCAGATTGGTCGCTTGCAACGACGTGTTTGACCGGCATTTCGGCGCGAAGCGGCAGTGCCAAGGGACGGTACGGGGCTAAAACCATCATGCCCTCAACTGCCCAGCTAAGTGGCAATGCCACGGCTCCGGTTTGCAGTTCCTGCTCGACTGCCTTTTCGAGTGGACGCATCAACTACAATCCTAATGGACTTCGAGCACAAGCACCCAATCGCCGTCGCCGTCGTGGTTCCTGCCCGGCGCAACGAAAGCCTGCGTGCCAGTGTTGAAAAATGGCGAACCGGTGATGGCGGCGTAGGCGGCATTGGCAGGATCAAACCAGCGGGCAGTGACCGGCCCGCTGAGCCGGGTCATGTCAATGGTCAGAGGCCGGACCGTCGGGGCGTAAGCGATAACCAGCCGGCCATCCGGCGTGCGCGCCGCCGTGGCGTAATCGTTGCCGTCAACCGTGCCTTTGCTGGAAAAGGTCCCGAAACCCGCGGTCAGCGTGAGATGCTTGTCATCCGGCGCCAGGTTGTACCACGGCCGCGACTCGAAGAACGATTTCATATTAGCTATCTGCGCCGCCCCTGGAGTGTCCAGGTGGGTCTGCCAGCCCTCCGCGAATGTCCACGAGTAATGATTCCCGTAAATCAGCCCGGTGGCGCCGCTTAAATTGGACCAGTACTCCTCGCGGCGCAAAGTCTCCGGTGTGGCGTTATGCTCCTGCCCAAGCGATTCATAATCATAACACGCCTCCACCAGGAAGACCGGGATGGGCCCGGACCGATTATACCCCTTGAGCACCTCCGCATAGGTCGGGAAATACGTATAAGCGGCATTGAGCGAGACCAGCGCCGCCCAATTCGGATCGTCCGTCGAGAGCCCGAAGCTGCCCCCCAATTCAATCGTGTGAATGTGCCGCGTATCGGCTGCCTGGATTCCCTTAGCCACGGCGGTCACCGCCGCGTCATTGCGCGGGTCCCGCCACCCCTCGTAGTCGTTTCCGCTCATCCAGACGATGTTATCAAAGTGTTGGTAGCGTCTTCCAAGCCACTTCCCATATTTCAGACAAGCCTCCGGTCCGTTGTTGACCATGTTAGTCAGCCAGCCGCCCGTCTCGATCGGGTCCAGAAAAACCAGCAAATTGTATTTGGCTGCAAGCCGGATCATCTCATCCACACGCGCGAAAAAAGGTTCGTTGGGCGTGGACAAATCGTAATGTGACAGGTCCTGGCCGCCGCCGGCCAAGTAACCCGTAAAGGGCAGGATGCCATCGTACGTGCTGCCGTTTGGGCGCCCGCCGGTATAAACGGTGCAGAGCAGGTTGGCCCACATGGCGTTGAACCCATGGGCTTTCCGATTGGAGAAAAACATTTCGGTTTGCGCCAGCGACAAATTCACCGTCAGGCTTTGGGGACAATCTCCCACGATCAAAAACGGCTTGTTCTCACGGTCAACCAGGTAGCGATGATTCGAGCTTACCTTCACCGGGTAAACCGCCCCAGCGCCCCGGGTTTGAACCGTCCAGGTCCCGGCCATTGACACAGCGAGGAGGCTCTTTACCCCGAATCGGACGAGAAATGCGCGCTGCATCAGCATGCAGGGACAACATTTATGCTCGCAATTTGCCGCGTCAAGCGGGCTTCGAGCGCGTATTCGAGAAAGGGCATGACTGAAGGCATGTGCCGCCGCAACTCGCCGATCCGAACCATCCCGGTTCGCAGATGGTAGAGAATACTCACCTTAAATTTTCCGCCGCTGACGTCGAGGGCGGCATCAATCGGCGGCGCGTAACCGCAGACATGGCGGTAAATGCGGACATTGCAACTTGCGTGGGGAATTGTAAGTAGATGTATAAGGTGCAATACATGAGGCTTTACGATATTTAGAGTTCGATGTATTGTATGTATATGCGATCTGCCATCCATGATGTTCTTCCTATACCGCTGCGTCGTTCGCTGGCCAGATTCGGTCACGATCTCGCACTGGCCAGGCGAAAGCGCCGTCTCACCGTTGCGATGATGGCGGAGCGAACCGGCTTGGCAAAAGGCACGTATCTACGCATCGAGAAAGGTGAGGCGTCCGTGGCGATGGGCGCCTACGCGATGGCGCTGTTTGTTTTGGGCTTTGGCGAGGTTTTCAGCAATTTGACGGATGCCCGACACGATGAAGAAGGACTGCTCCTGGACGAGGAGCGCTTGCCCAAGCGGGTGCGCATCAAGAGCACGCCCGCTCCATTATGAAACGGACTATCAAGGTCTTCCTGGGCGAGGAGCCACGCTGGGGGGGAACGTTGCATTACGATGCCGTCGCCTCCCGGGAGCGAGCCGCTTTTTCGTATGCGGAGGGCTGGCTGGCCTCCCCGGACCGATTTGCCCTTGAGCCGATGCTTCCACTTGTTTCAGGGCCGCAATTTCATCGCCGAGTCCCTAACGGTTCGGTGTTTCACGGGGCCTTTGCTGACACCGAGCCCGATGGCTGGGCCAGGCGGGTGATCCTCCGCGACCACGCCAAGCGCCGCCAGGCAGCCCGCCGGACGGGGCAGAAACCGGAGGCGGTCCAACTCCAAGCCATTGATTTCCTGCTGGCGGTGGACGATGCGAGCCGTGTCGGCGCCCTGCGTCTTCAGGACGAGGCAGGCGTATTTTGTCAGGCGACAGAGCCTGGTCGCCGCACGGCTCCTCCGCTCATCGAATTGAAGCAGTTGCTGAGCGCAACCCGCGCGGTCGAGACTGAGACCGAAACCGCCGCGGATCTCGCCTATCTGCGTGGACGTGGCACCTCGCTGGGCGGCATGCGGCCCAAATGCACAGTAGTTGATGATGATGGCCGATTGTCCGTCGGCAAGTTTCCCAGCGTGAAAGATGAACGGCCGGTGAGCAAAGGCGAGGTACTGGCCATGCAGCTTGCAAAGACATCGGGCCTCCGGGTAGCGGAAGCCCGATTGGTGGACAGCGACGGCCTGCCGGTCGCGCTGATTCGGCGGTTTGACCGGACGGACGACGGCGGGCGAATTCCGTATGTATCGGCGGCAACGCTACTGGGAGCTGATTCGGCTGATGCGCAGGAACATTCTTACACCGAGATGGTCGATGCCCTGCGGATCCATGGTGCTGAGGTCCAGCTCGACTTGGAGGAGCTTTGGCGGCGCATGGCGTTTTTCGTCTTGATTACCAACGTGGATGACCATCTGCACAACCATGCATTTCTTCATGTGAGCCACGGACAATGGCGGCTGGCGCCTGCCTTTGACCTCAACCCTTTCCCGGACCGCGTGCGTGAACTGAAGACCTGGATTTCGGAGGAAACCGGCCCTGAGGCCACTATCGAGGCGCTCTTGTCAGTCCTGGCTTACTTCCAGATTTCGCGGACTAAGGCGAAGCAGATCCTTGGCCGGATTGAGCAGGCGCTCTCCAAATGGCGTGAAGCCGGCGCGGCTCTTGGGATGACGAGCCAGGAATTGGATCAATTCGCTGACGCGTTTGAACACCCTGAACGTGAAGCCGCGCGCAAAGCAGTGCGGCGTGCGTAGCGGCCTGCTCTTGCTCCTGCTCCTGGCCGACCTCGGAAATCATGCCGTGGACCTAATAATGGGGTAACTATGGAAAGTCGAAAAAGATGGAGCGGGCGAAGGGATTCGAAAGCGCTTGCGGATGGTCCGTTCCTGCAAAGAGATGCAACCAGGTGCACTTAAAGGTGCGTTGAGATGAAAACCGAAGTGCACGGGGCGGCAAGGTTTTTTCACTTTCCTGTAGCAAATGGTAGCAAAATCGGATTTCCAGCGCCGCCATTCAGCACCAGGGCGAATTCAGCACTCAAGGGCCTACGGGGTCTTGAAGAACCGAGTCCAATCCTGAGCGGCGTGCAAAACGCGCAGCACACGAATTTGGCTCGGCTCAATACGGTATAGAATCAAATAGTTGCGGTAGCGGACCACCGGCCACAGACGGACACCCATTTCCGTTTCGTCCCGAGGCTCACTCAAACACATTCCTTTTTCTGGAGTCTTGCCGAGGCTGATGCTTTGTCGAACGATGGCACTCCTGACGCGCGCGGCAGCGGCCGGATCTCGGGCCGCAATATAGTCTTCGATTTGGTCGAGATCCTCCTCGGCAAGCCCGGTGAAAAGAACAGGCAATACCTTCATCGGCGCGAACGCCGGCGGAGCAGATCGGCTGCAGGAACTAAGGGCCGCCGGTCCTCAAGAGCGGTCTGAATGATACAGGTCAGGTCCTCGCGCGTGGCGGTGGCAGCCTTGGCCTCATGCTCTTCCAGCAACCGCAAACCCGCCCGGATGACTTCGGATTTATTGTTGAAACGGCCGCTGGCAATAAACCGGTCAATCAGCCGCTCGAAATGCGATGTTATGGCTCTGCTCATACCCTGAAGCACTTTCCAATAGTTCTAAACTATTGTCAACGCAGAGCTAGTGAAACTGCTCGAGGCCGCCAATCTGATGATCAGACTCAGCTCGGAGGCTCAGGCTTGGGCAGGTGCAGGTCTCGATTGAAAGGCCGCCTTTCCCGCGTCGGCATTGGGAACTCAGGAAACTTGGCGCCGAAATCGGCGCGTTCCTCTTCGCTCGCGTAATAGCGCATTTGGAGAATGACGTCCTCCTCGCTGCCGCCACCGAGCACATCGAGGTGGCAATTGCCGAAAGGCAGTCCGAACCCCATCAATTCCTCGCGTAATGCATCTTTCCACAGCCAGCAATAAAGGGCCCGATCACTCAGATGGTCGGTACTTTCCAGGAACAACCGCCGTTCGGCCAGGGCCTGAATGATCTCCCATAACTTTTCAGTCAGCGCGGTGTCGTTCAATTCGCTCGGCGCGGGCAAGCTGAAACCCGCCTGCACCAATGCATCGAAAGGCACCTGTGATTTGGCGCAGCCTTCCGCCGCCGGTGAACAAGGTGTGAGTATTATTTGATAACTCGCGCTTTTTGCTTCAGGCAGCCCGGCTCTAAGCTGATGCTGTTAATGCGGTCGAATCTGGACTGCAAGAAGTCCAAAACCTTAGACAGGCCCTAAGTCCTAATGAGCTCGATTGATCGAAACGGTCCCTGCCCTTGCGGCAGTGGCAGAAAGTACAAGAGATGCTGCGCCTGGAAGGACGCGGCGGCACGCGCTGCAGCGAATCCGCCCCCGAGAGCTGAGCAAGCCGACCCGGAATTCATTGCGGAGATAAAGCCAGAAGTGGACTCCGAAGTCGACCGCCTGTTGCAGCGGTTGGAACGTGGTGAACGCCAAAGCGTCAGAGCGCCACTCATGTCTTTGTACCGGAGGCACCCTGGCTATCACATGACTGAGTACGCGATCGGAATTTACGTTGGGCTGGTTGAGGATGACCCCGTTGCGGCAATCCCGTATTTCGAGAAGGCTGTGCAGATCCTCCCGCCCTTCGCGGAGGCGCACTACAACCTGGGCGGTTCGTTCATCAAAGCTTGCCGGATCGGTCCTGCGGTCGCGGCGTTCCGCAAAGCAATCCGATATTCCTCCGGCGATGATGGAATTGCACAACTGGCGCAAGACAGGATCACCGAATTGAAAGAAATGGTCCTGAAGAACTCTGGGTTCGCAACGCTAGAGGCGTATATCGAGAATGAGGAGTTATTCAATCAGGCATTTGAGAACCTCACGGAGCAGCGCTATGGTGTGGCGGCCGAAATGTTTGGGCGGGCCCTGCAACAGAATCCCCGGCACGTCCAGAGCCATGGAAACCTGGCGCTGTGCCTTGCCGGTCTGGGCAAAAAGGCCGCCGCCTTGGCATCTTTGGACCATGCGCTCGAACTCGATCCCGCCTACGAGCCTGCGCGCACCAACCGTAAAGCCATTGAAAAAATGATCGAGGGCGAACCTTTCGTGCCCGAGATGTTTGCCGAGACCGAATACTATCTCGAACGATTTGAGGCGGAGCAGACGGGTTCGCGAGGACTTGCTTAGTGCAGGACTAAAATCCATTCGCGAGTTGCGCGGAGAAAATATCATGAAATTGACTGTCCTCGACCGCGCGCGCCTGGGGCATCGAGATTTGGCCGGCAAGTCCACAAGCCCAGTGCCCGATACAGCTTGGCGGCGGCGAAGGCATCCCTTTTTTCCAAGCCTTTTGCAGCCGGTTCGGTGCAGTAATGGCTGAGCGACTCCAATTCCTCACCCCTGGCTGAATGGACCCGCCGGGCCAGTCGCTCCCATCCCTTAGCCTTCACACACAAAGAGACGAATTCGCCGAGATCGGCCTTGGGCTAGCATGTGCCTGGTCGAGCGCGAAGAATCTGCAAGAGAGCCGGTAGGCTACCGGGCGGAATGGTGAGAGGGGCCGATTTTGAAACGCTGCCCCGAAACCGCCCCGACTGAAGTGGAATATTGGAAAAACCCCGGAAAAAAATGGAGCGAGCGAAGGGATTCGAATACTCGTCAAGTTTCGTTCTCATCTCGCAAATTTCCCAAGAAACAGAGCATTTTGCATTTTATGTTTGGAGGTGATCGCGCACCAAAACGCAGGCAAGCAAAGGCAGACTGAGTCAAACTGTGCCAAAAATCCGTTTGGCCACTCCGGTTCCTGGATTGCCCTATGATCGAGGAGAAACCAGAGCGATCGGCGCGCAGTTGCGCCGATTGCTCGTCGAGGATGATCGAAAAGGGCATTCGCATCTTTCGATAAGCCCATGATATTGCATTTGCGTACAGTTCGCTCGGAGAATCAATAATGTCCGGATGTCCGGCGCAGCTGCGATATCGGGCAATCACCGCCGCGATACCCCGCCGTTTATGGCGGGCGATCGGTCCTGAGGATGAGGTCGGTCTTTTCCGGAAAGCGGACGAGCTGCCCCAAGGGTCCGTTTTGGATTGAGTTCGGCAGATACTATTAATGGAGCCATCAAAGTCCCGACGCCCGCCACGCCGAGCATCCGCACAGACTCTCCCCGATTCAGTGCTGCTCCGGGAATGCCGGTTTTGGCGTTCATGTTGAAATTCAAATTAAGTCACGCCCGCCAACATTGTATACTCATTTGAGGAATCACTATTCGTGTGCCTCGGTTCAAATGGGTTAAGCGTGTGGGACGCCGGCAAGTTTTTCTGGCTCGGCGCTTGGACCAGTTAAAGCCTTGGTTGCAGGCTTGCGGTTGTAAGCCATGAAATAGAGGACGGGCACGGCCATGCGGCTGATCAGGAGCGAAGCGATTTCACCTGCCATGAGCGAGATTGCCAAGCCCTGGAAGATCGGGTCGGCCAGGATCACGCTGGCACCCACCACGACAGCCAACGCGGTCAACAGCATCGGGCGAAATCTGACCGCCCCAGCATCCACCACCGCTTGTTCGAGAGGCATTCCTTCCACCAAGCGCTGCTCGATAAAGTCCACGAGAATGATGGAATTCCGGACGACGATTCCGGCTCCGGCCATAAATCCAATCATTGAGGTCGCAGTAAAAAATGCGCCCATAAGTCCGTGAGCGGGCAAGATGCCCACAAGCGAGAAGGGAATCGCAGCCATAACTACCAAGGGCGTCAGAAAGGAACGAAACCAGCCAACCATGAGGATGAAAATCAGCACACAAACGGCCGCAAATGCGGTGCCGAGGTCGCGGAAAACCTCGATGGTGATATGCCATTCGCCGTCCCATTTCATAGATGGCCTGTCCTCGGTAAAGGGCTGGACGGCGTTATAGACCTTAAGCTCAGCCCCAGTTCCCCCAAACTGACGGGTATCTAACGTGCGGAGGGCCTGATTCATTTTTAAGATCGCGTAAACCGGACTCTCGACTACGCCTGCCACATCCCCGATGACGTAGGTAACCGGCATCAAATTCTTGTGGTAGATGCTCTTGTCCACGATGGTTTGCTCCACCTTGACGAGTTCGCGCAGCGGGACCAGTGGTGCCGAGGGATTGGCGGTGGAACGCACTCTCAGGGCGAGCAACTCTTCCGGGGTGGTACGGCTGGCACGCGGCAATCGCAGAACGATGTCCACATCTTCCTTGTCGCGCGGAACGTGGAGCAGGTCTACGGCCTCCCCGCCTACCGCGATGCGCAAGGTTTCTGAAATGGTCTCCGCGCTGATGCCGTTTAGCGCAGCTTTCTCTTTATCGACTGTGAACCGCGCCTCTGGCTGGTCGGCTTCGATATACCAATCGGTGTCCACCACACCCTTGGTGTTGTGAAAAATATCAATAACCTTCCGTGCCAGTGCCAGGCGGCTTTCCTCATTGGGGCCATAGATTTCGGCAACGAGGGTTTGTAGCACGGGTGGACCTGGCGGAACTTCCGCGACGGCGACACGCGCGCCGTATTTGGCCGCGATCGCTGCAACCCGCGGACGGACCCGCTTGGCGATGTCATGGCTCTGCGCCTTCCGCTCGCCCTTGGACACCAGGTTGACCTGCAAGTCAGCAATGTTAGCGCCCCGGCGCATGAAATAGTGCCTCACCAAGCCGTTGAAATTGAACGGCGCGGCGACACCCGCATAAACCTGGTAATCCGTCACTTCCGGCTCGACCCGCACCGCGGCCCCGATCTCGCGAGCAGCCTGGGCCGTTTGCTCCAGCGCACTGCCTTCGGGCATGTTGAGAATAATCTGAAACTCGCTCTTGTTGTCGAACGGCAGCATCTTCACTTTTACATAGCCGATGCCCACCAGGGCCATGGCCACCAGTAGCAACCCTACAATGCTGGCAAGGAACACGTACCGCCAGCGTCGGTGGGAAAGGAGCGGGCCCATGAACCGGCGGTAAAAACGGGTGAAAAAGTCTTCCGGATGTTCTGAATGCGCGTGAACCACGCCATTATCCAAGGCGGCGCCCGAAGTCAGCGAGGAGTATTTCTTGCCCCAGTGCAAAACCCGGATTGAGGCCCAGGGCGTCACGATGAATGCGATGGCCAGGGAGAAAGCCATCGCGGCGCTGGAACCGATGGGGATGGGCCGCATATACGGCCCCATCAATCCGCCCACGAATGCCATGGGCAACACCGCTGCAATCACCGCGAACGTGGCGAGGATCGTCGGGTTGCCAACCTCGTTCACTGCTTCCACGGCAATCGCTGACCAATTGCGGCCCCTGTTTTGGGGCAGGTGGAAATGCCTGACGATATTCTCCACAACGACGATGGCGTCATCCACCAGAATGCCGATGGAGAAGATTAGCGCAAAGAGCGTGATTCGATTTAGGGTGTAGCCGTAGAGGTAGAAGACCAGCAAGGTCAGCGCCAGCGTTGCCGGGATAGCAATCGCCACGATCGCCGACTCGCGCCAACCAAGCGTGAGGAAGATCAGCACGGAAACGCCGATGACAGCAATACCCATGTGGAGAAGGAGTTCGTTCGACTTTTCCGTCGCCGTTTCGCCGTAATTGCGCGTAATGGAGATCTGCACATCGGCAGGAAGGATCCGTCCCTTGAGCGTCTCGACCTTCTTGAGAACTCGTTCCGCGACCGAAATGGCATTCGCCCCGGGCCGCTTGGCGATACTGAGGGTGACGGCCGGCTGTTCTTCCGCCGTTGTGGAGTGCCCCGCACCCTCGCCGAAAAACACGTACTGCGACGGCTCCTGCGCGCCATCCTTGATTTCCGCCACTTCGCGGAGGTAAACCGGCTTGCCGCCGAACACGCCCACCACCACATTCCCTGCCTCTTGCGCATTGGCCAGAAAGCCTCCGGTTTTAACGATTGTTTCACGGTTGTTGCTGGTCAGCCCGCCGGCAATGGCCTGACGGTTTGCCTGTGTAAGCATCGGCACGATTTCCGCCATGCTAAGGTTGCGCGAGGCGAGCTTTGTGGGGTCCAACAACACCCGCAACTGTCGCCGCGCACCGCCAATAATTGAGGTCTCGGCAACCAAAGGCACCTGCTTCACCGCATCGTCCACCTGCGCGACCAACCTTCGGAGCGTCAGGTGGTCGTGATTCGTGCTATGGAAGGTGAGAGCGAGGATCGGCACGTCGTCAATCGACTTGGGTTTGATGAGGGGAAAGGAGACGCCGCGCGGGATCCGGTCGAAGTTGGACTGCAGTTTCTGATTAAGCTTAACGAGGCTCTTCTCGACGTCCTCGCCGACTTTAAACCGAACAATGGCGAGACCCTCGCCGGGCCGTGAGGTCGAGTATATGTATTCGACGCCGGGGATTTCCCACAGCAACTTCTCCATCGGTCGCGTCGCGCGCTCCTCCACCTCTTTGGCGCTGAACCCCGGCATCGAGACCAGCACATCGACCATCGGGACCTTGATTTGAGGCTCTTCTTCCCGAGGAAGCATGATGACCGCAGCTGCGCCTAGAAGAATCGACGTGATGACAACCAGTGGCGTCAGTTTCGAATCGATGAAGGCACGGGCAATGCGCCCCGCGAAGCCGATTTCCCCGGTCGGACGGTTGAGCGGTGCGCCGGACATCACTTGGCCTCCACTGGTTGCCCGTCAGTCAGCAGGTCGGCTCCTCCAACTACGACCGACTCACCCGAATTGAGGCCGGCGAGAATCTCGACCTCATCGCCGATGGTTCTCCCCGTCTTCACCAAATGCAGTTGAGCCTGCTGGTTGGTGACTACGAACAGGATTTCCAGTTGACCTCGAACAACGACTGCGGAGGTGGGCACTCGCACCGAGTTGCTCTCCCCGACCGGCACAATCAGGCGCGCAAACTGGCCGGACCTCAGACCTGCAGTTGGAGGTAAATCGAGTTTGACTCGAAAAGTGCGGCTAGCGGGGTCGGCGGTTGGCGCAATTTCCACAACGGTGCCGACCAGCTCGCCCTTCAAGGAGTCGACTTGAATGGCCAGCCGGGCATTTTGTTGGATAATCGAAGCGATGGCATCGGGCACGTCCGCCTCCAACTGAAGCATGAACGGGTCTTCAATGCCGATCAACGGTTTGCCAGGAGCGGCGAGGTCGCCTACATCAGCCAATTTCTTCGTGACCACACCGGCAAACGGCGCCAGAATTTCAACATAGCCCATCATCGCCTGTGCTTCGGCCACGGCTGCTTTGGCCATCCGGTAACGTGAATTGGCCGCGTCGTAATCCGTCCGCGTGGCGGCCTGTTGGTCAAAGAGTGCGGAGGTGCGTTTCCAATCACGCTCGGCTTGTTGCAGGGCTGCTTCAGCCTGTTCCATGCGCGCCTTGATCTCTGCTGCATCCAGACGGGCAACCAACTCTCCGGCCTTGACGGCCTGACCGAGCAGGACCGGCATTTTGTCGATCCGCCCGCTCACCTTCGCTTCCAATGTGGCGTGCAGCTTTGCCTGAATAGTGCCGACCACTT
>DASYXT010000094.1:0-2866 GCA_035934555.1 Verrucomicrobiia bacterium | reverse complement strand
TCAGAAGTTCAGCCGCATATTGAACTCGATCAGGCGGGCGCCATTACTGTTTTCCCGGGCAATAATGTTGGACGTCCCAGTGACCGTGCCGAACCCGCCACCATTGGCGATACTACTGCTGCAGCCGCTGGTCTGGCCTGTCGGGATGCTGCCGCAACTGCCGCTCGGATTCGCAAAGGACGGAGTGTTGGTGACGTTCAAGGCCTGGGCACGCAACTGGAAATTGAAGCGCTCGGTGAGCTTGAAGGTCCGAAGGAGCGCCGCGTCCATGTCGAAATCGTGCGGCCCGTGAAACTGGTAGAAGGCCATGGTGCCAAAGCGCTGGGTGTTAACCCCTGAGATGCAATTGCCCGGATCAAACCACGGCTGGCCAGGGCCGATTTGGTGCATGATAGTCGGCGCACAGGTAAAATCCGGCCTCTGGTTGCCACCCGTGTTCAAGGAGCTGTTGGAAGCGCTCCACTGGATCGGAGTATTAGAAACCGAGCTGAGAAGGCCGCTCAACTGCCAGCCGCCCAGAATTTTCGAGCCTAGGCCCGACTTGGCCCATCGCCGACCGGTGCCAAAGGGTAGCTCGTCAATAAACGTAACACCCAGGTTCGATGGGCGGTCAAAATTACTCAAGCCCTGGTTCAGGGTGTAGAATTGGGGCACAGAGATGCGCGGACAGTTGCTTTTCTCGTCCGTGCAATCCGCCACGCCGATCGTCTTCGACCAGGTGTAAGCGACTCCGATATCGAAGCCATTGGACCAGCGGTGGTTGAGAGTGGCTTGGAGAGAGTCGTAATGGTTTTCACCGACGGGTGTGACCAGCGATGTCCCGCCGGTTCGGCAGCCGAGAGCCGTGCTGGCCGTGGTGGCGCAAATTGCCGGGTTGCTGCCGTTAAAGTTGAACGGCCGGCTGGCCGCGCCGCCGCACTTGCCCGCGGTCGGGTCGCAGCCCGCCGGGGCGATGGGACTTTGGACGTTCAGATCCAGCAGGCCAAGCTGTTTAACGCTTCGGGTGGCCACATAGCCTGCCTGGGCAACCCAGCCGCGCCCCAGCTGTTTCTGAACCGTGAAGTTCCAGGACATGATGTACCCGCGATTGATGCTGTTCCCGGTGGTCGCCAGGTTCACGTTGCCCGGAATGGGATTCGAGCTGGCCGTCAGGCTTGGGAAGGCAGGGTTAATAATGCCCACGGGCAGCGTCCCGCCAGTCCCGAAGCAGAAACTGGCGAAGCTTGTGCACTCGCCGCCCGGCGTGTTCTGGAGGCTCGCAGTGTCAAATACACCCGCAGCCAGGAGGGAGTTGGGAGTGCCCTGGTTGAGCGGGATCAAAATTGGATAATTCGTCCTCACGTCATCAATGATGTTAAAGGGGTCAAAGCTCATTCCGAAGCCGGCGCGGACCACCAGCGAGTTCGAGGCGCGGTAGGCCAACCCGATACGTGGCGAGAAGTACTTCTTGCCGATCTTGACGCCGCAGTCGAGCGGAACATTGCCCTCGCCGCAATTCAGCATCTGGCCGCTCGTGAAGTCATACCGCCCAACGCCCCTCGGCGTGCCGGAGCGCGTGGGGAAGGGATAGTACTCCCAGCGGAGGCCAAGGTTGGCGGTCAGGTTGCGCGTAACCTGCCAGGTATCGCCCACGTAGAGCGAATACTCCTGCGTATTGGTATGGAAGAAATCGGGAACCTGGATGTTCCTGCCCCAGCCCGTATTTAGACCGAGGAGGAAAGTCCCCAGGCCGTTGAAGCTGTTGGAGGCCGACGTCTTGCCCTTACCAAGCGTGGTCTGGAAGCAGTTGCTTGCCGAAGCGGTGGCGCTTGTCGCCGCGGATTTGCACTGGGTTGGTCCGGAGCTGCCGTCGAATCCTCCGGCGGCGGGCCATGCCGTCCCGCCGGCGTTCCACTCCGGCTGCTCCTGGTTGAGGTGCTGGACCTCCCAGGCGCCACCAAAACGAACCGAGTGTTTGCCGTGGATCCATGTGGCGTTGGCGCTCAAGAAAACCTGCGGGTCATTGCGGAAATAGGGCATGAAGTTGTTCTGCGTCCCCAGGAAAGAGAAGCCGCTGATATTGATCCTCGGCCAGCTTCCCTCAAATGGCCGGGAGCCGTTGGTGCCGGGGATGCCGAGCTGTTGGCCCTCGTTGGTTTTAATGTCCAGTTGCGCGGAGTTCGTAGTCTGGCGGGTAAAGCCGCCGGTGACGTCCACCACGAAATTAGGGGAAGCCACGTAATTGCCCGTCGCGCTGAGGGTGATGGTATGTCCATAGGCCGCGCCCTCGTTGCCGATGAAACCGCTGAGCTCGTTGCCGCCCAACGCGCCGAAGATCTGCGGATTGTAGGTGTTGTACTTGAGGAACCCGATGTGGCCGGCCATATTAAATTTGTCTGTGGCGTTCCAGTTGATCTTGTCGTCGGTGGTAAAGCGGTTGAAGTGAACATCGCCCTGGGCAAGGAAGTTGTTCGACGCCGTGTTAGTGCTGGTGGAGAGGAGGTTCGGCTCCGGGAGCATCCCGAGGAGCTTCTGGGTGATAGGGCTGAGGCGGCTGGTGGGCACAACGTTCGGACACTGGGTGACGGCGCCGACCAATGTGCTGCCGGGGTCGCCGGTCCTGCACAGAGAGTTGAAGGTCGTCGGGTCGGCTGAATTGTTTGTGGCAAAGATTTGGCTTCGGTTCGTGCCGTCCGACTTCCCTGTCGCCGGATCGTAAACGAAGTCCGGATTTACATTGGACGCGCCCGGGATGCTGCCCAGGAGGCCTCTTAAGTCGCCCTTTCTCATGGCATCGGTTGGAACCGTGCCCCCCTGCGTGGCGAGGAAGTAGTCGCGCGTGAACTCGACATTCGAGAAGTAGAACAATTTGTCCTTCTTAATCGGG
>DASYXT010000086.1:0-1946 GCA_035934555.1 Verrucomicrobiia bacterium | reverse complement strand
CCCGATTGCACCCGATGCACCCGACGGGCCGATGCACCCGGATCAAGTCTTGTGGCGGGGGTTAGCCTGGTCGAGGCTCCTGGTCGGAGGGGAGCGGCCGATGCGCCCAACCATCGGCACGCGGTGCGCCAAAAGTAACTGTTACCCGAGCAGAGGTATCGTTGTGCCAAAAGGGTGTTACCCAATGGCTCTTGTTTTTGGTTAACTGCTTGTGGGTTTCGAAGCGAGCTAAAACGAGCAGGGGGGCGGGCTGCGAGCCCCCAGCTCGCGCCCCCCCTGCGGTCGAGCGTGGAAGGACTCTTACGGAGGGGGGACCGGGGGGAGGTCGGATGGGCAGAGTTATTCACAAAGGTTTAGTCTCATGCTTGGCCGCGGTCTCGTCGCATGGCTGAGATCACGTTCATGCTCTGTGTCACCGCCCGCTTCAAGGCAAACGGATTTAACTTTGCCTTATGCTCGCGCAAGCGTTTCTTGGTGGCCTCTGTCACCTCCGTGCTGGCCAACACCCGTGCCAGCGGTGTTTGAGCCGCGCCGTAGATGCGGCGTATTTTTCCCGCTACGCGCTCCTTGCTCTCTAACTTGAGGCTGGCATGGAAGTAGTTAAGCAGCTGCCCATAGGCTCCTTTGACCAGCCCGTTCATCGGCTCGACCAACTCTGGATTATCATGCCGTTCATAGCCGAAGCACTGCCGCACGTGCGTCCAGTTCTTCTGCTCCACGTGCGCGTTGTCGTCCTTTTTGTAAGGTCGGCTGCGCGTCATGAACACCGGTCGGGGGCGCTGCTGCAGCCAGTGCAGCACGTGATGATTGAGGAACTCTCCCCCGTTATCACTGTCCAAGCCCAATAAGCAAAAGGGCAAGCTGCTCTCGATATCCTGCAGGGCCGCCAAGGTGCCAGCCTGGCCTCGTCCCCACATAGCCCGCACCTCCACCCACGTCGTGGCGTAGTCGACTCCATCGACCATCCACACAAATTCCCCAGCCACACTTCCCCCGCACAAAGCCACCGTATCGACCTCCAGCCAGCCCGGTTTGCCTTCCTCCCACAGGCTGCCGCGAATGGGGATCTGCTGGCGCAACAGCGTGCCAGGCCGCGTCAGCGAACGGCCTGCTCCTTGGCCCCGGAGCGGTTCGAGTAATCGGTCCAGCGTCCGTCCACTCGCCAACAGCAGCTTCTCCCGCACCTCCCCAGGCATACGCTTCTCGTGCTGCTCGTAAGCTGGGATCCACTCCGGCAACATCGCCACCAAGCGCCGCCCACAGGCGTAATCGCTGGCCTGCCAGATGGGCCGCAGCCAAGGCAACAACAAGTTGGGCTCATACTTCACCGGTCGCCCACTCAGCACCACCGGACCCTTGGTTGAGCGCACCGCCGCCTGGTGCAACGCACGAATGGCCGCCTTACGATGGTAGCCCAGCAACTGCACGGCTTGATCAATGAGCTTGGTCTTGTGCTCCGCGCCGGCCGTTTTATAACGCCGCCGCAACTTCTCCAAAACTTGCATTCGGGTCGACTGACTCATGTTTTTATCCATTTCGGCCAGGGTAACCCGACTTTTGGCACAACGTATCGTTTAACAGCTCTTTCAACCCCCTCCCGGGTAACAAAACTTTTGGCGCAATTCGTGCCACTACCTTTTCAGTGTCATTGGTTGCGGCGACTTCGCCGTTGTAGTATAAGGAGGTATCGAGTCACCCATTTTCCATTTCGACACGGCGTCGCTTTTTGGCGGCTCGCTCTTTGGAGCTAACCGAAACCGGACACAACTTTTCTTGGCGCAACAGCCGGTCTACCATGCCCTCGACCTATGGAAGCGTCCGCCCAGCGCTCCGGGCGACTAGAGGAGCCTATGGGGCGCAAACTGGCACTCTTTTTTGACGGGACCTGGAACACGCCTGGCGATGAATCCAATGTGCAGCGGCTATTCCGCGTAACCGCCGCCCGA